>DASZZY010000001.1:0-6371 GCA_036260395.1 Actinomycetota bacterium
AGGCTCGGGGCCCGCTCGCCCCCCACCAGGATCGGCGCGAAGAACAGCACCACCCGGTCGCACAGCCCCCCGCGGACGATCTCCCAGGCCAGCGTGGGGCCACCCTCGACGAGGACGTTCTGGACCTCGCGCCGGCCGAGCTCCTCGAACAGCCGCGGGAGGGCGATCAGCGACTGGCCGGCATCCTCCAGCACGAGCACCTCGGCACCGGCGTCGGCCCACGCACGGCGGCGCGCCGCCGGCGCGCCCTCGGTGCTGGCTACCAGCGTGGGGGCCAGGCCGTCGGTGAAGACATGGTGCGTGGGCGGGACGATGCCCCGGCCGTCGACCACCACCCGGAGCTTCGGCTTGCCGTCGTAGGCCGGATCCCGGCACGTGAGCGAGGGGTCGTCCCGAAGGGCGGTCCCCGCCCCCACGAGGATGGCGTCGGCCCCCGCCCGCATCCGGTGGACCTCCGCCCTGGACTCCTCGCCGCTGATCCACCGCGAGGACCCGTCGCGGGCCGCCGCCTTCCCGTCGAGGGAGGCGGCCATCTTCAACGTCACGAACGGGAGTCCGGTGGCGATCCACCTGAGGAAGCCCTCGTTCAGGCGGCGCGCCTCGGCCTCGAGCATGCCGAGCTCGACCTCGACGCCGCCGCGACGGAGCGTCGCGACGCCGCGCCCGTCGACGAGGCGGTTGGGATCGCGCATCCCGACCACCACACGCCGGACGCCGGCCTCCAGCACGCGGGGGGCGCACGGCGGCGTCCGGCCCTGGTGGACGCAGGGCTCCAGCGTCACGTAGAGGGTGGCCCCCCGGGCTCGATCGCCGGCCGTGTCCAGGGCCACCGTCTCGGCATGCCGGAGGCCGGCTGCCTCGTGCCACCCCTCGCCGACGACGTCGCCGTCGCGGACCACGAGCGCCCCGACCAGGGGATTGGGGGAGGTCAGCCCGCGCCCTCGAGCCGCGAGCTCCAGCGCCCTCCGCATGTAGATCTCGTCCACCGCGGACCTCTCGTTCGCGTCCCGAGGAGGGGTGCGGAGGGAGGGCCGCGCACGAGCGCGGCCGGCGTTCGCCTTCTCCCATCCGGACTCTTACCGTCGGTCCCGGAGTTCCACCGGGTCCACCCCCGAGCGGCTCCCAGGGGGTCGCGGACTGTCACCGCCGGTGGGGAGTTCCACCCCGCCCCGAAGACGACCTATGCCGTTCGAACCAAGTATACGGCGACGCTACGCGGTGCGGCGCCGGTCCATCTCGTACGATGAACCCGGGGTGCGCTTGGCGTACTCCTTCATCTCGGTGGCCACCGCCACCACCTCGCCGGGGTGCTCGAAGCGGCGGCGGTCCGAGGAGGCCACGCCGATCGAGATCGACAGCAGCGGGAACCGCTGGACCTGGCCCTGTCGGTTCTGGACCTCGATGAAGCCGCGCTCCGCGTCCTCGCGGTCGTACAGGCGGGGAACCTCCCGGGTGCACCGCTCGATGATCTGCCGGCTCAGCTCCTCGGCGACCTCAGGCGGCCCCATGAGCACGAAGTCGTCGCCCCCGAGGTGCCCCACGAAGGCGCGCTGGCCCGCGACGTCGAGCGCCGCGTCCTGGATCGACAGGGCCACGGCCCGCAGGGCCTCGTCCCCGCGCAGGAACCCGTAGTGGTCGTTGTAGGCCTTGAAGTTGTCAAGATCGGCGTACAGCAGCGCGAACGGGGACCCGCTCTCGACCAGCCGGCGGAGCTCGTCCTCGATCTGTACGTTGCCGGGCAGGCCAGTGAGCGGCGACGCCGAGCGCATCACCCGGGCCCGCCGGAGCGTGCCCTTGACCCGGGCCACCAGCTCCTGCGGATCGAACGGCTTGATGACGTAGTCGTCGGCGCCGGCGGTGAGCCCCAGGACCTTGTCCGCGGTGAGCGCCTTGGCGGTGAGCATCAGGATCGAGATCCCCGCGGTCCGGGGGTCGGCGCGGAGCCGCTCCACGAGCTCGAACCCGTCCATCCTGGGCATCATCACGTCGACGAGGGCCAGCGCCGGCCGCAGCTCGAGTGCCTTGTCCAGCGCCTCGACCCCGTCCGAGGCCACGTGCACGTCGAACCCCTGGCTGACCAGGTTCACCTCGATGAATCGGGCGATGTCCGGGTCATCGTCGACCACGAGGACCTTCTCGCCCATGGCTCACGCCTCGCTGGCGATCCGGGACAGCCGCCGGGCGGCCTCGCCGACGTCGCCGGCCTTGAAGATCGAGGACGCGGCGGCCAGCACCGTGGCCCCCGCCTCGAGGCACCGGCGGCCGGACTCCTCGTTGATCCCGCCGTCGACCTCCACGTCCACGGACAGGCCGCGCCGGTCGATCTCGCTCCGGAGCGCCTCGATCTTCGGCAGGTTGGCCTCGTCGAACGGCTGCCCGGCCCATCCGGTCCGCCCCAGCGTCATCACGATCACGTTGTCGAGCCGCTCCAGGTAGGGGAACAGCACCTCCGCGCGGCTCTCGGGATTGATGGCCAGGCCGACCCGCATGCCGCGGTCCCGGGCCGCCGAGGAGACGCCCTCGACGTCGAACACCGCCTCGTAGTGGCACGTCACCATGTCGGTCCCGGCCTTGGCCAGATCGTCGAACAGGTCCTCGGGGCGGGCCACCATGAGGTGGCAGTGGAGCGGGAGCCCGGTCACCGGCCGCAGGGACTCCACGACGACCGGCCCGATCGTCAGCGGCGGGACGAAGTGCGCGTCCATCATGTCGACGTGGATCATGTCGGCATATCGCTCGACGGCCTGGATCTGCTCGCCGAGGCGGGCGAAGTCCGCGGACAGGATCGAGGCGGCGAGCTTGGCGGGGGGCATGCTTCGACCGAGTCTAGTCAGCGCGGACGAAGCGAGCCACGAACATGGCGTCGGTCCCGTGGCGGTGGGGCCACAGGCGGGCCCGCGTGACCCGGCCACCGTCGGGCCCCCCGAACGGATCGGGCTGGAGGCCCTCGGCCTTGGCCAGGAAGGCATCGCAGGCGGCGTCGGTCTCGGCCCGGGGGAACGTGCACACCGAGTAGAGGAGGACGCCGCCGGGGCGGAGGACGGACGCGGCGCCGGCCAGGATCCGCACCTGGAGCCTGGCCAGCCCCGAGAGGCCGCGGCGCTGAGGGCGCCACAGCAGCTCCGGCCGGCGGCGGGCCGAGCCGAGGCCCGAGCACGGCGCGTCGACCAGGACCCGCTCGAAGCCGCGGGCCAGCGCCGGGGCCGAGGCGTCCTGGGCCACCAGCCGGACGTGGACGCCGAGCCGGCGGGCCGTCTCGCCGACGAGTCCCAGCCTGGCGAGCGCCACGTCGGCCGCCACGACGGAGCCGCTCCGGCAGGCGATGTCGGCGGCCTTCCCTCCGGGGCCCGCGCAGGCATCGAGGACCCGCTCCCCCGGGCGGGGGCCGAGTACGTCGACCACCCACGACGAGGCCTCGTCCTGGACGGCGAACCGGCCCTCGGCGAACCCCGGCAGCGCTCCGGGGGCGCCGCCGGCCAGCCGCAGCGACCCGGCGTGGAGCCCCCCCCGCTCCGCCGGATGCCCGGCGTCCCGGAGGCCCGCCTCCAGATCTTCGACGGTGGTGCGGCACGGGTTGGCCCGGATGGTCAGCGGAGCCGGCGATGCCAGCGCGGCGGCCGCCTCCTCGGCCTCGTCCCCGAGCAGCCGGCGCAGCTCCGCGACCGCCCACGGGGCCAGGCCTGTCCGGGCCGACACGGCCTCGTCGCCCGGGCCGGCGGGCGGCTCCGGAGGGTCGGCCGCCAGCCGCCGCAGGACCGCGTTGACGAACCCGCGCTGGCGGGACGGGACCACGGCGACCGTCTCCCCCACCGCCGCGTGGTCCGGGACCCGCGTGTGCAGGACCTGGTACGCGCCGACCCGCAGCGCGGCCCGGGCGACCGGCACGGCCCGCTCGATGGGGCGGTCGAGGAGCGCTCCCAGGGCTCGGTCGATCCACAGCAGGCGCCGGAGGGTGCCGAACCCGAGCTCGGAGGCCAGGGCGCGATCCGGCGCCGCCAGCCCCGCGCGCTCGAGCAGCGCCGGCCAGACGCGGTTGGAATACGCGGCCTCGTCGGTGACGCGGCGGACGAGCTCGACGGCGACCGCTCGGGGCGAGGACGGGTCGAAGGACCCCGCCCCGGCCGGTCGGTGCCGGCCGTCGGTCAGCGGGCGCCCTCCAGCGGCTCCCCGGGCCGGAGCCGCTGTCCGCGCGCGAACTCGGCGCCGGTCATCCGGCGCCTCCCCTCCGGGATCACCTCCTCGAGGGCGACCGCGCGGTCCCCCGCCGCGACCACCAGGCGCTCCTTGCCCGCCTCGAGCACCGTCCCGGGCGTCCCGCGCCCCTCGACGGGGCTGGCCTTCAGCACCTTGACCACCCGGCCGGCGGCCCGGGCGCGGGCCCCCGGCTCGGGGGCCAGCGCCCGGACTCGGCGGTCGACCGCCTCGCCGGGCTCCGCCCAGTCGATCCACTCCTCCTCCGGCGAGAACCGCTTGGCCACGGTGGCCGACGCGTGATCCTGCGGCCGCTCCTCCGCGTCCCCGGCCTCCAGGCGGTCCAGCGTCTCCACCAGCAGGCGGCCGCCGACCCGGGCCAGGCGCCACCCGAGCGCGCCGGCATCGTCCCGGGAGTGGATCGGCTCCTCCGCCTGGAGCAGCACCGGGCCGGTGTCCATCCCCTCGTCCATGCGCATCGTCGTCACGCCGGTGCGGTCCAGCCCCGCCAGGATCGCGCGGGCCACGGGGTTGGCGCCGCGGAGGGCCGGGAGGAGCGAGAAGTGGACGTTGACCGGCGCGGCGCTGGGGATCGCCAGCACCTCGCCGGGCAGGATCTCCCCGTAGGCCACCACGACCATCACGTCCGGACGGGCCGCCTCGAGCGCCGCCAGTCCCCGGCCTCCCTTGACGGTCTCGACCTCGTGGAGCGGCAGCCCGAGGGAGCGGGCGGCCTCGGCCACGGCCGTCGGGCGCGGTTTCCGCCCGCGCCCGGCCGGCCTCGGCGCCCGCGTCAGGACCGCGGCGACCCCGTGCCGGGACGCGGCCAGGGACTCGAGCGAGGGGACGGACCACGGATCGTTGCCCAGGAACGCCACCCTCATCCGCGCCCCCGGTCGGAGGACGGCCGGCGGGCCACCGGCTACAGCGCCCGGGCGGGGTCGTGCGTCGCGGGAGCGAGCCCCAGCGCCTGGTCCCGCAGGCGGGCCATGGCCTCCGAGCGATGCTCCCCCTCGAGCCGGTCGATGAACAGCACCCCGTTGAGGTGGTCGACCTCGTGCTGGAGGACCCGCGACAGGAGCTCCTCGGCCTCGATCGTGACGGCGTGGCCGTCGAGGTCGAAGCCCTCGGCCTGCACCCGGAGGTGGCGGCGCACCGGGTAGTACAGGCCGGGCACCGACAGGCAGCCCTCCTCCCCCACCTGGTCCCCCCACTCGTCGCGGAGCACGGGGTTGACCAGGGCCCGGGCCCCGTCCTCGTGCCCGAGATCGAAGACGATGAGCCGAAGCGGCCGGCCGACCTGCGGCGCCGCGAGCCCGACCCCTGGGGCCTCGTGCATCGTCCGGATCATGTCCTCCGCCAGCCGGCGGAGGGCGTCGTCGAAGCTCTCCACGGGCCTGGCCGGCTCGCGGAGGACCGGGTCCCCGAACGTTCGGATCGACAGCAGCGACATGGTCCCCCCGTGGAATCCTAGAGGTGCGGCTCGGCCTCGACGCGGCTCACCGTTCCGCGCTCGACGAGCTGGAGGATGCGCTCCCGGAACGGCCCCACGTCCGGCGGCCGGAGCACGACCAAGCATACCGCCTCGCCGTCGGCCGAGGACGACAGCAGCGTCACGGGACCGAGGTGCTCGAGCGCGTCGGGGAGCTCCGCGGCGCCGCGGACCCGGAACACCGGGTGGTTGGGCGGGAAGCCGGCCAGGGCGCGCCGCCGGCGCTCGGCGCGGTGGAAGTGCCACGGATCCCATCGCACCAGCGCCTGGACCGCCGGGTCGCCCGGCTCCCTCGTGTGGACGAGCACCCTGCCGCCCCCATCCCGCGACCCGGCCCACGCGGCGGCCTCGAACCACGTGGCCACCACCTGCTCCGCGGCGGCGAGCCCCGCGCGGCGGCGCGCCCGGTCCGCGTCGAGCACCGCCACCAGCGGGACCCGAACCGGCCCGACGTCCTTGACCGCGGCGGCGGTCCCTACGACCACGCGGCCGGGCGTCGGCGCGACGGCCCGGGGGCCCTCGTCGACCCTGGTGACCGGCAGGGCCGAGACGCGGCCCGACCACTCGGCGATACGCTCCGTGCCGCCCCGCTCCACGCCGAACGCGGCGCCCCCGCACTCGGCGCACCGCCCGGCGGCGTCGCAGACCGCGCAGGCCGCCGCGCCGCCGCGCCGGACGATCGGGCCCG
>DASZZY010000002.1:0-20885 GCA_036260395.1 Actinomycetota bacterium
GAGGCCTACGCCTCCGGGACCCAGGTGACGCTCACGGCCACGGCGGCCTCGGGCTCGACGTTCACCGGGTGGAGCGGGGCCTGCTCCGGCACGGCCAGCACCTGCACCGTGACGATGGACGCGGCCAAGACGGCCACGGCCTCCTTCAACAAGGTCTAGGCACAACCACGGTTGGGCGAGGGGCGCCTTCGGGCGCCCTTCGGCCGTTCTACGGCTGGTTCTCGCCGTGGAAGATCTCGGAGACCGACTCGTCCTCGAAGACCGCCTGGAGCGCCGAGGCGATGATCGGCGCGATCGAGAGGACGATCAGCTTCTCGATCCGCTTCTCCTCGGGGATCGGGAGGGTGTTGGTGACGACGACCCGCTCGATCGGCGACTCCTCCAGCCGGGGGACCGCCTTCCCGCTGAGCACGGCGTGCGTGGCCGCGGCGTAGATCCCCGAGGCCCCCTCGCGGTCGAGCGCCCTCGCCCCCTCGGCGATCGTCCCCGCGGTGTCGATCATGTCGTCGACGAGGATGCACGGGCGGTCGCCGACCTCGCCGACCACGCCCATGGTCTCGACCTTGTGCGCCTCGTGGCGTGACCGGCGCTTCTCGATGATCGCCAGATCCGCGCCCAGGTGCCGGGCCAGCCGCTCGGCGGTCTTCACCCGCCCGGCGTCGGGGGCCACCACGACGAGGTTGTCGCCGCCGAGGCCGAGGTCGTTCGAGAGGTAATCGGACAGCAGCGGCATGGCGGTCAGGTGGTCGACCGGGAAGTTGAAGAAGCCCTGGATCTGGCCGCTGTGGAGGTCCACCGATACCACGCGGTCGGCGCCGGCGATCGTGAGGATGTCGGCCACCAGTTTCGCCGAGATCGGCTCGCGGGCGAGCGCCTTCTTGTCCTGGCGCGAGTACCCGTAGTACGGGACCACCGCGGTGATCCGCTTGGCCGAGGCCCGCTTGAGGGCGTCGATCATGATGGCCTGCTCCATGATCGCCTCGTTCACCGGGTCGGCGTGGGTCTGGATCACGAACGCATCGGTCCCCCGGACGCTCTCCTCGTACCGCACGTAAATCTCCCCGCTGGCGAACCGCGACAGGTGCGGATCGGTGAGCGTCACGCCGAGCGCGTCGGCGATCTCCTGCGCCAGCCTGGGATGCGCCGTCCCCGAGAACAGCATCATCCGCTTCTTGGTCACGATCTCGCGTGCCTGTGCCACGCCTGCCCCCTCAGTGCCTGCCGCCGCGCTTGCGGCGCGCCCTGGCCGCCCGCCGGTCCGCGTACCCCTCCACGACCTGCTGCTCCGCCCGCTCCACCGCCAGCGCCCCGGGCGGGACGTCCCTGGTGATCGTCGATCCCGCGCCGGTCCATCCTCGCTTCCCGACCTTCACGGGCGCCACGAGCATGGTATCCGAGCCGATCCGGGCCTCGTCGCCGATCACCGTGCGATGTTTCTCGTAGCCGTCGTAGTTCACCGTGACCGTCCCGGCCCCGATGTTCACGTCCTCGCCGAGCGTCGCGTCGCCCACGTAGGAGAGGTGCGGCACCTTGCTTCCCCTCCCGACCCGGGAGTTCTTCACCTCGACGAAGGTCCCGACCTTCGAGCCCTCCGCGAGCACGGTCCCGGGCCGCACGCTGGCGAACGGGCCGACCTGGGCCCGCGGGCCGATGCGCGCCTCACGGACCACGGCGAACTGCACCTCGGCCTCCTCGCCAACGACCGTGTCGACCAGGCGCGATGACGGCCCCACCCGAGCGCCGGGCCCGATCCTCGTCCGCCCCTCCAGGTAGGTGTTCGGCAGGATCACGGCGTCCGGGTCGATCCGGACCTCGACGTCCACGTAGGTCGACGCCGGGTCGAGCATGGTGACCCCGGTGGCCATGTGCCCCTCGTTGATCCGCCGGCGCATCGCCTGGGAGACGCGCGCCAGCGCGGCTCGCGAGTTGGCGTCGAGGGCGCCGCCGAAGTCGGCGGTCAAAGCCCGGATGTCCTCCCCCTTCTCCGAGAGGATCCCCAGGACGTCGGGGAGGTAGTACTCGCGCTGGCGGTTGTTCCGGTCGACGGCCGGGAGCGTCCGGAACAGGTCCTCCCGGCGGAACACGTAGACGCTGGTGGCGATCTCCCGGACGGCCCGCTGCTCCGGCGTGGCGTCGCGCTCCTCGACGATGCGCGCGAGCCGGTCCTCCTCCCGGAGCACACGGCCGTACCCGGTGGCGTCGGGCAGGAGCGCCGTCTGGACCGTCGCCGCGGGGCGCCGCCGACGGTGGAGCGAGACGACCGCGCGGATCATCTCCCCCGTCAGGAGGGGGCTGTCGCCGGGGGCCACCAGCACGTCGTCGGCTCCACCGACCGCTCGCTCGGCCGCCATGACGGCGTGCCCGGTGCCGAGCGGCTCGCCCTGGTCAACGAAGCGGACCGGCCGCCGGAGGCGCCACGACCGGACGGCCTCCTCGATCCGGTCGCCGTCGTGGCCCACCACGACGACCAGCGGATCCGGGCGGGCCGCGGAGACGGCCCGGAGGACGTGCCAGAGGATCGGTCGGCCGCAGACCGGGTGGAGGACCTTGGGCAGCCGCGACCTCAGCCGCTTGCCCTTACCGGCGGCCATGACGATGGCGGCGAGTGTTCGGGGAGGTCTCCTGGCCAAGACGGATCGCCCGAGGAGGTGGCGTGCCCTTTGTACCCGCCGAGCGGCGGGCGCGCAAGGGTCGGCGGCCGTGCCGGGGGCGGCGAGCCGCGATGAACCGCCAACCGTCCGGCGGCGTCTGAACCGGAGATGGGGGACGAGCGATCGGCGATCCGCCCGGAGCGGCCGGGCTAGAGTTGCCGGGGATCCAGCGCGTCGGACTGCACGCGACCCCCGAGGGAGGCGAGGCTCGTGCGGGAACCCGAGCCGGACATCGTCGGCCGGGCGCGCGCGGGCGACCTCGCGGCCTTCGAGGAGCTGGTCCGCTCCCACCAGGGCGACGTGTACCGCCTGGCGCTCCACCTGGTCCGCGACCGCCAGACGGCGGAGGACGTCACCCAGGAGGCCTTCCTCCTGGCGTTCCGGTCGCTCCCGCGGTTCCGCGGGGGGTCGAAGTTCTCGACCTGGCTGTACCGGATCGCCCGGAACTGCGCCGTCGACGCCATCCGCCGCAGGGAGCGGCGGAGGCGGCTCGAGCGGACGGCCGTCGAGGACGTCCCGGGGGCGGACCCGTCGGTCCGCGCGGCGCTGGAGGCGGCGGTGGACGGGCTTCCGCGGGAGCTCCGCGAGGGCTTCGTGGTCATCGAGGTCTTCGGCCTGAGCTACGCGGAGGCGTCGGCGGTCCTGGGCGTCCTGCCCGGGACGCTGAAGAGCCGGATGCACCGGGCCCGGAGGCTGCTGATGGAGGCCCTCGACGACAGGGCGGCCAGCGGTGAGGTGTGAGGTCGCGGAGCGGGAGCTGTCGGCCCGGCTCGACGACGCCGGGGACCGGCGGCTGGACCGCTCGCTCGAGGAGCACGTGGCCTCGTGCCCTCGATGCCGGGCGTTCGCGGCCGGGGCCCGCCGCCTCCGGGACGCCGGCCGGCTCCGGCTCGCGGAACCGGTCCCCGACCTCGTCCCGCAGATCATGGCCGCGGTCCGGGGAGAGGCCCGTGCGCGGCCACGGCCGGGCCGGTCGATCGCCGCCGCGCCCGGGTGGACCAGGTACGCCGCCGCGTTCGTGGCGGCCGCCGTGGTGGCCGCCGTCGCAGTCGGCGGCCTGGACGTCCGGCGCGGGGTGGCGCCCGCGCTGGCCGCCGACATCCCCGATCGCGTGGCGGCCGCATCCACCGAGGTCACCGCGTACCGGGTGACGTTCGCGGTGACCGAGCGCAACTTCCACCCGCGCGTCCCCCGACGGACGTTCACCGCGGAGGTGACGTTCCGGGCCCCGGAGCGCTTCCTGGCGGTGGTCAGCGACAGGACCACGTACCCGCCCGGTACGTGGCCGCGGAACGACCTCCGCCTGGCGATCGACGGGAGCCGGTGGCTGCTCCGCGAGCCGCTCACCTGCCCGCGGCGAAGCCTCCCTGCGTGCCTCCCGAGCGGGAAGATGACCCGTTCCGTCCAGGGCCGCGAGCCCTTCGACGGGGATGCGCTGGTTCCCACCGACATCGTCCTGCCGGTCAGGACGCTGGTGGGCAGCGATCGCGTTCGGGTGCTCGGCGAGGGCGAGGTCCTCGAGCGGCCGACGGTCGCCGTGGAGCTCGCCTACCGGGACGCCGTGCCGCTGTTCGGCTTCCTCCAAGCCGGCGGGGCGTGGCGCCCGTTCTTCCCGCACGACCGCGTGGTCGTCCACCTCGACGCCGCGAGCTGGTTCCCGCTGGCATACGAGGTGTTCGCCTACCCGGCGTGGGAGCGGGAGCGCTGGGCGGCGGGGAACGGGCTGCCGCGGGAGCCGTCGGATCGAGCGCTCCTCGAGGTGCGGGCCACGAGCCTCGAGACGTCCTCTCCTCTCGGGTTCCGCCCCGTCGCGCGGATCCCCGCCGCGGCGGTCGACGAGGGATTCCGCGACGCGCCGTTCGGCTCCGTGGCGGCCGATGCCGTGGTCCCCGCGCACCTCGCGGGGCTCCGGCCGTACCGCGCCGGGACGTTCGCGGCGTCGGGCCGTCCGGCCGACGAGCTGCTGCTCTCGTACACGAAGGGGTTGGCCTGGCTCAAGATCCGGCAGACCAGGTCGTGGCGGGGGCCGGGGCTCTTCGGCGACGTGGGCGAGCTCGCCGCTCCGGTCCGGCTCCCCGGCGGCGGCACAGCGTACTACGAGCCGGCCACCGCGTCACTCGGGCGCCGGCTGTCGGTGCACGCCCGGGGGCTCGACGTGTACCTCGAGACGAACCTGCCGCGCGGGGAGCTGTTCAGGGTCGCGGCCTCGCTCCCGGCGACCGGCGTGCCGGCCCCCCGGCGCTGGCTCGAGGCCGCCGGGCCCGGCGGGGTGCCCCATCGCCGGGTCGACCTCGCGGAGGCCGCCCGGAAGCTGCCCGGGCTGCTGCTCCCGTCGGAGGTGCCGCCGGGGTACCGCGTGTGGGCGGTGGAGCTGATCGGAGCCGGGAGGGGAACGGCCGTCACGGTGCACTACCGGCGGCCGGGAGCCGAGCTCGACGGCGCGGGGATCGCCCTCCACCAGGCGCCGGTCGGGTCGCTGGCGCCGCCGCTCGAGCCGGACGTCTTCGTGGTTCGCGTCCGGGGGATCACCGGGCGCTACTCCCCGTCCCGAGGTCAGCTCGAGTGGGTCGAGTCGGGAACCTACCGGTCGCTGGAGGGTACGGCGCTCGACCTCGCCGGGCTCCTCCGCCTGGCGTCGTCCCTCGAGCCGGCCTTCGGGCGGTTGGGGCCGTGAGGCGCGCCGCCGGGTTCCTCGTGGCGGTCGTGCTCGGGTCCGCCACCGGGGCGGGCGTGATGCTCTCGCTCCCCGCCGGCGGCGCCGGGGGCCGGCAGGAGGTGCTCCCCGGCCCGGTGGCCTCGGCGTCGCCCCGGCCGCCGCCCGAGGTGCTCGGCAAGGCCCCGGTGAGCACCATGCTCGCCTGGACCCCGACCCGTCTCCCGGCCGGGTACGCCCGGGCCGTGCGAGCGCTCCCCCAGGTCCGCGCCGTGGCCGTCGTCCGCAGCGGCACCGCGTGGCTCGCCTCCTGGCGCCACCGCTCGGGGACCCGCCAGCGGGCGCCCCGCGGGTTCATGGTGCCCCTCGAGGTGGCCGCCGTGGCGCCGTCCGGCTACCGGCGGTTCGTCCCCCCCGCCGAGCGCCAGGCCATCGCCGGGCTCGACGGCGGCGGTGCCCTGCTCGGCAGCACTTCGGCCGAGATCCGCGGCGTGCGCCCCGCCGGCTCCCTGCGGTTCCCGGCCCGGACGATCCGCGTCGAGGGCGTCATCGACGACGGCCTCGTCGGCGGGCACGAGGCCGTCGTGTCCGTCGGGACCGGGACGCGCCTCGGCATCGTCACCCCCCGGTACCTCCTGGTACTGCCGAGGGCGGGGGTGTCCCGGACGCGCCTGGAGCGAGGCTTGCGTGCGGCCGCGCCCGCCGGCGTGCGGGTGCAGGTGCGGGGGCCGGGCGAGACGCCGGTCTTCCGCCACGGCGACGCGGTGCTCCCTCCGGTCCGGCTCAAGGAGATCTTCGGCGAGTTCGCCGCCCGGCCGGCCCCCGGCGGGACGCTGACGATCGACCCCGCGTGGGTCCGCGAGAACATCCGCTCCGCGCGGATGCCGATCCTCCGGGGCCACGTCACCTGCCACCGGAGGATCATCCCGCTGCTTCGGGGCGCGCTGTCCGAGCTGGCCCGCCGGGGCCTCGGGGACCTGGTCGTCCCCGGGATGTACGGCGGGTGCTACTCGCCACGGTTCCTCAACTTCAACCCGCCGTCCGGGCTGTCCCACCACGCCTGGGGGATCGCCGTCGACTTCAACGTGGCGGAGAACCCCTACGGGGCCAAGCCCGCCATGGACCCCCGCGTCGTGGAGGTGATGCGGAGGTGGGGGTTCACGTGGGGCGGCCGGTGGATCGTCCCGGACGGCATGCACTTCGAGTTCCACCGCTTCCCGAACGTCGGCTGACGGTCGGGGGCGTTCAGGAGGGGCGCAGGTGCCGGCGCCCGAAGAGGAACGCCAGGCCGTAGAGCGCCGCGGCCCACAGCAGCAGCCCGCGGAAGCCCACGACGAGCGAGCCGTACTCGAGGACGCCGCCGACCATCGCCCCGAGGAGGTTCGCCCCGAACGCCACCACGGAGGAACCCACATCGCGGAACCGCTGGGCGAAGATGACGTTCGCCAGGAAGACCGGCGCGAAGGCGAGCGCCGTGGCCGCCACGAACCGGGGCGCCACCGGCAGCGCCAGGAGGGCCTGGCTGGGGACCACGAACGCGACGGCGAGCGCCGCGCCGAGCGCCGCGTAGAGGAAGGCCGGACGGGGAAGCCGCGAGCGGCGCGCGACCTCGATGGCGCCGAGCACGGCCAGGAGGATCCCCGCGAACACGAGCGCGTTCACGAACCAGGTGGTCCCGAAGAGCAGGGCGAACTGCACGACGTTCTTCGTCTCGAGGAGCAGGAACGCCGCGCCCATGAAGAACAGGTCGAGGTAGCCGCGCATCCGCGCGAGGCGCCCGGAGGCGGCGCGGACCAGGCCCACCGAGGACGCCAGGACGAGCCCGAGCGCCCACAGGTAGTTGGAGGGGATGGCTCGGCCCTGCAGGTAGGGGAACGGGTGGTCGTCGGTGGCCGGCTCCGGGGGGGCGGCCGTCTCCTGCAGCGGCGAGGCGCAGCGGATGGCGTCCCCGTCGACGCCGACGGTCATCACGGCCTGCGTCCGCCGGCCCTGCTCCTGGCCGCGGTCCACGCAGGGCGGGCGCCCGAAGACCAGGTCGAGCTGGTGCGCATACCTCCGGAACACCACCGGGCGGTAGTAGTTGTAGGCCGAGAACGCACCGCCGGGGTTGAGGTGCTCGCGCACCTCCTCGAAGGCCTCCACCGTGAACAGGTAGCTCTCCAGGCGGATCGCCGTCCCGCCGACGAGCGTGAGTGAGTCCGGCAGCGCGAACAGGATGAGGTCGTAGCGCCGATCGGTGCGTTCGAGGAAGGCCCGTCCGTCGTCGATGTGGACCTCGACCCTGGAGTCGTCGTAGGGCCGGTCCGGGTGGTGCGTCGCCCCCAGCTTCTGGATGACCGGGTCGATCTCCACGGCGTCGACTCGCTCAGCCCCCTGGCGCAGGGCCAGGGCCACGTCGTTCCCATTCCCCGCGCCGACGACGAGCACGTCCTCGAGGGGATTGCCCGCGATGCGGTCGTAGGTGAACCGGTAGAACGGGTACCGCTCGACCAGGCGGCCGATGGGGTGGATCGCCTGGTGCGGGATGTTGTTCACGCGGATCCGCACCGTCCGGTCCGGCAGCGGGCCGGTGGCCACGACCTTGTAGTACGGGGACCACGCCTGGCCCGGGACGAACGAGTGGATGCCGAGGAGGGCCACCACCGCCGCAAGCGCCGCTCGCTGCCGCGGGCTCGCTTCGCCCAAGACCAGGAACACCACGGCGATCGCCAGGCCCCACACCACGGGCGGCGCGCCCAGGAACGAGAGGACCGAGAACGCCGAGATGCCCGCCAGGCTGCCGAGGATGTCGAGGCGGTACGCCTCGAGCGGCTCGAACCGGGCGAACGTCCGGGCCACGCCCTCGGCGATCAGGGCCATCACCGCCGCGCTGCCGAGGAAGACGATCGGCAGCACCACCCACTGCGGCAGGGCGGGGAGGCCGAAGTGCCCCTGGAGCGATCCCTCCCCGAGCCGGCGAACCTCCACGGAGAAGACGGTCACGAACGCGACCACCAGCGCCAGCGCGGCCGGCGCCAGCGGGAAGCGGTCCCTGCGCCGGTGGGCCCGGAGGAACCCCACTCCGATCCCCAGGAAGCTCGCCAGCAGCACGAAGTTCGTGAAGAACGCCAGGTAGACGATGTTGCTGGCCGTCCACCGGATGAGGACCAGCTCGACGAACAGCATCAGGAAGCTGAGCAGCAACAGTCTGGTGCGGTCGCTCCGGACGCGCGGCGCCGCCAGTTTCCCCGCGGGAGGGGGCCTATCGACCTTTTGCCTCATCGGGGGCCATCAGAGCACTTCCGCCGTACGACCGACCACATCGCGCCGCCCATCGTGTTGGGCCCGAGCCCGCATTGCCGCATACTTGGACGAGATCCGGGGTGGTGCAGCGGTAGCACAGAGGGCCTTGGACTCTCAGACGGAGGTTCGACTCCTCCCCCCGGAGCGACCGAGTTGCGGCTACGTCCGAGTGATCGCGGCGACCGCCACGCCACCGGTCACAGCGGCCACCCGCTCGGCCTCCTCGCCGTCGCGGACCAGGCCGGCCACCGCCGGTCCGCTGCCGGACATGACCGCGGCCAGCGCCCCGGCCCGGAGCAGCTGCTCCTTGACCTCCCCGACCTCCGGACGGCGCCGGACGACCGGTCCCTCCAGCGCGTTGAACGCCAGGCCCGCCAGCGTCGTGACGTCGCCCGAGGCCAGCGCCCGGAGCACCGGTTCGACATCCGGCGCCTCCGCCGGCGCGTCCTCGTCCCACCAGGCGTAGGCCTCGGCGGCCCGGATCCCGAATCCCGGGACGACCAGCACCCACCACGTCCGGCGGGCCTCCACCGACTCGACGCGCTCCCCGCGCCCCCGAGCCACGACGGGGCCGCCGGGCACCAGGGCCGGGACGTCGGAGCCGACCTCCGCGGCGATACGGACCAGCCCCGGGGCGCCCAGCCCGCATCCCCAGAGCCGGTCCAGCGCCCGGAGTGCCGCGGCGGCGTCGGCGCTTCCCCCGCCGAGCCCGGCGGCCACCGGGACGCGCTTGGCCAGCAGGAGGTCGGCGCCGGCGTCCACGTCGCACGCCTGGCGCAGCGCCCGGGCGGCCGTCAGGACGAGGTTGTCCTCCCCGCGGGGGACGGCGGGCGCGCCCTCGCCCGCCACGGCGAGCCGGAGGCCGCGTCCGGGGCGCGCCTGGACCCCGTCGGCCAGCGTGATCGGCTGGACCAGGGTCTCGATCTCGTGGAAGCCGTCGTCGCGGCGGCCGACGATCCGCAGATAGGGGTTCAGCTTCGCCGGAGCCGGCTCGCTGACCGGCGCGCCGTCACCCACGCGGGCTCCGGCGGCCGCCACCGAGCTCCGCGGCCGCCGCGAGGACGGCGGCCAACTCTTCCAGCCCCAGGGCCTCGGCCCGGACGGCGGCGTCGAGCCCGGCCTGGGCCACGATCTCGCGGGCACGACCGCGCTCCAGCCCCAGGCGGACGAGCGCCCCGGCGAGGGTCTTCCGCCGCTGGCCGAACCCCTCCCCGATGAGCCGGAACAGCGCCTCCTCCGGCGCGTCCACGGGCGGGGGGTGCCGCTCCACCCGGACGAGGACCGATTCCACCTGGGGCTCCGGCCAGAACACCGAGGGTGGCACCCTCCGAACCACGCGGGCGCGCGCCCGGTAGGCGACCCTGAGCGTCACCGCCCCGTAGGCCGGCGTGGAGGGCGCGGCGGCCAGGCGCTCCCCGACCTCCCGCTGGACCATCACGACGAGCGGATCGACGGTCGGGGCCCGGTCCAGCAGATCGAGCAGAACCGGCACCGCCACGTTGTAGGGCAGGTTCGACGCCATCCGCCGCGGCGCCGTGTCCAGGACCGACCCCCAGTCCAGCGACGTGGCATCCGCCCGCAGGACCTCGACCGCGTCGAGGTCGTCGACGAGCTCGGTCAGCGCGGCGGTCAGCCGGGGGTCGACCTCCACCGCCAGCACCTCGGCCCCGGCCTCGGCCAGGGCCACGGTCAACGAGCCGAGCCCGGCCCCCACCTCGAGGAACCGCGTCCCCGGGGCGGCGCCGGCCTCCCGGGCGATGGCCCGGGCCAGGTTGGCGTCGGCCAGGAAGTGCTGCCCCAGCGACTTCCGGGGCCGGATCCCGTGGCGCGCCGCCACCTCCTGGAGCGCCCGCCGCGTGGGGACCCGGCTACCAGGTGATCCGGACCGGGCACGTCCCGCGCGAGAGCGGCGCGAGCCGGGCGAACGCGTCGTCGGAGAGGTCGATGATCCTTCCGCCGACGTAGGGCCCACGGTCGTTGATTACCACAGTGACCCGCCGGCCCGTGTTCACGTTCGTCACCGTGACCCTCGTCCCGAACGGCAGCGACCGGTGGGCCGCCACCAGCCCACGGCGGTGGTACCAGGACGCCACGCCGCCCTGGACGTTCCGGGGCCGGGTCCCCTTGACGACGACCTGGTCCACGGGGCGGCGGATGACCCGGCTGTCCAGGAGTCGCCGGTCCACCTCCGCGCCGTCCTCGGTCCTGACGCGGTACGTCCTCGCGGTGATCCCGGGAACGCCGGGCCGCGTCACTCGCTGCTCGCCCTGGTAGAGATCGTCGGAGTACCGGACCCGCGTCTCGAAGGCCACCTGCTCGCGGACGGTGACCTCTCGAACCGCCACGCGGACCACGCGGATCTGCATCCCCGGCTCGACGGGCGACCGAAGCCCCGGCTCCACCCGGTCGCGGCGGCGCAGGACGAGCCCCATGCTGTCCAGCAGCGTGGCGACGTCCGGCGCGTTCGTGATGACCTCGTTGGACCGCCCGCCTTCGAGCACGTGCACCAGCACGGCCGGGCGGTAGACGATGACGTCGCCGTGGTCGACTGTGGCCTCGGGTCCGGGGCGAACGTAGGCCAGATGCCCGGCGCGGACGTTGAGGTCCTCGAGGACGTCCTCGACCGTCTTCTCGCCGGTGATCCAGACCGTCCGCCGGTGACCGTCGAGGACGAGCGTGATCTCCTTGGCGAACTGGACGCGGACCTGCATCCCCTCCCATAGACCGGTCGCCGGCGCGGGGGCCACGTGGTCGTGGGGCCCGATCACGATCCCCTCCCGGTCCAGGACGTCCCGCACCGTCACCCCGAACGTCCGGACCTCCGCCGGCCGGCCGTCGAGGACCAGCGTGACCCGCTTCTCGAGGTGCAGGTAGGCGGCGCCGCCGCCGACGAGGGCCGAGACCAGCAGGGCCACCGCCAGGCGGCCGGTGGGACCTCCGGTCCTTCGTCCGGCCCGTCCGGGGAACCGGCTGGGCGGGGGGCGGCGCCGACCTCGGAGGGTGACGGGCAAGACGCGGGGAACCCTACCAAAGCCTCAACCTGAGGTGCAAACTCAGGGTCCGCCCTAGCGGGGCAGCCCGAAGGCGCGCCGGGCGTTCGTCGCCGTGGTGGCCGCCAGGGCCGGCGCTTCATCGCCCCTGGCCTGGGCCAGGGCCTCGACCACCAGGCCCACGTTCCCCGGCGTGTTGTCCCGGCCCCGCAGGGCCTGGGGCGCAAGGAACGGGCTGTCGGTCTCCACCAGGAGCAGGTCGCCGGGGACCTCCCGGGCCGCCTCGCGGAGGCGGTCGTTCTTGGGGTACGTGACGATGCCGGCGAACGAGCACCAGTACCCTCGGGCGGCCGCCTCACGCACCTCCCCGGGCCCCCCGGAGAAGCAGTGCAGGACGACCCGCTCGGCGCGCTCCTCCTCGAGGATCCGCAGGACGTCGGGCCATGCGTCCCGGGTGTGGACGACGATCGGCTTGCCGGCCTCCCGGGCCAGCGCGCAGTGGTCGCGGAAGGCCCGGCGCTGGGCGTCCGGCGGCGAGAGCTGGCGGTAGTAGTCGAGGCCGGTCTCGCCGACCGCGACCACGCGGGGGTCGGCGACGAGCTCCTCGACCGCGGCGCCCGCGGCGGCGTCCCACGAGGACGCGGAGTGGGGATGGACCCCCGCGGTGGCGAAGACGCCGGCCAGCGAATCGGCGAGCTCGCGCGAGCGCCGGCTGGTCTCCGGGTCGATGCCGGCGCAGACCATCGCGTCGACGCCGGCCTCCCGCGCGGCCGCCGCCTGCCGTGCGGGGTCCCCGTCCATCAGGAACAGGTGGCAGTGGGTGTCGATGAGACCCTCGACCATCGCTTGAGAGCCCTACTCCTCGAGCCGGGGGAACAGCGCATCCCCACGACGAACCCTCGTCCCCGGCTCGAGCCGCCCCCACCGGGCGGCCTCGGGGAGGCGCTCGCCCTCGAGCGGCCGGCCGATCCCCAGCTGGTCCCACAGGCGCGCGGCGGCTCGGGGCATCGCCGGGGAGACGAGGACGGCCAGCGCCCGGAGCGTCTCGGCGGCCGTGTACAGCACGGTGGCCGTCTCGCTGCGGCGGGCGGGATCCTTGGCGGTCTTCCAGGGCTCGACCTCGACCAGGTACTGGTTGGCCCGGCCGACGACGTCCCACACGGCGCCGAGCGCCGGCGACAGCGCCACCTCGTCCATCGAGCGGGCGTACCGGGCCGCCGCGTCGCGGACGGTCTCGGGGAGACCGCCGTCCGGACCGCCGGCGATAGGCTCGGGCACCACGCCGTCGAAGTAGGAGGCGATCATGGCCAGGACCCGACTGGCCAGGTTGCCGAGTCCGTTGGCCAGGTCGGCGTTGTAGCGGTCGGTCATCGACTCCCACGAGAAGCTGCCGTCCTGCCCGAACTGGACCTCGCGAAGGAAGTAGTAGCGGTAGGCGTCTACCCCGAAGTGCTCCACGAGCTGGAACGGGTGGATCCCCGTCAGCCGGGTCTTCGACATCTTCTCCCCGCCGACGAGAAGGAAGCCGTGGGCCCACACCCGCCTCGGGGGCTCGACGCCGGCCGCCAGCAGCATCGCCGGCCAGTACACCGCGTGGAAGCGAAGGATGTCCTTGCCGATGAAGTGGATGTCGGCCGGCCACGTCGCGGCGAACCGGTCTGGGTCGTCGGCGTACCCGGCGGCGGTGATGTAGTTCGTCAGCGCGTCGAACCAGACGTAGCAGACGTGTTCGGGGTCCCAGGGCAAGGCGATCCCCCAGGCGAACGACGTCCGACTGATCGAGAAATCGCGCAAGCCGCCCTTGATCAGCGAGAGCACCTCGTTGCGGCGGGAATCGGGCTGGACCGCCTCGGGATGCTCCTCGTAGTGCTGGAGAAGCCGATCCTGGTAAGCCGAGAGCCGGAAGAAGTAGTTGTCCTCGGCCATGGCCTCCACGGGGCGGCCGTGGATGGGGCAGTTCCCCTCCACCAGCTCGTCCTCGCTGTAGTACGCCTCGCACGAGACGCAGTACAGGCCCTCGTACCGGCCCAGGTAGATGTCGTCGCGGCCGTTCTCGTAGACGGCGCTGAGGAGCTTGCGGACGGCCGCCTCGTGGCGCGGCTCGGTGGTCCGGATGTAGTCGTCGTTGGAGATCTCCAGTCGCTCCCACACCTCGCGCCACCGCGGCTCCATCTGGTCGACGAAGCCCTGCGGCTCCATGCCCTGCTCGCGGGCGGCCTGAGGCACCTTCTTCCCATGCTCGTCCGTGCCGGTGAGGAAGAACACCTTCTCGCCCCGCAGCCGGTGATAGCGGGCCACGAAGTCGGTGGCCACCGTGGTGTAGGCGTGCCCGATGTGCGGCACGTCGTTCGGGTAGTAGATCGGCGTGGTGACGTAGAAGGTGTCCTTCATCGGAAATGGGGATTCTTTCACAGCCCTACTTGGGGCGGCGGCGGAGCGACGCCTCGTAGAGCTGACGGCGGGAGGCACCGGCCTCGCCGGCCACCCGGTCCACCGCCTCGCGCCGGGACAGCCCCTCCTCCGTTAGGCGCTCGACCTCCTCGCCGAGACGGTCGAAGTCCGGCGCGGCGCGCTCCGGCGCCCCGGCGATCACGACGACGATCTCGCCGCGGAGCTCCTCGCGGCCGAACCGCTGGACGAGGTCCCCGAGGGTGCCCCGGACCACCTCCTGGTGGAGCTTGGTGAGCTCTCGGGCCACCGCGGCGGGCCGCTCCGGGCCGAGCTCGGCGGCGGCCTCGCGCAGTAGCGACGCCACGCGGCGGGGCGACTCGAACAGGACGAGGGTCCTGGGGTCGTCGGCCAGCTCCGCCAAGCGAGCCCGCCGGGCGCCGGCCTTGCGGGGCAGGAACCCCTCGAAGGCGAAGCGGTCCGTCGGAAGCCCGGACACGACCAGCGCGGCCACCGCCGCGGACGGGCCGGGAACGACGTCGACGGGGAGTCCCTGCTCCACACAGGCCGCCACGAGCCGGTAGCCGGGGTCCGAGAGGACCGGCATCCCGGCATCCGAGACCACGGCGACGTCGCGGCCGTCACGGAGGCGGCCGAGGAGCTCGGGGATCCGGCGCTCCTCGTTCGCTTCGAAGAAGGACACGAGCCGCTTCCCCTCGATGCCCAGGTGGCTGAGCAGGGCCCGGGTCCGCCGGGTGTCCTCGCACGCGATCAGGTCGGCGCGCCGCAGCACGTTCCGGGCCCGCTCGGTGATGTCGCCGAGGTTCCCGATCGGCGTCCCCACCAGCCACAGGGTGCCAGCCACGCCGCCATTATCGGCGGGGGACGGAGGGGGGTCCGTCCCCCTCTGGCAGCCGGGTGAGCGTCACCCGCTGAAGTCGACGCCGCCATCCGTGGCGCATGCAGGCTGGGAAGGCGCCCGGGTCGGGTTTTCCACCCAGGCGTTCCGGATCTCTCGCAAGCACTCCGAGGCGCCCAGGACGTTGTGGCCGTGATCGGAGCTCGTGGCGACCCAGCTCCGCGACAGCAGGGCGGCCCCCTCTCTGAGGATCTCTGGCGGCGCGAACGGGTCGAACCGCCCCCCGAGCACCAACGTCGGGATGTCGGACCGCACGGCACTGGCCATCGATGGATCAGCAGCCTCCATGGGCCATCGGCCACACACCTCGTCATGCGGACCCTCCGCAAGAGCCACGGCGTACGGATGTCCGCTGGCCGGCTGGAGCTCTGGCGAGCGGAGCGCGTCGTGGCACACCAGCGAGTAGTGCACGCCCATGGAGACCTCCGCGGCGTCGCAGCGTGGGAGGTAGCCGAAACAGTGAGCGGGGCCCGTGAGCGCGTTCGGCTCCAGCGAGGCCAACAGCTCCACCGGCCCGACCGGCCCCTCGGAGATCGCTGCCACCAGGCCCACGACCCCATCCGGAGAGAGGCGGTGCCCGATGACGGAAAGGAGGTGACGGAGGGCCAACAGATACCTGGAGCCGTCCAGGAGCACCTCGAGCTCCTCCGTGCCGACGTCCACGGTGGCCGGAACCGGCCCGGCTTGGACCTGGTCCAGCACGTCGCGGACCCGGCTCCGAGGCGTCGGGAACCTCGCGTCGCAACGACGATCCGCCGCGCATGCCGCCGCCAGCTCATCGATGGCCGCCTCGGTCCATCGGCCCGCCTCGGCCACCGGATCGTTCTGAGGAAACTCCGGAGCGTCCAGGACCACCTCGCTGATGTGCCCGCGATCCCGACGCATCATCTCGAGCGCGATGCGGGACGTGGTCCCGAGCGCGGTGACGCCCCACGCCTCGATCCCCAGCGCTCGACGCAGATCGTCGGCATCGGCGGCCATCGCCTCGACGTTGTAGGCGGAGACATCGACCCCTCCCTCCGCGAGCCGTCGATGACAGCCACCGACCGCTTCGAGGAACAGCTCACGCGCCCTGTCATCTGAAGAGGGAGCCGCAAGGACCACATCGGCGACTTCGTCCACCTCGGGACAGTCGAGTCGCGGCTGCGAGAGACCGGTCCCCCGCGCATCGAGCATGATCACCTCCCGGCCGATGCGCTCTGCCATGGGGGCCACACCGCCGTAGCCGGTGGCCGCCGCCAGGTCGGTGCCGACCACGAGCATCGGTTCGCCACCGACCCGGGCGCCGGGCGGGGTGACGCGGGTCACGAGGAGGCGGATCATCCTCGATTCCGCATCACCCCTCGTCTCGGGCACCGTGAGATAGCCGCACGACGTCTCCAGCAGGATCTGCGCCGTCACCATGCCGGGGCACGGCACCTCGGCATAAGTGGCGCCTGGTCGAGAGGGATCGCCCTCCGTCGTGCAGGCGGCTGTTACGAGCAGGACGGCCAGCGCCCCCCTGACCGTGGGCTGGATCACGGCTGGCGCTCGAACGGCTCGGCCTCGTAATGCGCGTACTGGAACGCCTCGTCGCGGATGCCGTTCGAAGGTCCGGCGTCGGTCTCGATCAGCTCGATCGCCAGGACGTCGTCGTCGAGCTCGTAACGGTACGTGTAGTTCGCTCCCAACTCGTCGACCATCCGGATCAGATCGCCCTCGACGGTGAACGTGCCGAACTGGGCGTGGACGTCAGGCCCTCCGTCGGCGCTGACGAATGACTGCCAGCTGTCTCCGCTCAGTCGGAGCGTCGTCACCATGGTGGAAGTGGCCTCGTTGGCCTGGAACACGACGCCGGCCTCCTTCTTGGTGAGGCCACCGGTGACCAGCTCGTCCTCCGTCACCTCGCCACCGACCCACATCCCCTCCAACGGCGAGGCCTCTCCAGGGCTCTCTTCGGCGGCGGGTGCTGCGGGCGCCGGGCCACCTCCCCCGCCGCCGCCACACCCGGACAGCAGCGCCACGACCAGCGCGAGAGCAGGCCATCGTCTCATCGGGTCTCCCCTTCCATCGTTCGGAGCATCTGGCTGGCCATCTCGGCCCGAGTGTGGGAGCCGCGCAGCGGCGAGATGTCGAGCGGGGCCGCTTGGGATCGAGCCGACGTCTCGGTGGTCTCGCAGCTGACCGTGATCTCCCCACCGACGCAGAGGTCCGTGTCCGGGCCCCCGTCGAGCGTGTCGGTGCCGGGCAGGTGGATGCCCTCGAACAGGATGAGGTCGCCGTCCAGGAGGTCGTCGCCCGCTCGACCTTTCATGAGATCACTGCCGTCCAGGCCCACGAGCAGGTTGCTGCCTGCATCGCCGAACACCGAGTCGTCGTGAGGGGTGCCGACCACGCCCTCCACGGCCGTCAGCAGGTCGTCGCCCTGCCCCGTCGCCACCCCAGCCTGGAGGTCGACGGTCACGCTGGCGTGGGGCTCCTCGAAGACGCTGATGAAGCCGAAATCGGCGATGTCAAACGTGCCGGGAACGTCGGGCCCACCGTCGATGATGTCGTCGCCCCTCCCGGGGACCAGCGAGTCGTCCCCCCCTCGGCCGTAGAGCTCGTCGTCCCCCCCGAAGCCGATGAGCTCGTTGAACGCACCGGTCCCGAAGAGCACATCGTCGTCGCCGTCGCTCCCCCACACCTCCTCGAACCCGGGAACGGAGTCGGACCCCTGCCCGATCGCCGTCCCGGCCGCGAGGTCCACGGTTACACCGGGAGCAACTTCTGGAAACGTCGTGAACGTGTAGACGAGCAGGTCGTATCCACTGCCTCCGGAGGCGGTGTCTTTCCCGAACCCCGGCTGGACGAAGTCGAAATCGCCCGGGCCGCCCTTGAGGACGTCTCCCCCGTCGCCGCCGAGCAGGGAGTCCTCTCCGCCTTCCCCCAGGATCCGGTCGTGGCCATCGAGACCCGCGAGAAAGAAATCATCTCCTCCACGGCCGAAGATCCGATCATCTCCGTCTTCTCCGGCGAGGTCGTTCGGGTCCGCGTTGCCGATGAGCAGATCGTCGCCCGTGCCCCCGTGCACGGCCTCGATGCTTGCCACCGTGTCGCGGCCTACGCCCGTGATCACGCCCGTGGAGAGGTTGGCGACGATGTCGTTGCTGGTTCCCTCGTAGATCGCGTGGTCCGCCTCGCCGCGACCTCCGTCCAGGTGGTCGTCGCCGGGTCCGCCGTCGAGACGGTCGATGAAGCCGGGTCCGCCCTTCAGGTAATCGTCCCCAGGACCGCCGAACACCTCGTCTTCGTGACCCGGTCCCGCCCCCACCCGGTCGGCGCCCCTGCCGGCGACCACCAGGTCGTTCCCGGCGCCCGAGCAGACACGGTCGTTCCCGGGTCCCGAACGGATCGTGTCGTGGCCGGCCAGGGCGACGATGACGTCGGGGCCGGCGGTGCCCCTCAGGTCGTCGTTGCCCTGCGTTCCGACGATGGTGGCGTGGGCGCCGAAGCACCGCGGTGACGACGCCCCGGCCGGAGACACCCCCATGGCCCCCAGAACGAGCAATACGGCTGCCCACAGCGCGATGCCGGTGCGACGGATCCCCACGGCGACCCCCCTTCGGTTCCAGAAATGGATCTCTCGGCAGGACGAATCCCCGGAGGGCCCGATGCGTTTAGATAGAGCCGCGTTGGACCCGACGATCCGCCCGCAGCGGACAGCCGCCGGCGAGGCGGCTTCGCCGGCGTCCACCTACGCGGAAACGGGTTTCGAGGACTTCTTCCAAGATGAGAGCGAGACGCTGTTCCGGCGTCTGTGTCTGGTGACCGGGAACCGCGCGGAAGCGGAGGACGTGATGCAGGACGCCTTCCTGAGCGTTTACGAACGCTGGGAACGCGTCCGCTCGCTGGAAGATCCGGTGGGGTATCTGTACCGGACGGCCTTCAACGCGTTCCGCAAGCGCTCACGGCGAGCGGCGATGGCCCTGAGACGGGCGATGCGAGCGCCGTCCGGGGACGAGTTCGCCGCGGCGGAGAGCCGCACGATCGTCTCCGCGGCCCTGGCCAAGCTCACACCGCGGCAGCGGGCCGCGGTCGTGCTGACCGAGCTGCTCGAGTTCGACTCCGGGGAGGCCGGCAGGATCCTCGGGATCAAGCCGTCCACCGTCCGCGCGCTGTCGTTCCAGGCCCGAGAGAGCATCAGGAGAGGGATGGGGCCACCGGATGAGTGATCTTCGGGACGAGCTCGAGCGCGAGAGCCAGCGGTTCCGCCTCCGACCGGATGCGCTGGAGGCGTTCCACCGACGCCGGCGGCGGCGCGAGCGCGGCCAGCGGCTCGTTGCCGGCACGCTCGCCCTGGTCCTCGCCGGCGCCGCTACGTGGCTCGCCGTCAGCGCGCTCCGAAACATCGGGCGGCAGGAGCGCCCAGCGCGTGGTCCGCACGTGCTGCGGACGGTGGCCGTCGGCGAGCAGCCCGGTCCCATCGCGGTGGGGGAGGGCGCCGTCTGGGTCGGAGACTTCAGGACCCCAACCCTGACCCGGGTGGATCCAGCGACCGGAGCCATCGCGGCGACGATCCGCCTCGGTGACGACGTCGGGATCGCCCAGGACATCGACGTGGTGGAGGGGCTGGTATGGGTGAAGACCGCATTCGTCCAAGCACCGCGGGAGATCCCGCCCACCGTGGTGGCGATCGACCCCAGCACGAACCAGCCGGTGTTCCGGCATCGGCTGACGCGCGCCGAGCACTCGGCCATCGCCGTCGGAGAGGGATCGATCTGGAGCGCCAACGAGCAGACCAACGTGATCTTCCGGCGCGATGCCAGGACGGGGCGGGTCAGGAACGAGGTCGCTGGACCACCGCTTCCCATCGACCTGGCGATCGGCGACGGGTCCGTATGGGTCCTCACGCAGGGCACGCGGGCCACCGTCCCACCCCTCCCCGGATCGGTCGTCCGGATCGATCCTGGGAGCGGCCGCATCCTCGAGACGTTTCAGGTGGGCACCGGGCCGCGAGCGATCACCTTCGGTGCCGGGGGGGTGTGGGTCGTCAACACGGGCGATTCGACAGTTTCGCGGATCGACCCGCAGGCGAACGCAATGGCGGCGACCATCGCCGTCGACGGGTCACCCGTGGCCATCGCCGCCGACGAAGATGCCGTGTGGGTGGCGACGTTGGAGGGACGAATCTTCCGGATGAACCCCGCCACCAACGCCTTCACCGGCCAACGTCGGCTCGAGGCCGCTCCCGGCGGCATCGCGGTCGATCCGCGCGGCGGCACCGTATGGACCACCCTTCCGTCGCAGAAGGCCATCGTTCAGGTCGGCGACACGTAGCCACGGGCCCATCGCGTGATCCATCGTCACGTCGCTCGGCCCGGCTAATCGCACAACGCCGCTACACTCCGCCGTGCGTGCCGGCGCTCTCCACCATCGTGAACCGCATCTCCACGCCTTCCGGGTGAGCGCCCTCCACGGGGAGGGCCGGAGGAAGGGAGGAAGACATGGCGGTTACCAGCGAGCGTCTCATCACCAGCCGCAGCATGCCGGGCGCGAGGGGGCTTGCGGCCCTGATCCTGGCCCTGTCGGTGACGGTCACGCTGCTGTACGTCTCGCGCGAGGCGATCGACCGGGTTCCCGTGTCGAAGGGACTGTCCGCGGAGGCCATCCACAACTCCCGGGCATTCGTCAGGGAGCAGGGCGCTCCTCAGATCGAGGTTGCCCGGATCTTCGGTTCCGGCGCCTACATCCGGGAGGCGGCCGGCGCCACGCTGGTCAGCCTGTCGGCCGAGGCCATCGCCGGCTCGCGGGCGTTCGTGAGGGAGCAGGGGACACCGCCGATCTTCGGCTCCGGGGCGTACCTCCGGGAGATCCCCGGCGCGGTGGCCCTCTCGTTCAGCCCTGAGGTGCTGTGGAACTCGGCGGCACACACCCGGGAGCAGGCCGAAACTCCCAAGAGCCAGCCGCTGCACACCACCTGGGCCCACGTGCGGGAGGCCCCCGCCTGAGGCGGCAACCCAAGACGGTCGACGCGGTGCCGG
>DASZZY010000003.1:0-9158 GCA_036260395.1 Actinomycetota bacterium
GGGGGCCATCTAATTCCGGGCCCGGGGCGCTCCCCCGCGCGGCGCCGGCGCGCGGGGGCGCCAGGCCCGCCGCCCACGCCTCAGACGGTCGCCGTCCGGCGGGCCGGCGTCGAGGCGAAGCCGGCGAACAGCGCCAGCGCCGCCGTGGCGGCGTGGATCAGGTTGTAGATCAGCGGGATCTCGCCCTCGTACCCCAAGAACGCGCCCAGGCTGCCCGGCGACGCGAATCCCCAGATCGCCAGGGCCAGGAACACCACGCCGATCACCCGGGCCACGGCCCGCGCCGCGGCCTCGCCGGAGAAGAACGAACCCAGCACCACCACGCCGACCGCGAAGTGGATCACGTTCTGAAGCGTGGTCCGCTGGAAGATGACGAACCCGCCCGCCTCCAGCGGGTCCGACTGCGGGAAGAACAGCTCCAAGATCGCCACCGCGATGTAGGCCATACCGAACACCAGGGCGTAGGTCCGGGCCAGCCCCATCTTGCCGTACGCGCCTTCCGCCACCTTCCACCTCCTTCCGCGGAGCGGACGCCGGCCTCCGCGGGCGCCGCCTCGCCCGTTGGACCGTCGCCCGCGTCCGCCCGTTACTCGACGGCCCGGGCCGCGGCGCGGGCGCGGCCCACCGAGGGGCCGGCCCGGCTCAGCGCGAGCGGCTGCGGACGCGGGCCAGCCGGTCCTCCAGGTAGAGCTCCCGGAACGCCACCCTGATCACCGCCGCCATCGGGATCGCCAGGAGCGCCCCCACCACGCCGAGGAGCGTGGCGCCGATCAGCACCGCGATGATGACGACCGCGGCCGGCATGTCGATGGCCCGGCGCATCACGCGCGGGTGGATGAGGTAGTTCTCCACCTGCTGGTAGAGGAGGAAGAAGGCCGCGGTGGCGATGGCCTGCGGGATGCCGGCGCCGATGGCGGCCACCGTCACCGCCACCACGGCGCCCAGCAACGCGCCGATCGTGGGGATCAGGTCGACCAGCGCCACGAAGAACGCCAGCGCGGCGGCGTGCGGCACGCCGATCAGCAGCATGGCCACGAACGTCGTCACGCCGGCGGTCAGCGAGACCACGAACATCCCCAGGACGTATCCGCCGACCCGTTGGGTCGACTGGTCGAGGATCTCCTCGAAGCTCTCCCGGTCGTCGCCGGCCAGGAGCCTGGCGAACCAGGCCCGGATCCTGGGCAGCGCGACCGTGAAGTAGATCGTGAGGATCAGGATCGTCAGCGAGTTGAACACCAGGGCGCCGAAGCTCTGGACGAACCCGAGGAGGGTTCCCGGGAGGTTCCCCCCCACCCCCTGGAGGCGCGACGCCAGGTCGAACCGCTGGTTGAGCTCGGCCAGCAGCCCGCCGCCTCCCTGCGCCCGGCGGAGGTACTCGGGCGCGGCTTCGATCAGGCCGGCCACCGACCGCACGATGTCGGGCAGCACCAGCGCCAGGAACGCCCCGACCACGGCCAGGCCCAGGAGCAGGATCGCCGTGACCGCCAATGCCCGGGAGAGCCCCCGGCGCACTAGCCAGCCGACGGCGGGCTGGAACCCGATGGCCAGGATCAGCGACACCAGGATGAGCACGATGATGCTTCCGATCTCGATCGCCAGCCGCGCCAGCGCCAGGACGGCCAGCACGCCCACGGTGGCCTTCATCCAGTAGGTGACGGGGGGCCACCGCCCGGCCTCGCCGGCAGCCGGCGTCTTCGGCGACTTCCGCGTGGCCGCCAGGTCAGGCCTCCGAGGGGTCGCCCGGCAGCGAGAACTTCATCCGCAGCCGCGAGTAGAAGGGGTCGGGGCGCTTGCGGCGCAGCAGCCGGGCGGGCCGGTCCGCGCGGCCGATCCGCACCCGCGAGCCCACCGGCAGCTCGAGCCCGGGCCGGCCGTCCGCGGACAGCAGTCCCGGCTCGTCCCCGCGGACCTCCAGGAGGACGTGCTCGTCCGGCGCCAGCACCACCGCGCGATCGAAGACCATGTGCGGCGAGACCGGCGTGAGCACCATGCACGTGAGCCGGGGCGAGACGATCGGCCCCCGCGCCGAGAACGAGTACGCGGTCGAGCCGGTCGGCGTGGCGACGATGACCCCGTCCGCGGAGAACGTCGTGACGTAGTCCTCCCCCACCCAGGCCGCGAGCCGGATGACACGGTGGCGCGCTCGCTTCTCGAGGATGACCTCGTTCAGGGCCCACTGCGGCTCGTCGTCGGCGACGCCCTCGGCCACCGCGGTGAGGGCCATGCGCTCCTCGACGTCGAGCTCCCCCGCCGCCCAGGCGTCCAGCGCCTCGGGCGCCTCGTCGGGATCGACCTCGGTGAGGAACCCCATCCTGCCCACCTTCACCCCGAGCACGGGGACGCCGGCGCGGTGGCCTTCGAGGGCCGCTCGGAGCAGCGTGCCGTCGCCCCCCACGGACACGACGAGGTCGAGGCTCTCGGGGAATGCGTCGGGGCCCGTCGTCTCGTCGGCCGCCACGCCCTCCACATCCAGGGACCGGCTCCGGAGGCCGCGGGCCCGGCACCACGCCACGACGTCGCTCGCCACGCGGACCGCCTCGGGCCGCCCGGCGTGCGCGACGATCCCGATCCGCCTCATCCGGTCCTCCTGGCGGGGGCCTCCGCCGCGGCAGCGTCGATGTCGAGCGCGGCGTCCGGGGCGCCGTCCCGGGCGTACAGCAGGAACTCGACGTTCCCCGCCGGCCCGCTCAGCGGCGAGGCCATCACGCCGCGGACGCCCAGCCCGGAGCGGCGACACGCCGCGGCCACGGCCTCGACGGAGCGGCGCCAGACCGCCGGATCGGCGACCACACCGCCCCGTCCCACCGCCTCCCTCCCGGCCTCGAACTGCGGCTTCACCAGGAGCACGAACTCGGCGCCGGGGGCGGCAAGCTCCGCCAGGGGGCCGATCACCTTGGCGAGCGAGATGAACGAGAGGTCGGCGACCACGAGATCGGGCCGGAACGGCAGCCGATCCGCGATGAGCTGCCTCACGTTGACGCGCTCCATCACCGTCACCCGGGGGTCGGAGCGGAGCGCCCAGTCGAGCTGGCCGTATCCAACGTCGACGGCCACCACCGCCGCGGCACCCCGCGACAGCAGGGCGTCGGTGAACCCCCCGGCCGACGCCCCGGCATCGAGGCACCGCCGACCCTCGGCGTCCACCCCGAACCGGTCGAGCGCCGCGGCCAGCTTCTCCCCGCCGCGCGAGGCGAATCGCCTCGACGGGCCGGACACCGCGATCGGCTCGTCGGGGGCCACGAGCGTCGAGGGCTTCGTGGCCGGCCGGCCGGCGATCGTCACGGAGCCGGCCTCGACCGCCCGCTGCGCCTCGGTGCGGCTCCCCGCCAGCCCTCGGCGCACGAGCTCGAGGTCCAGCCGCCGCCGGCTCACTCCGTGGTGCGTCTCCTCGCCGTCGGCTTCGCCGCGCCGGTCGGCTTCGCGGCGGTGGCTTTGGGCGGTGTGGCGGCGGACGGCTTGGCGGTCGTGGGCTTGGCGGTCGTCGGCTTCGGTGTGGCGGCGGTCGGCTTGCCCCCCGTCGGCTTCCCGGCGCCGCCCTTGCCCGCGGTGCTCGCGGTCCCTGCCCCCGCAGCGGCACCGGCCCGCTCGAGCTCGCGGATCCGGCGCTTGAGGGCCTCGACCTCTTCCTTGGTGGCCACGCCCGAGCGCTCGATCTGCTTCTTGACCTCGCGGCGGATCGTGCTCGTGAGGCGATCGCTGTTCCGCCGCGACCACTCCATCAGGTCGTGGGCCAGCTTGCCGGCCTGCTCGCGGCGAGCCTGGCCCTGGCGGACCAGCGTCCGGGCCAGGGACTCGGCCTTCCTGGGTGTGAGCGCCTCCCGGCCGGCCTCCACGTACTTGCGCACGGCGTCGAGCATCCCAGCGCCTCCTTCTCCTCGGACGATGGGTCGAAGGATAGCAATCGCACCCCTCGGGCTATAATCCGGTGCCCTTCCCTCCCCGCGACGAAAGGGTTCGATGGCGAGCCGCGGCGACGTGGAACGGAAGCTGCACGAACTCATCGAGCGTCTGGACCGGAACGACGACGCGGCCCGGTCGCTCAGCGGATCCCTCCCTGACCCCAAGGTGCTGGCGCTGGTGGTGACCGACCTCGACGCCGCCTACTCGACCGAGCTCCGAGAGGGCCGGATGGGGCCGCTTCGCGAGGGACACGCCGACGAGGCCGACATCCGGATCACCGCGTCCTCCGACGATCTCGTCGAGCTCCTCGACGGCCGGCCCGGCGGCGCGGTGTCCGCGTACCTCACCGGGCGGCTCCGGGTCGAGGCGGCGCTGTCCGATCTGCTCCGCCTGAGGAAGCTCCTGTGAAGCGAGGCCGCCGGTTCCTGATGTACTCGGCGGCCTCCCTGGCGGCGGGGGCCGCCCGCCGGGCGGTGGTCCGCCGTGACGGCCAACGGCCCGACCCGGCCCTCGGGGATCACCTGGGGGCCATCCGCGGGCGGCCCAACGAGATCCGGGGGCCGCGCGCATCGCGCATGTACACGGAATGGTTCCCGCCCGGGGGATCGTCCCGCGGCGTCGTCGTCCTGACCCACGGGTACTGCCTGACCGAGGCCGTGTGGCACTACCAGAAGCGCGACCTGGCCGGCGGCCGGTTCGGGATGGTGACCTGGGACCTCCCCGGACATGGGATGTCGCCGCCGCTCCCGCGAGGACGGGTCACGCTCGACCTGGCCGTGGAGGCGCTGGAGCGGGTCATCGACCGGTACGCCGACGGCCCCGTGGTGCTGGTCGGGCACAGCCTCGGCGGCGTGGTGACCCTCGGGTACCTCACCCGCCGCGCCGCGCGGGCGGCCGAGCTCGTCCGCGGTGCCGTCCTGATCTCCACCCCGATGATGCACTTCTCGCGCTCGGTCGCCGGCCGGTGGCCGGGCGCGGCGCTCGAGGCCCGGGCCATCGGGGGCGTGCTCCAGTTCGCCGTCCAGAGCGACCTCTTCGACCGCGTCCTCAGTCGGGACCTGGGGCAGGAGGAGCTGTCCCGGCTGTCCTACCGCCTGGTGCGGTGGGGGTTCGGGAAGGACCCCTCGCCGAGCCAGGTGCGGTTCGTGCGCGACATGATCGCGTCCGTGGAGCCCGACGTCCGGTCGGACACCTTCCGCATCATGACGGGGTACGACCTCACGCCGGTCCTCCAGGACATCAAGGTGCCCGCGCTGGTCGTCCTCGGCGCGAAGGACCGGTTGGTCAACCCGCACGAGTCGCGGGCCCTGGCCGAGCGCCTCCCGCGGGGCCGGGCGCTGGTGTTCCCGGACGCCGGACACGCGGCGTTCCTCGAGCGCCCGCGGCGGTTCAACGCCGAGGTGCGCCGCTTCATCGACCGGCGGCTCGACGCCGGCCGCGCCGCCTCGCGGGAGCGTGATCCCGGCAGCTCGGAGACCGGGGGCCAGGCGTGATCCCGCTCCGAGACACGAACCCCACCCGACGCACCCCGTGGGTCACGCTCGCCTTCATCGCGCTCAACGTCCTGGCGTTCGCGCTGTGGGAGGGCTTCCCGATCACCGGCAGCCAGTACTCCGCGGACCAGCAGCGGGTCATCGTGTGCCACGGGGCCACGCCGTACGAGCTGACGAACTTCGACAACCCGCCCCGCCTGCGGGACGTCTGCCCGGAGCAGCCGTTCTACTTCTCGCTGTTCACCTCGATGTTCTTGCACGCGAATCTCATCCACATCGGCGGGAACATGCTGTTCCTGTGGATCTTCGGGAACAATGTCGAGGACCGGCTGGGCCACGTCGTATTCCTGCTCTTCTACCTGGCGGCCGGCGTGGTGGCGGCGTACGCGCAGGCGCTGATCGGCGGGCCGGGCTCGTCCACGCCGTTGATCGGCGCCTCGGGCGCCGTGGCCGGGACGCTGGGCGCGTACATCGTCATGTTCCCGCACGCCCGGATCCTCACCGCGATCTTCTTCTTCTTCATCACCGTCGTGGAGCTTCCGGCGCTCATCGTCCTGGGCCTGTGGTTCGCGCTCCAGTTCCTCTCGGGGGTCGGGACCTTCAGCCGAGGGGTCGAGGGCGGCGTGGCGTTCTTCGCCCACATCGGCGGCTTCGCGTTCGGCGCGCTGATCGCCCTGATCTTCTATCGCCGACAGCAGATCTACCGCCGGCGGGTCCCCTGGGAGCACTGAGCCCCGAGGCCGGCGCCGTCAGCGCCGGACCGGACGCCTCATCGCCACGGCGGATTCCGGGCAGGCCGTCGATCGCTCGCGGATCCAGGCCGGGAGCTCCGGCCGCTCCATCGGGACGAAGCCCAGGCGCTCGAAGAACCCCGCCGCCGTCTCGGTGAGCAGGTACACGGTCCCGGCGCCGGCCCCCACGGCGCGCCGCACGGCGGAGGCCACGACGAGGACCCCCCGGAACCGCCCCCGGACCTCGCGATCAACGGCCACCGAGCGCAGGTAGCCCTGGCCGTCCCGGACCTCGACCGTGGCGGTCGCCGCCGGCGGGTCGCCCAGCACGGCAGTGCCGGTCAGGTCGCCGGCGGCCTCGCCGGGGTCCAGGCCGGACCGGTCGAGCAGCGCCCGGACCGCGTCGCGCTGCTCGGGCCGACCCGGACGCGCGGGACCGAGCGGCGCGTCGTCGAGGAGGCCCCGCAGGTCCGCCATGGCGGCCACCGGCTCGACGTCGACGTCCAGGAGGTCGGCGGGGACGGCGGCACCCGAGAACACGAGCGCGGCGTCCAACCCGACGGCGCGGGCCCCGGCCAGGTCGGTCTCGACGCGGTCACCGACGACGAGCGCCCGCCGGGTGCCGGCCCGCTCCACCGCGGCTTCGAACAGCCCGGGCTCCGGCTTCCCCACCACGGTGGCCCTGCTGCCGGAGGCGGTCTCCACGGAGGCCAGCAGCGCCCCGGCGCCGGGCCACAGCTCGCCGCCGGGGGCCGGGTACGTGGCGTCCGCGTTGGTGGCCACCAGGCGAGCGCCGGCCCGCGCCAGGACCGACGCGGTTCGGATCCGGTCATAGGTCGCGCCGCGGTCCCAGGCCACGACCACGAAGCCGGCCCGCTCGGGATCCCCGTCCACGACTTCGACGCCCGCATCGCGCAGTGCCGTCCGGATCCCGTCCTCGCCGATCACGAAGGCGGTGGCGTCGCGGCCGTCGGCGCGGACCTCGTCGGCCACCAGCCGCGCCGCGGCCAGCGCCGACGTCATCACGTCCTCTGGCGCCGCCTCGAATCCCATCCCCCGGAGCTTCTCGGCGACCTGGGCCGGCGTCCGCGCCGAGTTGTTCGTCAGGAACACCACGCGGCCGCGCCGCCGGAGCGCCGCCACCGCATCGGCGGCGCCGGGGATCGCCTCGGTCCCCCGGAACAGCACCCCGTCGAGGTCGAGGAGGAAGGCGTCGTACGCGTCGGCGGGGCGCATCCGTCCCTACTCGGTCAGGCGGGCCAGCGCCTCGCGGTACTCGGCCAGCGGCTCCATGGCCACGGCGAGCTTCAGGTGGGCGATGGCCCGGGTCCGCTGGCCGGTGCGGGCGCAGGCCAGGCCCAGCCCGTAGTGCGCGTAGTGGTTCACGGGGTCGATGTCGACGGCCTTGGCGAACTCGGCCCGGGCCCTCGTCCACCGGCCGGTCATGTACAGCGCCCGGGCCAGCGCCTCGCGGATCGAGCCCTTCTCCGGCTCCTCGACGACGGCCCGCTCCAGGACGACGACCGCCTGGTGCGGGTGGCCGGACGCCAGGAACTCCTTGCCGCGGGCGAACAGGTGGTAGGTCGACTCGCTCATCTCGAGGCTCCAGGGGGCTCCTCGCGGGGCCCCGTCCGTTGGTCTATACAGGACCGCATGGTCGCCGTGGCCCCATTCCAGGGGCTCCTCTACGACCCGGCCGCGGTCGGCGACCTCGCGGCCGTGACGTCGCCTCCCTACGACGTGATCCTGCCGCACGAGCAGGACCGCCTGCACCGGGCCAGCCGGTACAACATCGCCCTCGTTGACCTCGGGGCGGATGCCGACGGCGACCCCGACCAGAAGTATACGAGGGCCGCCGATCTCCTCCGGCGGTGGCGCCGGGAGCGTGTGCTCGTCCCGACGGACCGCCCGTCGGCGTATCCCTACGAGATGCGCTACACCTACCGCGACCGCGAGCGGAGCCTGCGGGGCGTCATCCTCGAGGTCGGGCTCGAGCCATGGGGCGGGGCGATCCTCCCCCACGAGCGGACCACGCCGGGGCCGGTCGAGGACCGGCTGCGGCTGATCCGCGCCACGGCCGCCGATCTGTCGCCGATCTACGCGGTGGCCGCCGGTCCCAGCGCGCCGCAATCGGAGCTGCTGGCCCGCTGCTCGCGGCCCCCCGACCGGGAGCTGACCGACGAGGAGGGCGTCCTCCACCGGCTGTGGATCGAGGACCTGCCGGACGACCTGGTGACCTGGTACCGCGACCAGTCGTTGCTCATCGCCGACGGCCACCACCGGTACCAGACCGCGCTGGCCCATCAGGAGCGGTGCCGGGCCACTCGGGGGCCGGGGCCCTGGGACGGCGCGATGATGCTGGTGGCGGACGCGGCCACCGAGGCCCCGCCGGTCCTGCCGATCCATCGCCTGCTGAAGGTCGACCCGCTGCCCGATCTCCCCGGCCGGCGCGTGCACGACCTCGCCGAGGTGCTGCTCGAGCTGGCCGACGACGACAGCCTCCGGTTCGGGGCGGTGTTCCGCGAGCCCGGGGCGGTGGTCCACCTGGTGGGACGGCTGGCCGGGGAGCCCCCCACCGTCCGGGCCCTCCACGAGGAGGTCCTCGACCCGCTCCCCGGCGTCCGGGAGCTCCGGTTCACCCCCGACGCCGCCGGGGCCGAGGCCGCCGTCCGCGCCGGCCAGGCCGACCTGGCGCTGCTGCTCCCGCCGGCCCGCGTGGAGCACGTCCGGGCGGTGGTGGACCGGGGCGAGCGCCTCCCGCCGAAGTCGACGTACTTCTGGCCGAAGCCCCGGACCGGGCTCGTCATCCGCCCGCTGGAGTGACCCGTGCCGCGGAAGTGAACACCGCCCACAAGCAGGAGAAACGGCCGTTCACGGCGAATCAAGACCCCGAGCCCGGCGGTGCTATCTTGAGGGAAAGCTGCCGCCTTGAGAGGAATGTCCTTGATGCTCGGAGGTAACCGATGAGCCGCGCCCGAGCGGTGCTGGCCCGAGCCGTCATCGTCCTGGCCGGCTGCGGGCTCGTGATGACGAT
>DASZZY010000004.1:0-16670 GCA_036260395.1 Actinomycetota bacterium
CCTTCGGCCTGGCCCGCTTCCTGTCCCAGCAGTTCTTCGGGTCGTCGACGCAGTCGACGTCGGGCGTACCGGCCCTGGGGGAGCTCGACGTTCCCCTCCTGGACGCCATCCCGGGCGGCCTCGGCCGCGCCTTCGAGGGCATGTCGCCCATCACGATCGTGGCCTTCCTGATCACGGTGCCGGCGTTGTTCGTCCTCAACCGCACCCGGTTCGGGCTGCGGCTGCGCTCCGCGGGCGAGAATCCGGAGGCCACCAGGACCCTCGGCGTGCGTGTGGCGCCACTCCGGTACGCGGGCGTGGGGATCTCCGGGCTGATGGCCGGCTTCGCCGGGGCCTTCCTGTCGGTCGAGGTCAACCAGCTGTACCAGGAGGGCCAGACCCAGGGTCTCGGCTTCATCGCGCTCGCGGCCCTGATCCTGGGGAACTGGAAGCCGCTGCGGCTCATGCTGGGGGCGTTCCTGTTCGGGTTCGCCACGGCCGTGCCGCTGCGGCTCTCGGGGTTCATCGAGAACGTCGGGATCCCCGAGCAGTTCATCCGGATGATCCCGTACATCGTGACGATCATCGCCATCGCCGGGTTCGTGGGGCGGGTCCGGCCCCCGGCGGCCGCCGGCAAGGCGTACGAGGGCGGCGGGTCGATCTAGCGCTACTGCGGGATCGTCGGTGTCAGCTCGGCGATCACGCAGGCGCCCTTCCACTTGCGGATCGCCTCCTGCGGCGGCCCGTGGCGGTCCCGCCGGCGGTCGGCCAGCACCGCGGCGAGCCCGTCGAACTCGGGGCTGTCCGGCTCGATCAACCGGACCGCGGCGTGGAACCGTCCCTGGCGGGTCTCCCGGCCCTTCCGCCGGGTCACCACCACGAGCTCCGGGGCGTCGGGGAGGCCGGGGATCTCCTGCTCGCCGGCGTCGCGGTCGGTGGCGTGGAGGAGGTAGATGCGCCCCTGCTGGTACGCGAACCACACCGGGACGGCCCGATCGGCGCCGTTGGACTCGACCCCCACCCAGATGACGTCGGACTTCCTGAGCGCGTCCTCGTACTCCTTGGGAAGCTTCTGGGCGCCCACCGTCAGCAGCAGCTGGCACTCGACCTGCCCCTGGACCTCCCTGTCGATCAGGAAGGACGCCGCGTAGACGCCCACCTCGTCGAGGACGGCGTCGGTCACGACATCCTGGATCATGGCCAGGTCCATCTGGCCGGGCATCCGCCGGGCCCTGGGCTCGGAGGACCACGCGATCCTCCCGGATGGCGCCACGAGCTGGAACTGCTCGGTCACGAAGCCCTGGGGTGCCTTCCAGTACCGGATCACCGTGAACGGCAGGACGCGGCCCGGAACGCTGATCGTGTACAGGAGCGGCTGGCCGCCCTCGCCCTCGGCCTCGAAGATGCGGGCGTCGAGCACGTTGGCGAAGACCAGTTCCGCCTTCGGCACGGCGCGAAGGATAGCAGAGGCCGGCGGGCCGGCTCCCGAGAGCCCGCGGAGATCGGGAGCCGCGGGGTCAGGCGATCCGGGACAGCCAGAGGGTGGGCTCCTCCAGCTCGGGCATCGACGGCAGGGCCTCCGGCGCCTCCCACATCCGGGCCAGCGTCCGCTCGTCGGTCAGCTCCGAGACGCGATCGCAGAAGCGGCGCCCGAGGCGCTCGTCCTCGAGGTTGAGCTCGATGCCGAGCATCCGCTCCACGGCCCGCTCGTCGTCTCCCCGCCCCTCCCGCCGCCGGCGCAGCGCCTCGTCGATCCGGTCGAAGGACCGCAGGAGGCGGCGGCCGACCCGCTCCACCAGGTGGTCGGCGTGGCCCTCCGCGGCGGCCACGAACGCCCGCATGCGGCGGAGGAGCAGCCGCTGGTCGTCGGTGAGGGTCCCCTCCAGCGCGGTGCCCGGGCGGGTCAGGGCCTCGGAGAGCTGCTGCGGGTTCGAGAGGTCGAGCCCCTCGAGGCGCTGCTCCAGCCCCGACAGGTCGAACTCCATCCCCTGGGCCAGCTCGCGGACCATCCCGAGCACGTGTTCGCGCACCCACGGCCGCCCGAGCTGGAAGGCGTGAGCGGTCTCGTGGAGCGCGACCCAGGCCCGGAACTCCACGGGCTCCAGGCTCCACTCGCGCTCGAGCGCGACGATATTGGGCACCACGAACAACAGCGCCGGAGGCTCCCCCCGCGGCAGCGGGAGGTCGTACTGGCCGAGCACCCGCTGCCCGAGCGCGCCGAGCACGGTCCCGACCTGGGCGCCCATCAGCAGGGGCGCGATCCGGTCGAGGAGGGCATCGAACATCTGCGTGCCGGCGGCCGCCTCGGCCGGCTCCTCGGGGCCGGCGTCGGCCAGCGCCCGAGCCAGGCGCTCGGCCCCGGGCTCGAACAGCCCCTGGAGCCCCCGGACGTTCCCCTCCACCCACGCAGCCCTGCGAACCGCGCGGGCGTGCGCGACCTCGGCGGGCGCCGCCAGCCCCGTCACCTCCGCCACGGCGAGCTCTGCCATCCGGACGTGCTCGGCGAGCGCCCGGGCGTCCTCGTCGCTCGGCTCGGCGTCGGGCTGACCCCACGAGGCGCCAGCGATCCCCACCTGCCGGGCAAGCTCCCAGTTGACGGGACCGCCGCCCGCGAGGAGCACGCGCTGGATCTCCCGCAGCAGCGGCACGTCGAACGGGTCGGAGCCCTCCGGCGTCTGGGCCACGCTCCTATTATCCGGCCATCGTGCGTATCCGCCGGGCGGAGCCCCCTGACCTGCTGTCGCTGGACGAGCTGTTCATCAAGGCGGCGGCCTACCTCGTGGAGCGGTACCGCCCCGACCAGATCGGGCACATCTCGCTCGTCCCCGGCGAGCGGGTGCCGCTGTACGAGCACCTCCTCCGGACGGGGGCGGTGTTCGTGGCCGAGGATCCGGGGCCGGTGGGGTTCTCGGCCGCCGTGATCCGCGACGGCGTGTGGTTCCTCTCCCAGCTCTGGGTCCTCCCCGAGCGGCACGCCTCCGGGATCGGGGCGCTGCTCCTCGACGAGACGCTCGGCTGGGGCCGCGGCTCGTCGGCGTTCTCGGTGGTGTCCTCCCCGCACCCGCCGGCCCAGCTGCTCTATCTCCGGGCCTCGATGTTCCCGCTGTGGACGATCCACGAGATGACCGGCAGCGACGCCGCGCCGCCCGAGCCCCCGGAGGGCGTCCGGCCGCTGGAGGGCTCGGACGGATCGTGGGTGGACGAGCTGGACCGCGAGGTGCGGGGGGCCGCCCGCCCCGAGGACCACGCCTGGTGGCGGGGGCGGGCCCACGGCCTGGCCGTGGAGCGGGCCGGGGCACCGGTCGGCTACGTCTACGTGAGCGACGGTGGCCGGGTGGGCCCCGGAGCGGCCCGGCACCCGACGGACGTCCCGGCCCTGGTCCGGGCCGCCCGCCATGCCGCGGCCGGCCCCGTGACGTTCAGCGTGCCCTCGACGAACTGGGCCGCGCTCTCCGAGCTGGTCCGGTCGGGGTTCGCGCCGTTCGGGTCCACCACGTTCATGGCGAGCCGGCCGCTGGGCGACGGTGCCCGGTACCTCTCGGGCAGCGGCGCCCTGGGCTGAGTACTCGGTCGCCACGACCCTCGCCGGTACAATGGCGCCCGCATGCGAGCCTTCCCCCCCGCGCCATGAGGCGGGTCGCTGACCTGGCCATCGACCTCGGCACCGCGAACACGCTGGTGTTCCAGGAGGGAGCGGGCATCGTCTTCAACGAGCCTACGGTGGTAGCCATCGAGACGCCCACCGGCGCGGTCCTGGCCATGGGCGAGGAGGCATGGGCCATGATCGGCCGGACGCCGGCCAAGATCGTCGCCATCCGGCCGCTCCGCCGGGGAGCCATCACCGATTACGAGGTCACGGAGCAGATGATCCGGCTCATCCTGCGCCGGTTCGGCGTCGGTAGGTTCTCCCGGCCCAAGGTGCTGATCTGCGTCCCGTCCGCGATCACCGAGGTGGAGCGCCGGGCGGTCCGTGACGCCACCACCTCCGCCGGGGCCCGGGGCGTGTTCCTGGTGGAGGAGCCGATGGCCGCCGCGATCGGCGCCGGGCTGCCGATCCACGAGCCGCTGGGGAACCTGATCGTGGACGTCGGCGGCGGCACCACCGAGGTGGCCATGCTCTCGATGGGCGGCATCATCACCCAGCGCTCGATCCGCGTCGGCGGGTTCGACATGGACGACGCCGTGCAGCTCTACGTCCGGCGGCGCTACGGGATGGCCATCGGGGAGCGGACCGCGGAGCGCGTGAAGATCAGCGCCGGCTCCGCGTACCCGTCGGCCGACGCGGTCTCGGCCGTCATCCAGGGGCGGGAGATCGCCACCGGCATGCCCCGGGAGCTCGAGCTCTCCCCCGAGGAGATCCGCGAGGCGCTGGCCGAGGCCGTCGCGGCCATCGTGCGCGCCTCCCGCGAGACGCTGGCCGAGAGCGATCCGGAGCTGGGCCACGACGTCCTCGAGCGGGGGATCTTCCTGACCGGCGGGGGCGCGCTGCTCCACGGCCTCGACATGCGGGTCGCGCAGGAGTGCGAGGTGCCGGTTCACCTGACCGACCAGCCGCTGGAGACGGTGGTCCTGGGGGCGGGGCGCTGCCTGGAGCTGCTGGCCGAGTCGGCGACGCTGTTCGCCGGGACGCCCTGGCTGCGGTGAGCGAGCCGGCTCCGGCGGATGTCCCTACGGCGTCAGGTACCGGTCGATCTGAAGCTTGAGCAGGAAGCCGAGGAACGTGATGGTCCCCACTGCGAGGACCGCCACGAACGCGATGGCGAGCACGAGCCTGATCAGCGACAGCACCCGAGGCGGACGGTCGTCGGGCACCGGCTGGGGGAGGAGGATGAAGGACTCCTCAGGCACCGGCGGGCTCGCGGGCTGGGGGGCGGTGGCCTGGAACGATTCCCGGAGGCTGATCGGCCGGGCGGTCGGCTTCCGCCCTCGTGAGGGCTGGGGGGGCGACGACGCCCACCACACCACGGCTGCGGACAGGGCCGCAGCGACCACGAGGATGATGATCGTCTCCATCCCGGACACGAGTGTAGGGCGGCGAGGCCGTTTCGGCCTCATGCGCCCGCCGGTTTCCTCCCGGCGCTGGAGGCGCAACCGTCGAAAGGTCCGGCGGTGAGCCGTCGCCTGCTGGCCCTGCTCCCAGCGCTCACGCTCCTGCTGTGCCTGTACGCGGTTCCGGTGCCGCTGTTCGTCGAGTCGCCCGGCCCCGCGCACGCCGTCGTGCCGAGGATCGACATCGACGAGGTCCGGACGTACCAGCCGGCGGGGCGGATGCTGCTGACGACGGTGAACGTCGGGCGCGTGAACCTCCTGGACGCCGTGCGGGCGTGGATCGACCCCACGGCCCAGGTCGTGCCCGAGCGCGAGATCTTCCCGCCGGGCCAGACCGAGCGCGAGTTCGAGCGGTTGTCGCGGTCCCAGATGGACCAGAGCAAGATCGCGGCGGTGGCCGTGGCCCTTCGGCGGCTGACCGGCTACCCCCGCCGCCACGGCCCCGGAGCGCTCGTGTACGCCACCCAGCCGAGGCTGCCGGCCCACGGGCGGCTGTTCCCTGGAGACCTGATCGTCCGGGCCGGCGGCGAGCGCGTGGGCGGTGTGCCGGAGCTTCGCCGGAGCATCCGGCGCGCCGGCGTGGGAGGCAGGCTCCGGCTGACGGTCCGGCCCGTCGAGGGAGGCGACCGGCGGAGCGTCCGGCTGCGGCCGGTCGCCGCCGGGCCGGAGTCCGAGCCGCGGATCGGCATCCTTCCCGTGGCCAACTTCCCGTTCCCCGTGGTCATCAGCAGCGGGCGGATCGGCGGGCCATCCGCCGGCCTGATGTGGGCCCTGGGCGTCATCGACCTCCTGGAGCCGGGGGACCTGGGCGGCGGCCGGACGCTGGCCGGCACGGGGGCGCTCGACCTCGAGGGACGGGTCTACCCGATCGGGGGCATCGGGCTGAAGATCGCCGCCGCGGAACGCGCGGGGGCCGGCGTGTTCCTCGTTCCCAGAGGGAACCTCGACGAGGCGGAGCAGGCGGCCGAAACGATCGAGCTGGTCCCGGTCCGGACGGTGACCGACGCCTTGCGGTACCTGGAAGGAGAACGGCACCTATCCGGCGAACTAGACACCTGAGGATCGTCCTCGGGAAGGGGTTCGCGTGTCCCTCGATCGCCTGGCTGTCAGGGTGGCGGCCGTCATCCTCCTCGTGGCCGCGATGTCCGGCCCGGCCGCCGCCGGCCATCCGTGCGGCCCGGCGACGACGTCCCGCCACCTGACCGCGGGTCCGGACACCGAGCTGTCGGGGCCCGGGCCGAACTGGATCCACGCCCTGGAGGGGGGCGACACCCTGTACGGGGGCGGCGGTGACGACCGGCTCTGCGGCGACGGCGGCTCGGACAACATCTTCGGCGAGGCCGGCGCCGACTACATCGAGGGCGGCGGCGGCACCCACGACGACCTGGGTGGCCAGGGCGGCCCCGACGAGATCCGCGGCGGGTCGGGGACCGACCGGATCTTCGGCGGGAACGGCGACGACCACGTCTACGCCGCCGGCGGGAACGACTTCGTCTTCGACGGCTACGGGCGCGACTGGCTCTACGGCGGCCCGGGGTACGACTACGTCGTTCTCTGTGACGACGGCCTCCAGGAGCACGCCATCGTAGGGTTCGAGGAGCGGGTCCGGGGCCACAACGCCTGTGCCAGCGTGGCGTAGCCCGGGATAGCGCCGCGGCCGGCTCCGGCCCGCCCTAGGCGACGAGAGGACCCGGTACCCGGCGCGTGCACCTTTCCCCGGGAAGCCTCACAATCGAACGCCAGGCATGACGTCGAGCGTGGCGCCACCCCTGTTCGCCGCCCACCTGTTCGCGCTGCTCGCCGCGCTCGGTGCCGCGCTGGCGCTGTTCCGCGAGCGAGGCCACGGCCGGCTGTCGCGATGGATGGGAGCGGCCGGGTTCCTCGCGCTGGCGGCCGGTCACGCGTACCACGGAGCCGGTTTCGGCGGGGAGTCGGCGGCCGCGACGGTCGTCCTGCGCACCGCGGGTTTCGCGCTCATCCTGCTCGGCTCGCTGGGCTGGCGAGCCCCCCGGGAGGTCGCCGCCGCCGCGATCGTCCCGGCCGGGCTCTCGCTGGTGCCCGCCGCGGCGATCGGGGCGGCCGCCGGGCTGGCCGCCGGCTGGCGACGGCGGCACGAGCGGGGCGGCCCGTGGCTCGGCGGCGGGCTCCTGCTGCTGGCGGCATCCGCCGCCGTGGTGGAGGTCCAGGCCGCCTGGTCGTTGGCGGCCTCGCACGGCCTCCTCGCGGCGGGCTACCTGGGGATCATCCGGTTCGTCGCCGCGGCGACCCGCCAGAGCGTGCGCTTCCGGTACATGGTCGGCTTCGCCGGGCTGCTCGTCGCCGTGATCCTGGTCGTCGCCTCGGCGGTCAGCACCGTGGTGGACCGGAACCTCCGGTCCAACACGATCTCCCGCCTCGCCAACCAGGCGGAGATCGCCCACGAGCGCCTGGAAGACCTGGTCGGCGACGAGGGGCGGAGCGCCGCGCTGTTCGGCACGGCGTCGCAGATCCAGGTGCCGCTGCTGCGGGGCCAGCGGGTTCCCGCGGATCTCATCGGGAAGATCCACCAGGACTTCTTCCCCCAGCTCGGCTTCATCCTGTTCACGGACGCCAACCTCCGGTTGCTGGGACGCGAGGAGACGTTCCCCCGGGAGCTCGCCGTGGAGATCATCGGGAGCGACGTCGTGGTGGATGCCGTGGAGACCGGCACCGATCAGGCGTCGATCGACGCGCTGCTGATCTCCCGCGAGCTGGCGCTCATCGCCGCCGCGCCGATCGAGGAGGAGATCGGGGACGAGGAGATCGTCGGCCTGGCCATCGCCGGCATCCTCGTCGACGAGGACGTGCTCGAGGACGAGGTCCTGCTCCTGGAGGACGGGGTGGCCGGCGGCACGGGCACCGAGGCCGCCGTGTTCCTCCGCCTCCGAGGGAGGGCGCCGGCGCTCGTGGCCTCGACGTACGGCCGGCCCGCCGGGGACGGGCCGTTGATCTCCCCGCGGGTGCTCTCCGCCGCCTTCGACCGGTTCCTGGCCGGGGGCGGGATCCAGCGGCGGGTCCTGGACATCGGCAGGAGCGAGCACTTCGCGGCGATCGCCCCGCTGACGCGCGAGGACGGCCTGGTGGTCGGCGTGCTCGTCGTCTCCGAGCCCACGACGCTGCTGGGGGCCACCCAGACGCAGGTCAACCGCGTGCTGTTCCTCCTCACGCTGGCCGTCATCGCGGTGGCGTTCGTGATGGCGGTGATGCTGGCCCGGCGGATCACCCGGCCGCTCGTGGGCCTCACCCGGGCCGCGCGGCGGGTCCAGGCCGGGGACCTGGAGGCCCGGGCCCAGCCGCGGGGCGAGGACGAGCTGGCCGACCTGGCCCACGCCTTCAACCGGATGACGGAGTCGGTGGCCGGCATGACGGCCGAGCTGCGCGAGGCGGCCGAGGAGCAGGCCCGCCTCCGGGCGCGCCTGGAGACCGTGGTGAACTCCATGGGCGACGGGTTGATCGCCGTGAACGACGACGGGCGCGTGGTCACCTACAACCCCGCCGCCGGCTCGATCGTGGGGCTTCCCAGGAGCCGCGTGCTCGGCAAGCCGCTCCAGGAGGTGCTGCACGGACGGGATGCCGACGGCCGCGCGATCCGGTCCACGCGGACGGTGCCGACCGGGATGGTGTTCGTCCGCAAGCCCTCCGGGGACGAGGTGCCGGTGGCCATCTCGTCCTCCCCGCTGATGGACGGGGCGGGCGACCCGCTCGGGCGCGTCTACGTGCTGCGGGACATGAGCCGCGAGTACGAGGTCGAGCGGATGAAGAGCGAGTTCCTGTCGAACGTCTCGCACGAGCTGCGGACGCCGCTGACCCCGATCATCGGATACTCGGAGATCCTCCACCGCCGCCAGGTCCCGTCGAAGCGGGCCCAGGAGTTCGCCGGCGGCATCCTGGAGTCCGCCCGGCGCCTGGAGCGCATCGTGGCCATGTTGGTCGACTTCTCGGCCATCGAGGGCGGCCGCATGGCGGTCACCACCGAGCCGACACCGCTGCGCCCGGTCATCACCCGGGCGGTGGAGCGGTGGCGGGACCGCAGCCCGCGCCACCGGCTGGTGGCCCGGGTGCGGCCGGGGCTCCCGCCGGCCAACGTGGACGTCCCGCTCATCAACCGGATCCTGGACGAGCTGATCGACAACGCCATCAAGTACTCGCCCCAGGGCGGGAAGGTCGCGGTGGCCGTGGGGGTGGAGGACGGCCGCCGGGGAACCAGGCGGAACAAGCGTATGCTACGGGTGGACGTGACCGACCAGGGCATCGGCATCGAGCCGGAGGATATCGCCCGCATCTTCCAGGACTTCCGCCAGGTCGACGCCTCCGACACGCGCGCGTTCGGAGGCCTGGGCCTCGGCCTGGCGTTCGTGAAGCGGGTCGTCGAGGCGCACGGCGGCACGATCTCGGCCACCAGCCAGCCGGGGAAGGGGAGCTCGTTTACCTTCACCCTTCCGGCTGCCGATAAGGCCACCAGGAGGAAACGGTGAAGCGAGTGACGATGGCGTTGGTGGCCCTGGCGACGGTGGTCGCCGCATGCGCGCGCTCGCCCTCCGGGGCCCCGGACGACGTCGCCCGGCTCGTCCCCCTGGGAGGGACGGTCGAGGTCGTGCGCGGCACGGACGCCCTGGTGGCCACCGAAGCGGTCACGCTGTCCAAGGGCGACGTGGTCCGGACCGGCGAGGAGGGGGCCGCCCGGCTGGAGCTGCCCGGGGAGCAGTCCGTAGAGCTCGGCGCCGACTCGGTGGTCGAGGTCGACGTGGGGGCGGCGCTCCGCCTCCAGCGTGGCCGGCTCCTGGGTGTGGCGGGCGACGGCCTCCAGGTGGTGGCCGGCGAGGACCGCGTCCAGGCCCGCAACGCCGCGTTCACCGTTCAGCGCAGCTTCGGCACGAGGGTCGGCGTCTATCGAGGCGGCGTCGCCGTGGACGGCCTGGGTCAGCCGATCCCGGCGCTGCGGCGACTGACGATCCTGGCGGGGGGGAACCTCCCGCGGGGGCTGGAGCCTCTGGTCGTCGAGCCGGACGACCCGTGGGACGACCGGTTCCTGGGGCCGGCCATCGACGTGGGGCTGGGCATCGATCGGCTGAGGCGGGGGCTGGCCGCGCAGCTCGGCGGCCGTGATGGCGAGGACGCCGTGGCGGACCTCCTCGAGCGGTACTACGACCGGGCCGTGGTCCGGTCCCTGCTCGAACAGGCCAGCCGAGCCGAGCTCGCGGACCTCGTGGTCGCCGCCCGGCTGGCGGTCGAGGCGGCGGAGGACTCGGGGGCCTCTTCGGGGTCGGTCCTCGAGGACATCCTCGCCCTGCGCGGCGAGGGCGCTCAGTGGATCGTGATCGTGGCCCAGTGGGGGGTTATCGGCCAGGGATTGCTCGACGCGCTGGCCCGGCTGACCGGGATCATCGCCCGCGCGGTGGCCCCGCCGCCGTCCCCCGGTCCCGGCACGTCCCCTTCCGACGGGCCGAGCTCGGGTGGCCCCACGACCGGTCCGGGGAGCGGGGGCGGCGGTGACGACGATGGCGGCGATGGTGGCGGCGGTGGTGGTGGGAACGGCGGCAACGGCGGCGGCGGCGACCCCGACCCGCCCCCTCCACCGCCCCCGCCGGAGTGCGACAACGCCGTTGAGTGCGTCGTCGACGACGTCCTCGACGGCGTCGCCAGCCTGTAGGCGCGCGGCGTCATAATCACGGCCCTCTGATACGCTGGCGCCGTTTTGGCGGTGGCCCGAACCAACGGCGCGCGCCGGCTCCGCCGGCGCTGGCTCCTGTGGACGATCGCGGCCCTCGTCGTGCTCGGGGCGGTCCTCGGGGCGCTCTCCGGTTTCTACATCGACATCCTGTGGTTCCGGGAGGTCCGTTACTCCAGCGTGTTCTGGACCCGGTTCTGGTCCCGGGTGGGGCTGGCCCTGGTCTTCGGGCTGGTGTTCTTCGCCCTCATGTACGTGAACCTCCTGATCGTCCGGGCCATCCGCCCGCGGTACCGCCCGTTCTCCCCGGAGGAGGAGATGCTGGAGCGGTACCGGGCGGCCTTCGAGCCGTACGTCCGGTGGCTGCTGCCGGCCGTCTCGCTCCTGTTCGCCGTCTTCGCGGCCGCCGGCGTGGCCGGCCAGTGGGAGACCTTCCAGCTGTGGCGCGCGTCGGGCGGCGTGGCGGTCGGCACCGAGGACCCCGTCTTCTTCCGGGACGCGGCGTTCTACCTCCTCTCGCTCCCGTTCCAGCAGTTCGTCCAGTCCTGGCTGTTCACCTCGCTGATCGTGATCACGCTGGCCACGGCGGCGGCCCACTACCTGTGGGGTGGCATCCGGCTGCGGGCGGCCGCCGACCGCGTGACGCCGCAGGTCAAGGCCCACCTGTCGGTCCTCCTCGGCCTGATCGTCCTGGTCCGGGCCTGGGGGTACCGCCTGGGGCAGTTCGACCTGCTGTTCTCCGAGCGGGGGACGGTCACCGGCGCCTCGTACACGGACGTCAACGCGCAGCTGCCCGCGCTGAAGCTGCTGGTGGTGATCTCGATCGTCGCCGCGGTGCTGTTCCTGGTGAACATCCGGCTCCGCGGCTGGGCGCTCCCGGTGCTGGCCCTCGGCCTCCTGGTCCTGGCCTCGGTCGTGGCCGGAGCGATCTATCCGGCGATCGTCCAGCGGTTCCGCGTGGCGCCGCAGGAGCTCCAACAGGAGCGTCCGTTCATCCGGCACAACATCCGGTTCACGCGCATGGCGTTCGGGCTGGACGACGTCCGCGAGCAGTCGTTCGACGCCGAGCCCCAGGTGACCCCCGAGGAGCTCGAGGCCGCCAACACCACGGTGTCCAACCTGCGCCTGTGGAACCCCGACACGCTGCGGAACGCCTACCTCCAGCTCCAGCGGATCCGTCCCTACTACGAGTTCACGGACGTCGACGTCGACCGGTACGAGATCGACGGGCAGCGCCGGCTCGTCATGCTGTCCGTGCGGAACATCGACCAGACCGGGATCCCGGGGGGCGGCCGGACCTGGCAGAACCAGCACCTCGTCTACACCCACGGGTTCGGGGCGGCCGCCAGCCGGGTGGACCAGGTGACGCCCGCGGGGGCGCCGGCGTTCGTCCTCCGCGACATCCCCCCTGTGGGCAGCCTCACGGAGGAGCTCGAGCAGCCCCGCGTGTACTTCCAGGACGACAGCAGCGTGCCGTACGTGGCGGTGGACACGGGGACGCAGGAACTGGACTACCCGGTGGGGCAGAATGGGCAGGAGGAGCTCACCGAGTACACCGGCGAGGGCGGCATCGACGTCGGCGGCTTCGTCCGCAGGCTGGCCTTCGCGTGGCGTTACCGCGACGTGAACCTCCTGATCTCGAACCTCATCACCTCGGAGAGCCGGATGCTGATCAACGTGGACCTCCCGACGCGGGTCACGAAGATCGCGCCGTTCCTCCAGTACGACCACGACCCGTACGGCGCCATCGTCGACGGACGCTTCGTGTGGATCTGGGACGCCTACACCGTGAGCGACACGTTCCCGTACTCGGAACGGGTCGACCTCCCCACGATGACCGGCGGCGCCCTCAGCGGCCAGGCCAACTACATCCGGAATTCGGTCAAGGTCGTGGTGGACGCCTTCGATGGGACGACGACGTTCTACCGGATGGAGGAGGACGACCCGATCGTCGAAGCCTGGTCGCGGGTCTTCCCGGGGCTGTTCACGCCGGTGTCGGAGGCGTCGCTCGACCTACGGGCGCACTTCCGTTACCCGGAGAACCTGTTCCAGGTGCAGGCCCACCAGTACGCGAACTACCACGTGACCAACCCGGACCAGTTCTACCAGAAGGAGGACTTCTGGGCGGTGCCGCGGGTCGCCCGCAACCCCCAGGAGGACCCGTCCGAGCTCGAGCCCTACTACGTGCTGCTCACGCTCCCCGGGCAGACCGAGGAGAAGTTCCTGCTGTTCGTCCCGTTCACGCCGGCCGACCGCCCGAACATGGTCGGCTGGCTGGCCGCGAGCGGCGATCCGGAGGACTACGGCGAGATGATGAGCTTCGAGTTCTCGGCGGAGAACGTGACCGGCCCGGCCCAGGCCACCGCGCTCATCTCTCAGGACACGGAGGTCTCCCGGGAGGTGAGCCTGTTCGACCAGCTCGGTTCGGACGTCATCTACGGCGACATCCTGGCGATCCCCATCGGCGAGTCCTTCCTGTACATCCAGCCCCTCTACCTCCAGTCGTCGCAGGAGGAGACCGCCATCCCCGAGATGAAGCGCATCGTCGTCGTGAACGGGGAGCGCGTGGCGTTCGGCGCGAGCCTGGCGGAGACGCTGGCCCTGGCCATCGGCGAGGCGCCGCCCGAGGAGGAGCCGACGCCACCCGACGAGGAGCCGACCCCGCCGCCCGAAGACGAGCCGGGTCCCCCGGCCGATGTCGCCGAGCTCCTGCTCGAGGCCGAGCGCCACTTCGAGGCCGCCGAGGAGGCGCTCCGGCGCGGCGACCTGGCTACCTACCAGCGCGAGATCGAGGCCGCCCGAGCGCTCATCGAGGAGGCCCTGGAGCTCTCCGGCGCCGGCGGCGACGGGGGAGCGTAGCCCGCCCGACCGACGCCCGGCCCGGCGAGCGGCGGGCCGCTCGCCGGGCCCGTCGGTCAACCCACCGACTTGACCCGGGGGGCCCGACTGTCTACGGTCCGCACCGGCTCGATCATCACCGTGCTCGCCGGACGTCGTAGGACGCTCGTCCGGCAGCGGCGCCCACGGGGGAGGGAGCGATGGGACCCAGCGCCCAGCGAGCGCAAAGCCCGACGGTCCCCGGCGTCCCTCACTCCCGATCCTGCTCACTGCGGCGCGCCGGCCCTCGCTCCCGAGAACCTCCCGTTCACCCCTGGATCCACGTCGTCGGCGGATGCCGTTCAGAATCAGGGAGGGAGACATGTCGCGAAGGCAACGAAGCCGGGTCCTCGCGCTGGCTGCCGTTTTCACGCTGCTGGCGCTCGTACCGAAAGAATCGGCGGCGGTCGGCCAGGCCGATGCCGTGTCCCGCGAACGGGCCATCGAGATCGCGCTGGACCACGTCCGCGGCGACGCGGCGGCGCTCGGCGTCGGCCGCGCCGACGTCGCGCGGCTGGCGGTCGCCAGCGCCTATCGGAGCGCCCATAGCGGCGTCACCCACGTCAACCTGAACCAGCGCCGCGGCGCCCTGGAGGTCTTCGGGGCGTACGCCACGGTCAACGTCGCCGCCGACGGGACCGTTCTGTTCGTCGGCGACAGCCTCGTGCGCGGCCTGCGTGCTGCAGGCCTCGGGGTGGCGCAGCTCGGCGCCCGGGAGGCCGTCGCGGCGGCCGCGAGCGGGCTCCGGCTGGACCGCCCGGCGGACCTCCGGGTCCTGGCCAGCCGGGGCGGGCCCGCCCGTCGAACCGTGGTCTCGGGCGGCGGGATCTCCGACCGGCCCATCCCCGCCCGCCTCGGGTGGCAGGCCACGGACAACGGCCTGCGGCTGGGCTGGCAGCTCGTCATCGACGACTCCGCGAGCGACCACGTCTGGAACGCCACGGTCGATGCCCGCACCGGCCGCCTCCTGGACCTGCAGGACTGGACCTCGCACGCCGACCCCGTGACCACGCCGGACCCCGTGGAGGACGGCTCCACCTACCGGGTCTTCGGGCTGCCGAAGGAGAGCCCCAACGACGGGGGGCGCGACCTGATCACCAACCCCGCGGACGCCGTCGCCTCGCCGTTCGGGTGGCACGACGTGAACGGCATCGCGGGCGCCGAGTTCACCAGGACGCAGGGGAACAACACCCACGCCTACACCGACCACAACGCCGACGGGGTGCCGGACCCGTTGAGCGACCCGGACGGCGGGCTCGGCCTGACGTTCGACTTCCCGCTCGACCTCACCAAGGACCCGCACGAGTACTCGGACGCCGCGGTGACGAACCTGTTCTTCTGGTGCAACACCGCCCACGACCTCTTCTACCGGTACGGCTTCGACGAGGCCTCGGGCAACTTCCAGGTGAACAACTACGGTCGGGGCGGCGTCGGCGGCGACGACGTCCGCTGCGAGGCCCAGGACGGCGGGGGCCTCAACAACGCCAACTTCTTCACCCCGGCGGTCGACGGCGGTCGCCCGAGGATGCAGATGTTCCTGTGGGACGTCGGGCTCGGGCCGCGCAACCTGGTGACGATCGACCCGCCGTCCTCCGCCGCAGGGATCTACGGCGCCACGGGGGCCAGCTTCGGACCGGCCCCCACGGAGAGCGGGGTTTCCGGCGACGTCGTCCTGGTGAACGACGGCGTGGCCGCCCCCTCCACCACGGACGCCTGCGAGCCCCTGGTGGGGTTCCCCCCGGGGTCGGTCGCCCTGCTCGACCGCGGCACGTGCAACTTCGTGGTGAAGGTCAAGAACGCGCAGGACGCTGGAGCCACGGCGGTGATCGTGGCCAACAACGTGGCCGGGAACCCGATCACGATGGGGGGGAGCGACCCGACGATCGTGATCCCCTCGGTGATGGTGTCGCTGGCGAACGGCGACACGATCAAGGCCGGCCTGCCGGCCACCGGGACGGTCAGCAGTAACCCGGACCGCGGCGTGATGCGGGACGGCGACCTGGAGTCCGGGATCGTGTTCCACGAGTACGGCCACGGCCTGTCGAACCGCCTGACCGGCGGTCCGACCGTCAACTGCCTGACCGGCCAGGAGCAGATGGGCGAGGGCTGGAGCGACTACGTGGCCATCGCCGCGCTCATCGACCCCGCGCTCGACGATCCTGAGGGCCCGCGCGGGATGGGGACCTACGTGCTGTGGCAGGACAACCGCCAGGGCGCGGGGATCCGCCCCCGGCCCTACTCGCGGAACATGGAGATCCAGCCGGCCACGTACGACAGCATCAAGACCGGCGGATGGCTGGAGGGAGCCACGCTGTCCCAGCCGCATGGCATCGGCCACGTGTGGGCCGCCGTCCTGCTGGACATGACGTGGGACCTCATCGACCGCCACGGCTTCAACCCGAACATCTACGAGTCCTGGGACACCGGCGGGAACAATCTCGCGTACCAGCTGGTGATCGACGGGCTCAAGTTCCAGGGGTGCGGGCCCGGCTTCGTCGTCGGCCGTGACGCCATCCTGGCGGCCGACGCGGCGCTCACGGGCGGCGAGAACGCCTGCACCGTGTGGGCGGCGTTCGCGCGGCGGGGGCTCGGGTTCGGCGCTCAGCAGGGGACCAGCGCCAGCCGCGACGACAACGCCGAGGCGTTCGACACGCATCCGGACTGCCGTCGGGGCTTCCAGTCTCCGGTCCACCAGCCGTACGGCACGCTGAACGACATGGTGGCCGGCGACGTGAAGCCGATGCGGTTCACCGCCGACGGGTTGACCGGCCGCGACATCCTGGCCAGCAACTCGCCGTACTCGCGCCAGGTCGAGTGCGCCACGCTGGCGACGCGTGATCCGAACTCGTCGTTCATCACGCCGCGGCCGCTGCCGGTGCCGGCGGAGACCCCCGGCAACTCCGGGCTCACCGTCAACTCGAGGGGGGTCTACACCTATCAGTGGGAGACGGCGGAGGAGTGGGGTGGCACCTGCCGGGAGTTCGTGCTGACCCGCACCGACGGCGTGCAGCACCGGGCCTTCTTCCGCTTCCTCGAGGGCTAGGGAGACCGGGCGAAGGGCGGAGGAGCGGGGGGGGGG
>DASZZY010000005.1:0-8593 GCA_036260395.1 Actinomycetota bacterium
GCCGGCCGAGACCCCGTCGTTCCGCCGCGCTCGGCCGGCGTTGCCGGAAGGGGGGACCGTGCTCGACGTCGGCGCCCGCGCCGGCGCCGCGTCGCTCCCGCTGGCGCCGCCGGCCGGGCGGCTCGTCGCCGTCGATCCCTCCGCCGAGATGCTGGCCGCCTTCCGCGAGCTGGCCGCTAGGCGAGCGGTGCCGGTGGAGACGATCGAGGGCCCGTGGCCGGACGTCGCCCCCCAGACGCCGGTCGGCGACGTCGTCGTGTGCCACCACGTGCTCTACAACGCGCCGGACCTGGCGGTGTTCGCCCGCGCGCTGACCGAGCGCGCCCGCCGCCGCGTGGTCGTCGAGGTCACCGACCGGCACCCGATGGCCTGGACCGGGCCGCTGTGGCGGCGGTTCCACGGCCTCGAGCGGCCCGCGGGGCCGACGGCCGACGACGCGGTGGCCGCCCTGACCGAGGCGGGTATCACCCCGCATCGCGAGGAAGCCGAGCCGCTCGACGGCCCCGGCGGGTTCGGGCGCCGGGCCGACGCGGTCGCGTTCCTTCGCCGGCGGCTGTGCCTCCCGGCGGACCGCGACGTTGAGGTCGCCGAGGCGGTCGGCGACCACCTCGTCGAGCGCGAGGGGCTGTGGTCGTTCCGCCCGCCGGGTCGCCGGCTGGTCACGCTCTGGTGGGAACCGTGAGCGACGGCCCCGCGTACAGTGGCCGCGTGGAGCGGCTGAGGTTCGGGACGTACCTGGCGCCCAACGTCCTCCCGGTGTACTCGGCCATCGCCGAGCACGTCGGGCGCCGCCTGGGGATCGAGACGCACCTCGTCGTCGAGACCTCCTACGAGAGCTGCGAGCGCGACGAGAACGACGTCTGCTTCGTGTGCAGCCTGCCGTACGTCACCCTCGAGCGGCGGGGGGTCTCCCCGGCCGAGCCGGTGGCCGCGCCCGTCCTCCAGGGTGCCCGGTACGGCGGGCGCCCGATCTACTTCTCGGACGTGATCGTCCACCGGGACAGCGAGTTCCGCTCGTTCGCCGACCTCCGCGGCGCGTCGTGGGCGTTCAACGAGCCGCTCTCGCACTCGGGCTACGGCATCACGCGCTACCACCTGGTCCGGCTCGGAGAGACGTCGGGGTTCTTCGGCCGGGTGGTGGAGGCGGGCTTCCACGAGGAGTCGATCCGGATGGTGGCCCGCGGCGAAGTCGACGCCTCGGCCATCGACTCCCAGGTGCTCGCGGTGGCGCTGCGCGACGATCCGTCGCTGCGCGAACGGCTGCGGCTGGTTGACGCGCTCGGCCCCTCGACGATCCAGCCGGTCGCCGTCTCGAAGCGCCTGCCGACCGAGCTGAGGGAGGCGGTCCGGGGGGCGCTGGTCGAGATGCACGTGGATGCCGAGGCCCGCCGGCGGCTGGCCCGCGGGCTCGTGGAGCGCTTCGTCGCCGTCGGTCCGAGCGACTACGACGACATCCGGATGATGCTCGACGCTGTGGAGGCCGCCGGGTTCACCGTCCTGCGGTAGGCCGGTCGTTCACCCGGTAGACGAACCGCAGCGCCTGCCAGTCCTCGTCGATCGAGCACGACTTGTTGTCGACGAGCCCGGCCTCCAGGCCGATGCGCTGCACCGTCTCCAAATCGAGGTCGGTTCTTCAGCTCCTCGTTGAGCGGCGACTTCTTCTTGGGCCACGCGATCCACAAGCCCCCGTTCGGCGGCACGGCCCCGGCCCTCGCGGCGAAGGTCTCCTCGAGTTTCTCGCGACTCGTCGTGAAGAACAGGTGGACGTCGCCTTCGCGCGGATGCCGTACCGGGGGGAACTGCTCGAGGAGCGGTCGGATGTCGGCTCGGCGGGCGGATACGGCGCGGCGCTGACGAACAGCCTCGCCCCCGGCCTCAGGCCGAGCTTCTTCCACAGCGGCGTCCCCGAATAGTCCCTGTCAGGCGCCACGGCGGGCGACGTAGTCGCGGAGCACGAACTCCCCGGCCGACTCCGCCGACATCAGGAACACCCGTCCCGCGGTGAGCCGGGCCAGCCGCTCCATGAACCCGGTCAGCCCGGGGGAGTCCTCGAGCATGAACACGTTGAGCGTCACGCCGGCGCGCGCCAGCCGCATGGCCTCCGACAGCGTCCGGCGGATCGTCTCGCGGACCGGAGGCCAGGAGAAGAACACCTCCTCGCCCTCCAGATGGGCCGTGGGCTCGCCGTCGGTGACCATGATCACCTGACGGGCGGCCCGCGGATGCTGGGACAGCAGCCGCCCCGCCAGGTGGAACGCGTGCTGCATGTTCGTCCCGTACACCCGCTCCCACCCGGCGGCGGTCAGGTCCTGCGGCTCCATGCGCCGGGCGAAGTCCGAGAACCCGATCAGGTACAGCCGGTCGTGGGGGTAGCGGCCCTCGATCAGCGCGTGCAGCGCGAGCGCCATCCGCTTGGCGGGGACGAAGTGGCCCCGGAGCGGCATCGAGAACGACAGGTCGAGCAGGAGCGCGGTGGCGGTCTCGGTCCGGGCCTCGGCCTCGACGAGCTCGAAGTCCTCGGGCGCCACGCGGACGCCGCGGCCGGGGCCCTGTCGCGCGACGGCGTTGAACACCGTCCGCTGGACCGCCACCTGTCCGGCGTCCCCGAACCGCCACGGGCGCGTTCCGCCGGTCGGCTCGGCCACCCCGCCGGTGTCGCGGGCGTCGTGGGTGCCCTCCCGGTCCCGGCGCAGCCGCTCGAACACCCGGAGCAGCGCCCGCTCGCCGAGCTTCCGGGCGCCCCGGGGGGTGACCTCCAGCCGTCCCTGGCGCCGGGCCACGAGCCCCGCCTGCTCCAGGGCCCGCTCGATCTCCTTGAGCCGGCGGAGGTCCGCGGCGGCCTCGTCGCCGAGCGTCCGGCGGAGCGCGTCCTCGTCCACGTCCTCCAGCGAGGCCCCGGCGTAGTCGCCGCGGATCGACCGCTCCAGGTCCTCGTAGTCGTGCAGGCGCTCCAGCGTGTCCACGGTGGCCTGCAGCGGCATGGATTCCTCGCCGCCGGCGAGCGCCGGCTGGTCCCACGGCATCCCGGGGAACAGCTCCGAGAGGTGCGAGGCCAGGCGGTCGGCCTCGAACCCCAGGTCCAGGTCTGAGAGGACCTGCCGGGCGAGCTCCTCAAGCTCCCGCCGCTGCTCGGGCGACATCGAGGCCAGCAGCCGCGAGAGCGCGGCCATCCGGCGGGCCAGGTTCTCGAGCAGCTCCTCCAACGTGCGCGGCCGGTCCGGGAAGAAGTCCCCGTATCGCTCCATGAAGCCCTCGAAGTCGACGGCCTCGCCGCGCTCGCGGGCCTCGATCATCGCGTTGAGCTCGGCGAGCATGTCCTGGAACCGCAGGAGGTCCTCCTCGCCGAGGCCTCGCATGCCGGCCGCCAGGTTCCGGAAGTACGCCCCCATCACCTGCTGCCCCAGGTCGGCCATGAGCTCATCGAACCGCCGCTGGGCCCCCGCGTCGGTGAACCGGTAGTCGCGCAGCTCGCGCAGCTTGCCCGGGAGGTCGGGGGGGAGCGAATCGAGGAAGGACTCGCGCATGCGCGAGTCGTCTTCGGGCCGGAACGACAGCGCGGTCCGCTCGCGCTCGAGGACGTCCTCAAGCCGCTCGGCGATCTCTCGCAGGGGGCCCTCGAGGTCGAGCCGCTCCTCGTCGCGCCGGCGGGCCTCGCGCAGGCGGCGGGCCAGGGAGTCCATCCCCGAGAACCGCCCCCGGATCCCGCGCCGGAGCAGCCGCCGGAGGGCCCCCTCCGCGCCCTCGCCGGAGAGCATGTCCTCGGACATGGCGTCGAGGAGCTCCGACGCCGAGACGTCCGGGCCGAACGGCCGTTGGGTGCCGTCCCACCGCGAGTAGCGGATCCGCACGGCCCCCAGCCTACGCCGGGTCCCGCTCAGCCGGGCGAGACGGGGAGCGTGGTCTCGGCGGTGAGCGAGACCGCGTACGGGCCGGTCCGCGGCATCGAGTACTGGCTGGAGCCAGTGGTCACCTCGAGCTCGAGCGCGTGCCCCGGCCGGAGGCGCCAGGCGATGCCGTTGAGCGCGACCGTCCGGTCCACCGGCCCGCCGTCCAGGGCCAGCGGCATGACCTGGTCGTCGACGGTGACTCGGGTCCCGTCGGGGGCCACGTCGACCAGCTCAAAGAACACGAACGCCCGCACCCCGGTGACCGATCCGGAGAGCTGGACCTCGGGGATCCCGACGATGTTCCGGGGGTTCGCCAGCGGCCCAAACACCGGGGCCCGAGCCGCCGTCGCCCCCAGCTCGTGCGCCGGGGCGGGGTTCCCGTCGCTCGGGCCGTCGCCGCCGCCCGGCCCCGGGCCGGCCAGCGTCCCGGTCTCCATGGCCTCCCCGGCCACCTCCTTGGTGGCCGGGAGGGGCCACTTCGGGGCGCCGCGGTACATCCCGTCCTGCGACTGCCACTCCACCGCCGGCCCGGTCTCCACGTCGAGGCCCTTCACGTACCGGTCCATCCAGGCCACGATCCGGTCCTGGTAGAGGGGCGGCTTGCCGCCGGAGCCCTCGGGGTACCCCGAGCTGCCGCCCGGGTACGGGCACCCCGTCAGCGAGTGCCCCGAGCAGTACGCGATGAGCTTGACCGGCGCGTTCCCCCGGACGTTGCGGTAGTTCTCGAACCCGTCCTGGAGCGGGAACAGCACGTCGATCGTCCCCTGGAGGATGAGGGTCGGCGTCCGGACCTGATCGGACCAGCGCGTCGTCGAACGCTGGTCGAACCATTCCAGCATCTCCGGGCTGACCTCGCCCGTGGCGGCGGCCTCGGCGAACGCCTGGTGGATCTGCCTGGGATAGGCTCCGGCCTGCGGGCCGGCCGGGGACTGCACGCCGAGCGCGGTCCCCGTCGCCAGCCCGGCGCCGTAGAGGATCACGTCCCACGTCTGCTTGACGACGCCGTTCGGCAGCAGGTCCTGCACGAGGTCGCCCCACGGGATCTCGGGGGCGATGGCCTCCACCCGATCGTCGAACGCCGCCGTGTTGAGCTGCACGCCGCCGGCATTCGACCCGCCGATCCACCCGACGCGCGGGTCCTTCGGGCCGTCCTTCACGATCTCCGGCCGGGACGCCAGATAGCTGAGCAGCGCCCCGACGTCCCTGACCTCGTAGTCGGGGGCGCCGACGTTGGCCTCGCCGCCGGACTCGCCGAAGCCGCGCGAGTCCCACGTGAGGATCGCGTACCCCCGTTCGATCAGCCGTGCCGACAGCCCGGACGGCGAGCGCGACCGGCTGCCCGCCCACCCGTGGGTGGCGATGATGGCCGGCACCGGGCGCTCGGCGGAGGCGCCCGGCGGGAGCATCAGCGTGGCGACGATCGGCGTGCCGTCGAAGGACCGCACGACGATGTCGTCCTCGATCTCGACCGCCTCCTGCGCCACGCCGGCGGGCGGCATCGCGGCCACCGCGAGCACGGCCACGGCCGCCGTGACCAGGCGTCGGAGGATCGCGGGCATCGGTACCTTCGTTGCCCCGCTCGACCGGGAACCAAACGCATCGACCGCCTCGGCATCCGGCTGGCGACCGGGGGGACGGCGTGCTAGCGTCCCATCCCATTCCGGACAAATGGGAGGGTCCCCCGATGTGGCCGAACCGTCCATCCATCCTCTGGAAGGCCGCCCTCGTCGTTGCGATCGTCGCGACGCTGACGGCCCCCGCGCTCCCCGGCGGCGCCTCCGGGTTCGATCACCTGGAACCCGGCGCCACCACGGCCGGGCTGGCCGAAGAAGTGCCGATCACATTCGTGTTCGCGGGGCTGGAGCCGGCGCAGGTCAGCGAGCCCGCGTTCGTGGCCCAGCTGCCGGAGAGCTACTCCGCCGTGGTTCGCTCGCGGCTCTGGTACGGCGTGACCGAGCATCTGGGGCTCGACTACACCTACGACTACGAGGTCATCTACGCCGACGCCGCCTGGGAGGAGTCACTGTTCACGGCGCTCGGCGCGCTGGCGCAGCCGGCGGAACGCACCCTCTTCCAGGACCTCTACAACGATCAGCGGAAGAACGTGATCGACGTCGGGCAGAACCACTTCATCGATGCGCCGACGGTGGAGAAATGGCTGATCGAGAACCCTCCCGCGGGGGTGGATACGGCGAGGAACACAGTGTTCTTCATCAACTGGTACGGCCGTCCGGACTTCAAGTTCCACGTCTATACGAAGTTCGGCGAGCCGGACCCGGACACGGATTACGACTTCGGGGTGCAGCGCGACAGCCGGAAGATCGTGGCCTGGGGAGGAACCACGCCCGACGATGAGGAGACCGGTCTGGGCGCCCTCGGTGAGCACCGGGTGTGGTTCTACGACGTCTCCGCCGGCCCCGAGGCATGGGGCGGCAGCTACAACGTCGACGACCGTGACATCGACGGGGACGGGTTCACCGATATCCGTCTGCCCACCAGCTGGGAGTACTTCGATCGGAACGGGTTCCGCCCGGCGTCCGCCCTGGCGGGCGACCTCGGCAAGGTGGCCCGGTACGGAGCCATCAACCTGCTGTTCACGCCCTCGCCCCTCTACCCCCCGTACATCACCCCGGACCGCCAGCCGGCCTCGATCAACCTCGACCTGAACACGTTCGAGGGCATCCCGGGGACCGACGCGTCGGAGCACTACCAGACCCCGGGCCTCCTGCTGGACGAGATCTCCGAGGTCCACCGTGTCCCCTACACGCTGGACCACCAGGACGCCGCGTTCACGGGCGAGGCGAGGGATTGCTACGTCAAGTTCGTACGGGGCGCCAAGTGCTATCCGGACCGGCCCCAGTACCACTCGTTCGCCAACCTGTTCCTCCATGGCGCGCTGAACATCGAGGCCTTCTGGGACGGCGGCGCGGAGTACGAGGCGATGTTCTACAACTACGCGACGACGAGCGACATCTCCGCCCCGTTCCTCGGCTTCGCCGACGACAACTGGATCGATGGGACGCAGAGCTTCACGTTCAACTTCGTCTCTCCGCTCATCGAGTCCTCCGGGTACGGGCTGACGACCACCCAGATCCACGAGTTCGGGCACCACTTCGGGATGAGCCATCCCCACGACGGCTACGACTCCGAGACGGGTGTGGACTACGGGCCAAGCGGGCCCTACTTCTTCGCCTGGCTCGCCGACGAGGTCAACTCGATGATGAGCTACATCGACCTCAACTGGGACTACTCTCAGTTCGACCGCGACAACGCCAACCGCTTCCAGGCCGCGGCGTACATCATCAACGCGAACGCCATCGCCCAGGACATCCTCGCCAGCCCGAACGCCTCGGCGGCCGCCGACGACCTGGAGGCCGCGGACGACGAGATCGGCCAGGCTCGCGCGGCGATGGCGGCCCACGACTACGTCGGTGCCTTCGACCACGCGCTCGCCGCGTACCAGCACGTGCGGCAGGGAGCCGACGACGCCGGGGTGGAGGTGACGGCCAGCGACAACGGCTGGACGGTGCTGCCGCCGCGGAAGGAGATCCAGGGGCCGGTCGCCAAGCGCGGATACGCGTACCGCGACCCGATCGGCCCGGGCACGCAGCGGTCGCTGCCGTAGGACCGGCTAGGTGCCGCGGAAGCCGGGCTCGGGAGGCCGTTCCCGGTCGGGCGCGCCGTACGTGTAGGCGCCCGGCCGCCCCGCGGCGTCCTTGTTGAGCCGCCGCGAGAGGTGGAGGCCCTCCAGGGCCAGCTCCACCGCCGAGGCCGCCGCGCCGGGGCTCTCCTCCTCGACGCCGAGGCGTTGGAGGAGCTTGGCCAGGCCAGGCAGCTCCCCGAACTGGTCCAGGAACTCAGACGCCGGAGTGACGTCGGAGGTGCGGGCCTCGAACCCCTCGGCGAATCGGCGCAGCAGCGGGCTCCAGTCGAAGCCCGAGAGCCGCCGCCGGTAGACGGCGAGCACCGCGGTGGCCAGGGCCCGGCCGAGGATCTCCTCTTCTCGACCCTCCTCGACCGTGTCGAACTCGATGCGCCCCGCCGACGACTCGAGCGCCGCGAACAGGTCGCACGGCCTCGGCACGGCCTCCGGCTCACCGGATCTCGCGGCTCGCCGGACCGCGGCGGCGGCCAGGGACTCGAGATTCCCGATCGAGAACCGGACCGACACGCCCGAGCGCTGGTTGACGTGCGGCGAGCGCCGGAGCTCCTGGGTGAGCGCGGCGAGGACCTCCTTCATGAACCGGGGGATGCGGACCGGCACGTCGCCCGCCGGGCCCCGGGCCTCCTGCTCCATGATCCGGATCTCCTCGGCCGCCGTCTCCGGATAGTGGGTGCGCACCTGGGTCCCGAACCGGTCCTTGAGCGGCGAGACGATCCGGCCGCGGTGCGTGTAGTCCTCGGGGTTCGCCGTGGCCACCAGCAGGAGGTCGAGCGGGAGCCGGACCTTGTAGCCGCGGATCTGGACGTCGCGCTCCTCCAGGATGTTGAACAGCGCCACCTGCACGCGCTCGGGGAGGTCGGGCAGCTCGTTGATAGCCACCACCCCTCGGTTCGTGCGGGGCACGAGGCCGTAGTGGATCGTGAGCTCGTCGGCGAGGTACCGGCCCTCCGCCACGCGCACCGGATCGACCTCCCCGATGAGGTCGGCGATGGTGATGTCCGGCGTAGCGAGCTTCTCCGAGTACCGCTCGTCGCGGTGCACC
>DASZZY010000006.1:0-9637 GCA_036260395.1 Actinomycetota bacterium
CCCGGGCCTTTCAAATCAGTGGCGGTCATCGAGGCGGACGACGTCTCGCGAAAGTCGAGGGCTTCCGTACGGTTGTTGGCTCCGCGATATACCAGAAAGCCGGCTCCCCCGATGCCGCCGAAGTCCGGACGCACGACGCCGACCGCGAAGACCGTCGCAACGGCAGCATCGATAGCGTTTCCGCCTCGGTCAAGCACATCGATCCCGACGGCCGACGCGAGGTCCGAGATCGAGGCGACGACGCCCCGTGTGCTCGTCACCGCCTCGCGGAACCGAACGCCCTCCTCAGCGCTCGCCGGAGCGGGAATCAGACCAACGAGCAGCGTGGTCAACACCGTGGTCAAGATCAGGTACCTTCTTACGGAGGCGGCGACCCCCACCGCCAGCGGCAGCCCCATCACGCGCCAGATCCCTCTCATCTCCCTCTCCTTCCGTCCGTCCTCCCCCGGCGCGCCGCCGGGGGCATCCCCCTCGTTGCCGAGGCGGTCTCTTTCGGTCATGGCGTCACCTTCACCACGACCTTGTGCGGGTCCCAGGGGTCAGTCCCCCGTCCCCGCTCGACCAGCTCGACACGTCCGGCCGGGCCGACATGGATGAGGGCGTAACCGACGTTGTCGCCCTCGTTGCTCTCGATGATCAGGCCCTGGGGGTCGGTGACCCCGCGCAGGACGTAGAACCCGGCCCGCGGCTCACCCGCCGATGTCTGTGGGAAGTCGGCGTAGTTGCCGCTGCGGTTCCACTCGTAGACGTCGCCCCACCCGGCCTGAAGCCCGATGGTCGCCGCCACCTGCGCGTCCCGATCCGCCTGGGAGAAGCTGCGCCAGTCGGCCATCAGCTCGTTGCCCGGCATGACGCCGAACTTCCGCCCGGGACCCTTGTCGAGGAGCAGGGGCTCCGGGTCGCCGGGAGACCACCCGTCCTCTACGGCCAGGAGCTGGAATTCCCAGGTGTTCTGGTAGTGCCAGTGCCCGTGGGTGGCGTGGAACCGGGCCACGCCGGCCGAGCCGGGCTCCTCCTCCACGAACGTGCCGTCGGAGCGGAACCGTCGCTGATGGGCGAGGCACGCGGTCAGGTCCTCGGGAGCGAGCGGACAGGGCGTCCAGTGGACCTCCACCCCGAACGGACCCTCCCCTACGTTCTCGAACCCCATCGAGTAACGAAGGCACATCTCGGGTGGGGGATAACTAGCCCTAGCCCCGATGGCCTCCTCGATCTCCTCCGCCATGCACGACGCACGGGGGTTGGGGGCGGTTGCACCCGGACCGTAGGTGGCCGTCGGCGTGCTGAAACCGACCTCGAACGGCGGGATGATCCTTAGGTTCGGCGAGAGCAGCGCGTTCGGATCGGAGGTCTCCGACGGTCCCTCGAGCTTGGCGCGCATGCGGAACGCCATGTCGGAGACGCTCACGGGGATCACCCGCACGAGGTACACACCCTTCGGCGGCCGCTCCACGACGACCTCCACCGAATACGCGGTGATGGTGACGCCTCCGACGCTGTTGGTGGAACCGCGTGCGACCTGGGTCCCGGCGGGATCGAGGATCTGAACGTCGTACACGTTCTCGGATGCCGTGAAGAAGTCGGCCCACGGACGGACGTCCTGGACGTCTCGGAACACGGCGCTCAGGGCCACCCGCAGCCGCGATCCGCCCTTGTTCACCCTGATCGGGTACTCCCAGCACGGGCCGGCCGTCCCGCACAGCGCGGGGTCGGGCACCTGAGCCCGGTCCACGCCCTGGCCGTCCCAGAACCGCTCGTCGCCGACACCAAGCGTGATCGGTCGGCTCGGCTTCGAAGCCACGGCCGCGGGGGCGAGCCCCACCACAGCCAGAGCCAGGGCCAGGAACAGGGTCCCTACCCCACTACGCCGCGTCGCCTCTCTCCTCTGTGCCATCAGAAGCACCTCCTTCGTCTCGGTGGTTTCCTAACGCTGCTGACGTTGGCTCTCCGCGGATCCGACAGCCAAGGCCTCGCTGAGCGCCTTCCTTCCGCCCACCACCGGGAGGATCAGGGCGCTCCGGGAGCCGGGTTCGGAGAAGATGGTGTTCGTTGCCCGCTGTTGATCGGGTATGGCCCACCAGGCGTTCGACGACATCAGGGCCAGGCCGATCCGGTGGCCTGCGGGAACCTCCTCGGACGCCGCCGCAACCGTCCAGTCCTGGTCCAGGAAGCGGATCGACGCCCTGTAGCGCTGCCCGGGGGTCAAGTCCCTTCCCTCCTCCAGCCCGTCCTTGTAGCGAGCGTTCAGGAACCCTCTGGAGATGGCGCAGGCCCGTGCCCGCGTCGGGTCCTGTTCGGGATGCGCCGGGTCCACGTCGTCCGGGTCCAGAAACGGCGACGTTGGGTAGAGGCACGGCGCCCCGATCCAGCCGAAGCTGCCCCGGTCGTAGGGACCGATGTCGAAGAGGACGGGGGTGAACTGTGTCGACGTGGTAGACGTCGACGCCGACAGCACCAGCCTGGGGGCGCCCACGATCCGCACATCGTGAGACAACGGTCCGGTCTCGAACCAGAGGAAGTCGGAGCTCGGACCGGCGCCCGCAACGACCTCCAGCCTCCCGCCCAGAACCTCCGACTCCGTCACCGCCCCCGTATCGGTCCAGCTCCCCAGGGCGCCCTGGGCGGTGGGCGGCTTGAGGGAGAGCGAGCCGGTGAGGTTGCCGGGGGCCCCCAGGAACAGCCTGACCCCATCGCTCGCCCGCGGAGGCCACGTCGTGTACTCGTGGAACTGAGCAGGGTCGCCGAGCGACCGCCAGCTGTCCGCCAAGGACCACACCGGAGACAGGTCCTCGATGCCGGTGTCGTGGCCGTAGAGGAAGCGATCGAACCACGCGTGAACGAGGTTCGCTACCTTCGTTCCAAGAGCCCCCGCGGCGCCGCCGTGCCCCCTCCTGTCCATGACCAGCATCTTGAAAGGCCCCGAAGGAATGGCCTCGAACCATCGGGTCCTCTGGGACGACTTCAGTTGCGGGTCCCGCCAGCTTCCCATGGTGAGAGAGGAGACCTGCATCCCGGTGCCGGGCGCCGGCTCCGCCAGCCGCCAGGCGTCCCTCACGAAGTCACGCTCACGCCAGAAGGCGTCGAAGTCCGGGGTCGGATCATGGATGTGCTCGATGGCGGCGAGCCTGGTCTGGGGGCACAGTCGCTGCGTCGCCCGATCGGCATAGGTCCGGCCTTGCCCGCCATCCGCTCCCAGCGGATCCCCAGGGGGAAGGACGCCCCCGCCCAACAGAGTCGTCACGGTGCCCGTCGGTCCGGCGCCGTTGAAGTGGGCAGGATCCGCCTCGGAGTAGCGCACGGCGTCGCCGAAGACGACGTCGTAGGCGGAGCTCAGCGCGTGATCGGTCGCGATGGTCGCGAGGTGAGGCGGGTGAGCGGCTGCCGTCATGATCGCCGCGGAGCCCGCGTATGAGCTCCCGTGCATGGCGACCTTCCCGTTGGACCACTCCATCTGACCGAGGGCCTCGACCAGGTCGTAGCCGGCCTGTTGCTCCTTGGCCCCCAGGACGTCCCAACACCCACCGGAGTTGCCGGTGCCCGGAACATCCGCGAGGGCGGCGGCGTACCCGTTGTCCACGTACTGTTGCGATTCCCAGATGTCGAACTCACCGCGAAGACCGGCGAAGTCGTAAGGGGTGAAGTTCAGGATGACCGGCACTTTCATCCCTGCGGGGACGTCGGGACGCCGGAGGCGCACGAACACGCTGCCGGCCCGAGTCGGAACGTAGAGCACCTCCTCTGGGAGCGGGGTGTAGGTGCCGTTGGCGGTGACGGGCACGGGATCCGTAACGGCGGGGCCCGCAGAGGCTCCCGCCGGGACGATCCAAACGGCGATGAGGAGCACCGAGATCAGAGCGGCGGGGACGAACCTGGAACGCGTGCGAGTGGAGCGAGCGCTCATGCGTCCTCGTGTCGAGAATCTGCGATTCCGCGGCGGATAGGCCAGGTCATCGTCGGGGCCGGGACACACCTCTCATGCGTGCCATCGCGAGCATCTCCTTGGTCGTGGGCGTTCTGCCTTTGTGGACCCCGTCACAGCTTCTGCCGTGCCCGGTCCTCCAGCACCTCCGCCAGGAGAGCGAACAGGCGGGCCCTGGTGGTCCGGCGCAGGATCGGATCGTCCCCGTCCAGCTGTGGACCGAGACTGGTCACCAGCACCACGAGATCGTCGGCGCTGAGCTCGTACCCGTTCAGCGCCGCCCTGGGATCGCGGACCAGCTCGGTCCGAAACGCCTCGTCCCCGTCCAGCCGCGCCAGCACCTTCTGCAACGCGTCGTCGGAAGCCACGAGCTGGAGTGAACCAGCACGCGCTCGTGTGGTCTTGAGTAGGGACTACTCAATCGCCGCGGCTGCGGTTGCTCAGAGGGCTCGGCAGGTGGCGTTGCTCACGGGCTCCGGCTCCCGGGGGGCTCCTCGCGGCCGCCGGGCCCGGCCAGCGCGGCGGCCAGCTCCCCGCGAGCCATGACCCCGAGCTTCCGGTAGGCCTGCTGGAGATGGTTGTCCACGGTCCGGACGGAGAGAAACAGGCGGCCGGCGATGTCGCGGCTGGAGACCCCAGCCGCGGCCAGCTCCGCGATCTCCCGCTCCCGCGCCGTCAAGGACGCCACCCCCGCCCCCAGCGCGAGGGCGGGGGTTCGGGCGCCTTCACACCTGGCCGCCAATTCCCTCGACCTCCGCTCGGCGGCGGTGGCCCGGCGACCGTCCCCGCGGCGCCGGTGGGCCGCTGCCGCGGCCGCGGCGGCCTCCGCCGCGAACAGCAGCGCCCCGAGGCGCTCGAACCGGTCCGCCGCGTCCTCGAGCCCCACGGGGTCGTCCGTCGCGGCGGCGGAGCAGTGAGCGCGCCGAGCGTCCATCAGCCTCCCGTCACCGACGAGGTCGGCCATCCCCGAAGCTGCCCGGGCGCCCTCGCCCAGCCGAGCCAGGTCGTGGAGGGCGGCGGCCTCCATTGCGGTCTGCCCGGTCTCGGCGGCTGCGGTGGCCGCCCCCTCGAGCCGCTCGGTCGCGACCCGGACATCGCCGCGGGCGGCGTCCGTCCACGCCCGGGCCCGCTCCCGCTCGGTCACGAGGAACCGATCGGGCGTCACGGGCACCGAATCGAGGTCCGCGAGTGCGGCCTCCGCGCCGGGGACGTCCGCCGCCCAGGCCGCGGCCAGGGCCAGGTCCGCCAGGGACCACTGCTGCCGCCCTTGCAGGCCGAGCTCGCCATCGATGGCGGCGCCCTCCCGAAACCACCGGGCGGCCGTGGCCACGCGGCCCCGCAGGAGCGCGGCCCTTCCGACGCTCCATGCCGAGACGGCCTGGCTGCCCGAGCTGTAGGACGCCAGGGCCCGCTCGTATCCCTCCTCGGCCGCGGCCTCCGCCTCGGCCAGCTCTCCGGCCTCGCTGAGCGCCAGCGCCCGGCACGCCAGGAGGAGCACCTCGAAGAACGCGGCGGCCAGGCCCTTCCCGATGTCCCGAGCCGCCGCCAGGCCGGCGTCCGCCAGGGCGACCGCTTCCGCGGTCCGGCCCATCACCGCCAGGGCGGGAACGGCGGCGAACGCGGCCCGGGCACGGGCCCGGGGCGTGGAGCCGGGATCGTCCAGGATCGGCAGGGCGATCGCCAGCGCTTCGGTGGGAGCCCCGGAGAACAGCGCGTAGGCGGCGCGCTCGGCCGCCACCTCGTCCCGGTACGGGGTCCCCGACACGGCCGCTTCCGCCTCGGACGCGACATCCTCCGCTTCCTCCCGCCGGCCGGCACCCCAGAACAGGTTGAAGGAGCGACCCATCGCCACGAGGGCGCGCTCCCCCGGGTCCTCGGCGTCCAGGGGCACAGACGCCAGGAGGCTCTCGGCGTCCGCGTATCGGCCCTCGAGCGAGAGGATCTCGCCGAGGAGCCTCGCGGCCCGGGCACCGCCGCCCGCTTCCAAAGCCAGGCGGGCCAGGCGCCCTGCCAGCGGAAGGTCGAACGCCAGCCGCGCTCGCCTGGCCGCGGTGAGCACGAGATCGGGGCGGATCGACCCGCCGCCCTCCAATCGCCAGACCGCCACCCTGAGCGGATCCTCGCCGCGCCGGGCCCCCGCCGTCTCGACGACGTCGGCGAGAGCTCGTCTGATCGAGCGGGCCGCGGTCTCGGGCAGGTGCGCGCGCAGCACCTCGCCGTACAGGGGATGCCCGAGGCGCGCCTCGCTGCGCCGCCCGTCGAGCCGGATCTCCAGCAGCCCCTTCCGCTCAACGGCCTCCATGGCTGCGGGGGGGACCAGCCGCTGCAGGAGCGAGGCGGCGATCGGCTCGCCCAGCGCCACGATCTCCAGGGCCCGCCGCTCGGCCTGTCCCAGTCCGGCCAGCCGTGCCTCGATGATCTCCCTCAACCGTGCCGACGGAGGGACGTCGCCCACGAGCCGCCACACCCCGCGGTCGTCGCGCAAGGAGCCGGCTTCGAGGCCGCCGAGCACCAGCTCTCGGAGGAACAGGACGTTGCCCCTGGTCCTCTGGAACAGCTTCCGGACGGTGCCGCCGTCCGCGGGCCCCCCCAGGACCGCCGCCAGCACCTGCCCGATCTGCTCCTCCACGAGCGGGTGGAGGTCGATGCGCTCCGCCAGTCCGTCCTTCCACAGGGCGACCACGGGATCCGGCGCGGGCTCTCCCGACCGGAGCGTGGCCACGATGAACGCCGAACCCGTCCCGGCCAGTTGATGGAAGAGCGCCGCGGAGGCGTCGTCCAGGAGATGGGCGTCGTCGATGGCCACCAGGAGCGGGCGGTCGCCGGCCCGGGCCAGCAGCGCGTCCCGGATCTGCTGGAGCACGTCCATCCGCCGGTCGCCGACGATATGCGCGCTCGGGACCAGGGGCGCCACCGCCCCGAAGGGGATGGAGGCCGCTGCCCTCGTGGCGCCGGCCATCGCCGTCACGAACCCCACGCGCTCTCCGAGCCGGAGGCACTCGACGGCCAGACGGGTCTTTCCGACCCCCGGCGCCCCCGCCAGAACGACCCCGGCGGCGTCCGGACGGGCCATCACCGCGGCGATGGCATCGAGCTCCCGCTGCCGGCCGACCAGCGGCCATTCGGCAACGCGCCGTGGCGGGGGCGGCCCGGCGCCGGTGTCCGAGGTCCGCTTCGTGCTGATTCCTGTTCGCCTTCCGGGTGGACGCTTCTGGCGGTCGGCGAGGTCGCCGGAGCGTTTCGCTTACCGGGCGGGTATCACCGACGGTACACCACTGCCCGGCGCCTGGAACAGGGGCAATCCGGGCGTGGTGGAGGGGGCTCGCCGGATCGACCCACAACGGCGAGGTCCCCTTGCCACATGTCTTGCGACATCGCGTGCGGGGGGACTGGGATTCGAACCCAGGAGGCCCCGAGGGGCCTAGCGGCTTTCAAGACCGCCCCGTTCGTCCGCTCCGGCATCCCCCGGACCGAGTGTAGCCGACGGCACCCGGTTGCCCGTGGCGAAGCGAGCAAGCGGCGTGGGAGGGTAGCCCCGTGGAGGAGGCCGTCCGGATCGAGGTCGACGGGCTCGTGCTGGCCGGGACCGGCGAGCACCGCGACTACCTCGAGCGGGTCCGGCACCGCCGCCGCGAGGCCCTCATGGCGAACCTCCTCCGCGACGCGGCGGCCCCGGGCATGACCGTGGTGGATGTCGGCGCGTTCCTTGGGTACTTCAGTCTGGTGGCCGCGCTGGAGGTCGGCCCGGGGGGCCGCGTGCTCGCGTTCGAGCCGGACCCCAGGGACTTCCCGTGGCTGGAGCGCAACGTCGCCCTGAACGGGATGGGCGACCGTATCACGCCGCTGCTGCGCGCGGCCGTCGACCGCCAGGGGACCACCCGGCTGTTCCTGGCGGAGGGGGACCAGAGCCAGACCAGCATCTACCCCGGCGAGAACCGCGATCAGGGGATCGAGGTTGCCTGCACGAGCGTGGATGTCGAGCTCGGCGGGGAGCCGGCCGGCCTCATCAAGATCGACGTCGAAGGGGCGGAGCTGCGCGCCCTCCGGGGGATGGAGCGAACGCTGGAGGCGGCCGGCCGCGACGTGACGCTGTTCGTCGAGTGGAACCCGGGCGCGCTGCTGGATGCCGGCGAGCCTCCGGACGCCGTGCCGCGGCGGCTCGAGGAGCTCGGCTTCAAGGTCCGGATGATCGACGAGGAGCAGCGGACGCTCCGGGCGCCCGGACCGTTCCGCGGCGCCTACGCCAACCTCTACTGCACCCGCCGGTAAGGCCGGCAGCCCGCCTCAGCTCCGGGGCGCGAGGGCGCGCATACGGTCGGGGAGGTACGGATGCAGGACTTCCGGGACCGCGACCGACCCGTCCTCGCGCTGGTGGTTCTCGAGGATCGCGATCAGCGTTCGGCCCACCGCGCAGGCGGTGCCGTTCAGCGTGTGGACGGGCCGGTTCTCCTCCGCGAGCCGCACCCGGCACTCCAGGCGCCGGGCCTGGTAATCGGTGGTATTCGACGTCGAGGTGAGCTCCCGGTAGCGCCCCTGCCCCGGGAGCCACACCTCGAGGTCGTACTTCTTGGCCGCCGATGCGCCCAGCTCGCCGGTGCACACGTTCACCACCCGGTACGGGAGCCCGAGTGCGCCGACGATCTCCTCCTGGTGGGCCAGCATCAGCTCGTGCTCGTCCCATGACGCCCCCGGGGCCACGAACGAGAACATCTCGACCTTGTCGAACTGGTGGACGCGGAAGATCCCCCGGACGTCCTTCCCGTACGTGCCCGCCTCCCGGCGGAAGCACGTCGAGTAGCCGACGTAGCGGAGCGGGAGGTCGGCCGGGTCGAGGATCTCCCGCTGGTGGAGGGCCGCCAGCGGCACCTCCGACGTCCCCACCAGGTAGAGGTCGTCATCGCGGGTCACGTAGATCTGGGCCTCGTCGCCCGGGAGGAACCCGGTGCCGAACATGGCGTCCTCCCGGACCAGCACCGGCGGGACCACCGGGACGAACCCCTTCGCCACCAGCAGATCCAGGCAGAAGCGGACCAGCGCCCACTGGAGGAGGACGGCATCGCCGAGGAGGTACGCGAACCGGGCCCCGGAGACCTTGGCGGCCCGCTCCAGGTCGATCACCCGAAGCCGCTCGCCGAGCTCGACGTGGTCCCGGGGCTCGAAGCCGAACGACGGCCGCTCGCCCACCTCGCGGAGGACCTCGTTCTCCTCGTCGCTCTCGCCCACGGGGACCGAGCCGTGGGGGACGTTGGGGAGCCGGGCCAGCAGGCCCCCGAGCTCCTCGGCGGCGTCGGCCAGGCGCGGTTCGAGCTGCTTCAGGCGGTCGGAGACGTCCCGGACGGAGGCGATCAGCCGGTCCCGCTCGTCGCCGGCCGCCGAACCCACAGCCTTCGACACCCGGTTCTGCTCGGCGCGGAGCTCCTCGACCGCGGCCGTGAGGCTCCGCCGCTCCCGGTCCGCCTCGAGCACCCGGTCGATGTCGCGGGCGTGGGCCTCGGAACGCCGGGCCAGGCCGGCCCGGAACGCGTCGGGATCCTCGCGGATCGCCTTGAGGTCCAGCACTACGCGCCCCGGCGGAGCCCGCGGCGGCCACCGCCGGCCCCGTCGGTGACCTCGGCCGGCCCGGCCCCCGCGGACATGGCCCGCTGGATGGCCTCCTGCTCCTCGGCCGTGAGGTTGTGCTGCGAGGCGGCGCCGGCCACCGGCTTGGCGTAGCACCGG
>DASZZY010000007.1:0-20162 GCA_036260395.1 Actinomycetota bacterium
CTAGCGTGAAGCTCGGCTCGGCGCCGAACGCCCCGGCGGCGTCGAAGGCGAACGGCTGGCCCGAGTCCGGCACGGCATCCTTCTCGATGGTGATCGAGCCTTCCCGGGTGTTCTCGAACGTGCAGACCACGGCCTCGCCGGCGTCCAGCCCGATGGTGGCGGTGGAGCCGGCCACCGTGGTGTTCGCTCCCCCGCCGGTGCACTGGAGGCCGGTGAGCTGCCACCCGGCCGGGAGATCGGTCTCGGAGACCGAATAGGTGCCGGGCAGCAGCCCGCTGAAGGTCCGGGACGCCGGGCCGGCGGCGTCGTCGTCGGTCAGCGTGACGGGGCCCCCGAGATTCTCGGATGGGTCGAAGGCGAACGGCTGGCCCGAGTCCGGCACGGCGTCCTTCTCGATGGTGATCGACCCTCGCGGCTCGGGTTTGTTCCTGAACGTACACGTGACGTTGTCGCCTGCAGCTCGCTGCAGGGTGGCACCGACGGCCTCGGTGACGATGGTGCTCGTCCCGCGGAGTGAGGTGCACAACACCGCGGTCAGGTCCCAGTCCGCCGGCACGACCTCCTCGACCCTGTACCGCCCCGCCAGCAGGTCGGCGAACGACCTCGACCCGGCGCCCGGGGTCCCGTCGTCGGAAAGCGCGAACCCTCCCAGCGGCCCGGTGAAGTCGAAGGACGTGCCGGAATCGCTGGCGTCATCCTTCACGATGGTCATCCCGCTGTCGTAGCAGAACGAGATGTGGCTCAGCCCGTAGAACGAGCCGTTGCTCGGGTTGACCGGAGCGTGGAGGAGCGTGTCCGACGTCGCTTCCTGCGCGTAGCTGAACTGGTTCGCGTTCGACCCGCCCTTGACGATGACCCGGTCGAGCTCCAGGTTCGACGACCAGTCGAAGACCTCCCCGAGGGCCGTCCCGTACTTCGTCACCGTCACGCTCAGCATGCCGTTGGAGAACGTCCCCGACTGGGGCGGCTCGAGGCGGAGCTCGTGGAAGGTGGACGGACAGTTCACGTTCCCGAGGAGGAGCAGAGGCTGGACGCCGCTACCCGAGGGAGGCCCCGGGGTGTCGGGATCCGGAGCAGACATCGCAGCGGGTTCCAACGCCGCGGTCGAACTGGAGATCGGGCGCCGGAAACTGCTCGTCCCCGGGGCGGCGGTCGGCTCGTGGGCCGTCGCCTTGCCAGCGTCGCCGTCCACAACCTCCCCGGCCTCGTCGACGGAGGGATCGCCGGTCGGGGCCGGAGACGGCTCGACGACCTGCTGCTCCGACGTGTCCGGCGACTGCTCCTGCGTCTCGTCGGCGATGAGGGGCGCCTGGATCATCAGGAGCGCGACGGTCATGATTCCCGCGAGCGCCACCCGGCGCCGCATGGCCGAGGGCCTTCCCGAAACGCTGTGCTGGTCCGGCCGCATCCCTCTCCCCTTTCGCGCCGCTCGACGAACGGCGGTCCATCGGCATCACCAGCGATTGTGGAGAGGGGCCATTGCGCCGTACATAGACAACGGGTGCTAACTCGACTAGGTCCGCATGGCTACGGCCACCTAGCCGTTCGGAGCGCCGGCCACCTCAATCGTGACCACGCCGAAACCCTCGAGGAGAGCTGGAGGGAGGTGTCAAAGGAACGCTGACGGTGAACGCGCGGGAAGCAGCGCCCGACAGGGGCCCGACCCGCTAGCTCGTCCTGATCTGCCCCCGGATCTCTCCGGTGGGGAACTTCTCGGAGTGGACGTTCGCGTACGTCACGCCGGCCTTCATGGCCGCTACCAGCTCACCGAACTCTCCCGGGGCGATGCCCTGGGCCTCCGGCCCGATGATGTCGGACGGGTCGATCACGCCGGTCACCACGCCGCCGGGGCTCGGGCACGCGGGCTTGTCGCCGCCACCGCAGAGGAACGCGCTGACGCCGCCGACCACATCGCGCTGACCGAAGTGGATGTGGGCCCCGGTCGCGGGCGCCTCCAGGTTCGAGTACTGCAGGCGGTACCGGATCCGTTGGGCCGCCTCATCGATGGTCGCCCTGAAGTCCCCGGATGCCGCGGTGGACACCGCCGGCACCTCTTCATATCCGATCAGCGTCGCCTGGGCTTCGGTGGTCTGGGCCGACCCCACCGTGGCCGCGCCGGCGACCAAGCCGACGGCCAGCACGACGACCGCCAGAGCAAGTAGGAGTTTCCTTCCCATGGTCCCTCCTTTCGGTCCGTTCCCTTCCCTTCGCCCCCGGCCGGCTGTGTCAAGGCGGCCAAGGGGCCGCGGACGGGGGCGGTCACGCCCCCGTAGGTTCCTTACTCTTGAAACCCTCGAAGGGATTGCGGCACGAGGGGCAATAGTGGCGCGCCCGGCACGGCGAGGGCCCCCAGGCGGACTCCATCACCGTCTCCGTCGAGCCGCAGTAGGGGCACGGCACGCCGCCCGGGCGGAGCAGCGGGACGACCGTCGCTCCGGAGGGCCGCTCCCAGTGCGGCGCGATGCCGTACTCGCGGAGTCGGGACCGGCCGCGCTCGGTGATCCGATCGGTGGTCCAGGCGGGATCGAGCACGAACCGGACGCGAACGTCCCGGCCACCGGCGACCGCCCGGACTGCAGCCTCCGTATCCTCGCCGATCACGTCCTTGGCCGGACAGCCGACGAACGTCGGGAGGAGATCGACCTCGACCTCAGCCTCGGACACCGCGACGCGATGGATCATGCCGAGATCCTCGATCGTGCACGCGGGGATCTCCGGATCGACGACCTCGCCGAGCGCCCGGCGTACCCGGTCCTCGAGGGTCCTCACCACGTCGCCCCCGGCATCGTCCGGTAGAGGCCGGTCATCTCCTCCCACAGCTGCGCGAAGTCCTCGGTGTGCTTGCCTTGGCGGCCCCCCGCGCCGGCGAAGGCGCCGCGGTGGACCCACCGGCCGTCGCGCCGCTCGATCCCTGGGACGGACAGCGTCGGGCCGGCCTCGATCTCGCCGGAGGACGTGGGCACCATCTCGCGGCTCGCGGCGTGCTCCGTGAGGACGTAGTCGAGCGACGCGGCCTCCAGCTCTTCTCCCACCCGAGCCAGCCACTCGCCCAGCAGGTCCTCGTTCGAGGTCGGCAGGACGCCGCTCTCCAGCAGAGCGGGCTCCTCGGGGACGGCCTCGAACAGCGCCATGGCCTCGCCCACGGCCGCCTCGATGCCCTCGACGAACCGCTGGCGGGCCTCGACCGGGCCTCCGGCCAGCCGGTCGAACCATCGGCGGGCATGCTCGAGGTGATAGCGCTCCTCGAGCCGGATCGTCCGGACGGCGTCGGCCAGCTCCTTCCACGACGACCGCTCCAGCGCCGCGAGCCGCACGTCGTCGGCGGTGTCGTACAGGTACTGGCGGGCCAGCGTGTAGCCCCAGTCGCGGTTCGGGCGCTCGCAGATCACCGCGTGGCGGTACTCCTGGCTGTCGCGTCCGAGCGCGAGGGCGTCGGCGTCCGCGCCGGCCACCGGCTCGGCGAGCTGGTAGAGGAGGCGAGCGTGCGCCATCTCGTCCTGGGCGATGGAGGAGAAGGCCAGGTCCTCCTCGAGATGCGGCGCCCAGCCGGTCCATTCCGAGTGCCGGTGCCCGATGACCAGCTCGTCGTCGGCGATGGCCAGCAGCAGCGCGAGCCGGGGATCGGCCGCCATGGGATCAGCCGCCACGGCCGGCCTCCTGTCGGCCGGCCGGCCGGCGTCCAGGCCGGGGACGGTCGATGACGAGGCCGCGCTCGGCCATCTGCTCCTGGACACGGCGGAGCTTGGCCCCCACCCCGACGTACCCGTCCTGCCGCCGGTAAGCCCGGTCGACGATCCCGCCGATCCCGGTCGGGTCCGGACACGGGTGGACCTCTCCCTCGCCGCGCCGTCGAATCGCGTAGGTGTCCGACTCCTTGTGGCGGAAGTGGGTCTCGCGGGCAAGGAGCATCGCCATGTCGAGGTCGGGGGCGTTGATCGAGCCCACCACCTGCCAGTCGTCGCCGGCCCGGCGGCGGGACAGCACGTCCCACACCTGCACCGCAGCCTCCTCAGACCGCGACCCGGGGGATGCCGGCGAAGACCTCCCGCACCCAGCCGTGGTGGTCCCACATCGCCTTGCGGTACAGGAGGCGGGTCTTGGTCATCGGACCGTTCCCCCGGACGACCTGCCAGAAGTCGTCCCAGCCCGGGTCCGACCAGATCCACTCGCCGCGGTCCTCGTCGTACCGCAGCTCCGGGTCGGGAACCGAGATGCCGAGGTCCCACAGCTTCGGCACGTACGTCGTGAAGAACTCCTGCCGCAGGTCCTCGTTGGACCGGGTCTTGATCCCCCAGTGCAGGAGGACGTCCTTCTCCGGCTTCGACGGCGGGCCGAAGAAGTGCATGATCGGCCGCCACCACCGGTTGACGGCGTCTTGGAACATCTCGCGCTGCTCGGCCGTACCGGACACGAGCTCGAGCGTCAGGTCCTCGCCGTGCCGGAGGTGGAGGGATTCCTCCGGGCAGATCCGGCGCATCGCGCGGACGTACGGCGCGTACGAGCAGTCGAGGAGCGCCTTCTGCGTCACGAGGGCGGCGCCGTCGATCAGCCACCCGATCACCGCCACGTCGCCCCAGCTCTCGGTCGGGTAGTGGAAGACGTTGTGGAACTTCGTCCGGCCGTTGACCAGGTCGTCCCACATCTGTTCGCGGGTCTTCCCGAGGTCCTCGGCCACCCGGTACAGGATCTGACCGTGGCCCGCCTCGTCCTGCACCTTGGCGGTCAGCGAGAGCTTCCGCTTGAGGGTGGGGGCCCGGGGGATCCACTCGCGCTCAGGGAGGCAGCCCATCACCTCGGAGTTCGCGTGCATCTCGATGAACTTCAGGGCCGCCTCGCGGTACTCGTCGGGCATCCAGTCGGACGCCTCGATCTTCTCGCCGGCGTCGATGCGGGCTTTGAACTCGGCGCGTCGTTCCTCGTAGGTCATCGCCTCACCCTCCTCGTATCTTCCCCGACCGCCGCCGTTCCAGCCCTCGGAGCAGGAGGTCGGTGAATCGGTCCGCGATCTCCTCCGGCGAGAGGCTGCCCCGGGGGTCGTACCACACGTACGTCCAGTTCGCCGCCGACAGCGCGAGCAGCCGCGCGAAGGTCGGGTCGTCGGGGCGGAGCTCCGCGATCAGCTGGTCCCACAGCGCCTCGTAACGGTCGCGCAGCTCGCGCACCTCGCCCCGGCGCGGCTCGGACAGCGCCCGCCACTCGTGGTGGAAGACCCGCGCTCCCTGGAGGTTGTCGGCGACGACCCGGACGTGGGCCCGCATCGCCTCCCGGAGCTTGCCCGCCGGTGGAGCGGACGAGGCCCGGACGGCCTCCAGGCTCGACAGGAACTCGGTGGCCGCCGAGGTCACGATGCCGTACAGCAGGTCCTCTTTCCGCTGGATGTGGGCGTACAGGCTGGGTGCCCGGATCCCGATGGCCTCGGCGATGTCGCGCATGCTCGTGGCGTGGTACCCCCGCTCGCTGAACAGCTCGGCGGCCCGCTCGAGGAAGAAGTCCCGGCGGTCCGCGGCGATGAGGTCCTGGAGGGCACGGAGGCTGGTTCGGGCGGCTCCCACGTGGCCCATTGTACCTAACGAACGTTCGTTAGGCAAAAGAAGAGGCGATGCGGGCTGGGGGTGGACCCTCCATCGGTGGGATCAGGACCTCCAGGCGACCGCAGCGATCTCGACCGGATCGGCGATGCCCTTCAGCCTCACGCGCCGGCGCTCGAGCTCGTCGCCGCGATCGCCCGCGTCCAGGAGGACCGACGCGCTCGCCAGGATCTGCCCGCCATCCGCGAGGGAGCCGATCCGAGCGGCGATGTGCACCGTCCTCCCGACGAAGCCCCCATCGGACCGCGTCGCCTCGCCGGCGTGAAGGCCGATCCGGACCCGCGGAGCGAAGCCGTGCGTCCGCCGGTGCTCGGCCAACCTGCGCTGGATGGCCACGGCGCAGTCGAGTGCCTGGCGGCTTCCGGCGAAGGCAACGAAGAACCCGTCGCCCGCGTGGTCGACCTCCTCCCCGCCGTGCTCCGAGAACAGCTCGCGGAGCGCGCGGTCGTGCCAGCCGCGAAGATCCTGCCAGCCGTCGTCCCCGATGGCGTCGAGCAGCGCGGTCGACCCCACGATGTCGGTGAACATGAAGGTCCCCGTCACCCGCTCGGCAGCCGGGGGCTCGTGGCCGAGCTTCCGCAACAGCGTCTCCGCGCCCGCGACGATGGCATCGGCCCTGATGCGGCGACCGATGGCGGCCGCGTCCGTCAGAAGCTCAACGGCGCGGTCGAGGTCCCGCCCGTTCCCGGAGGACAACACGCGCGCCTGGTCGAGCAGCGTCCTTGCTGCCGCGGGTTCCGCTCGCATCCGGCGGTTCAACTCGAACGCGTCCGAGAAGTGCCGATCGGCCTCCGCCGTGCGCCCAAGGGTGGCCGCCAGGAGACCCAACGGGCGATCGACCGCCCCGGTCATCGCTTCGATCGGCGCGATGGCGTTCCTCCCGGCGTAGGGAGCGAGCGCCTCGTAGAGGATCGCCGCTCGATCGCCCTCCCGCAGCGTCGCGACGACCTCCGCCAGCTTCGTCATGCCGAAGACCCACTCGTTGTCTCGTGGCAGGTGGACGCCGTGCTGGTCGACCAGGCCGTCGATCACGCCGGCGGCCTCGTCGTCCTTCCCGATCTCCGCGAGGGCCAGGGCCGCCACCGCCCGCACGAAGGGATACGAGCCTTCGTACTCGTCGATCGACGCCCGGAGCGCCGCCTCGAGCTCCCGAAGTCGCCCTTGCTCCCGTCGGATCAGGAAGACCTGCACGAGGTGGGTGAATCGAGCGTCCCACGACGAATAGGCGCGCTCGCCGATCGCCAACGCCTGCTCGGCCAGTTCCTCCCCTTCGATGAGACGTCCTTCGAAGATGGCGAACAGCGCCCGGGAGGCCGAGAGGTACCAGCGTTGGGCGGGTTGCCGCAGCTCTCCGGCGATCCGCTCCTTCATGGCCAGCTCCTGGCGGGCTCCGTCCACGTCGCCGCGCTCGAGGAAGCAGATCATCCGGTAGTGGTGGCCTTGGAACGCCCGCTCGCCATCCCCGCCGGCCTCGGCAGCGTTGATCAGCTCCGCCGAGAGGACGAGCCGCTCGTCCGTCGTGTCCGGACCCCAGATCGCCGCCCAGCGCCCGTCCAGGACGTAGGCGAGCGTCCGGGGATCGCCGAGCCGCCGGGCCACCTCCACCGCCTGCCGGCTCAGTTCTCGCCGCGGCCCGGGGTCGAACTCGTCGCGGAGGGCGCCGGCCAGGCGAGCCAGGAGACGAGCGCGCAGGCCCTCGTCGGCATCGGCCAGCGCCGCGAGGGCCCGCTCGAGGAGCGGGACCAGCCGCCGATCCTGAGCCGCGCGGGCCCACACGAACCGTCCGCCGTATCCCAACGCCGCCCGGGCCAGGTCGCGCGCGAGGCCTCGCCGCTCCGCGAAGTCCGCGGCGGTGACAAAGGCCTCCTTGGCACCGGCGATATCGCCGGCGCGGGCGCGGGAGTCCCCCAGCCCGAGGAGGACTTCGGAGCGGACGCTATCGTCGACGTCGGACGCCAGATCGAGGGCCCGCAGCGCCATCCCGTAGAGCCGGATCGCCTCCTCGTACGCCAGGACGGCCGCCGCTTGCTCGCCCGCGCTCATGCACCAGCGCACGGCCATCGAGGCCTCGCCACGAGGAGCCGCCTCGTAGAAGTGGTGTGCCAGCTCGGTCAGCACCGGCACGGGATCGCTCCCGTGGATCTCCAAGAGCGCTTGGGCGACGCGCCGGTGAAGGTCGGCGCGCTCCCCCGGAGGGATGCCCTCGTACAGGGCGTCCCGGACGAGCTGATGGGAGAACCGCATCCAGCCCAGCCCCGCGGGCCCCTCGACCACGACCCGAGCCCCGACTGCCTCGTCGAGCGCGGCGAGGAGGTCGGTCCGCGCCATGCCGTCGAGGCGCTGCACCACCTCGATGCTGAAGTCGCGTCCCACCGCCGATCCTCGCGTGAGCACCAGCAGGCAGCGCTCCGACAGGCGGTTCAAGCGGCGATCGATCACTTCGCGGATCCCCGGGGGGATGAGCGACGTCCACGGAGCGGTGTCCGGAGGCGCATCCAGCCGGCCCTCGCCCGCGAGCATCCGCACCACCTCCGAGACGAATAGCGGATTGCCCTCCGTCTCCCGGTAGAGGGCCTCCACCAGTTCGGGAGCGGGCTCCCGACCCGCGACGGCCTCCACGAAACCGGCCACGGACTCGAGCGTGAGGCCGTCCAGCATCAGGCGTCTCACCGCGGGCTCTCGCCCCAGCTCCGTGAGCGTGGGGGTGAGCGGATGGTCCGGGGACACATCCGTGTCTCGATACGTTGCCAGGACCATGACTCGTGCCCGGGGAAGCGAGCGGGCCACGAACCGCAACAGCAGGAGCGATGGCTCGTCGGCCGAATGAAGATCCTCCAGCACCACGACCAGCGGCGCTCGCGATCCGGCGTTCCGAAGGAGCCCCGCCACCGCATCGAACAGGCGGAACCGCGCCGCCTCGGGGTCGCCGGCTCCGGGCTCGGCGGCGTCCCCGACGATGCGGCGGATCTCCGGCACCATCTGGGCGATCTCGGGGCCCCGCTCCCCGAGGTCGGCGCGCAGCTCCTCCGGATCGTGGCTCTCGGCATAGGTGCGGAGGCACTCCACCCACGGCCAGAACGGAGGCGCTCCGCCGGCTTCCCAGCACCGACCCCACAGGACCGCGGCGCCCGCCGTTCTGGCCCGGGCCGCGAACTCGTCGGTGAGCCGCGTCTTCCCGATGCCGGCCTCGCCGCCCATGAGCACCAGCCTCCCCCGCCCTTCCATCACCTCGCTCAGCGCGCCGTCGAGGCGGGCGACCTCAACCTCGCGGCCGACGAAGGCAGGGGCCTCCAGGCTCATGGGCGGAGTATGAAACGCTCCGGCGGCCGTGTGGAGGGCGACGGCCGGCGGGTACAGTTAGCCCGACCGACGCGAGGAGGACCCGATGGCCGAGACCTTCCGACTGGTGGTCGGCGGCGAGCTCACCGACGCGGCCGCCGGCGAGACGTTCGACTCGATCGATCCCTCGACCGGCGAGGCGTTCGCCACGGTGGCCAAGGCCGGGGCCCAGGACGTCCGCCGGGCGGCCGACGTCGCCCGCAGGGCCTTCGACGAGGGGCCATGGCCGAAGATGAAGGGGCGCGAGCGCGCCAGGCACCTCCTGGCCGTCGCCGACGGCATCAAGAAGGCCGGCGCCGAGCTCGGCGAGCTCGAGGCCCGCGACTCGGGCGGGACGATCCGCAAGGCCAAGGCCGCCGACATCGCCATGGCCATCTCCACGTTCCGTGTCTTCGCCGAGATCGCCGGGCGCGACGAGGACGAGGAGGCGCTCCCCCGGTCCCCGATCTCGTACAACTACCTCCGCCGCGAGCCGCTCGGCGTGTGCGCGGCGATCACGCCCTGGAACTTCCCTCTCCAGATGGCGGCCTGGAAGATCGCTCCGGCGATCGCCGCGGGCAACACCGTGATCCTCAAGCCGGCGTCGTACACGCCGCTGTCGTCGATCGAGGTCGGTCGGATCTGCCTGGAGGCCGGGCTGCCGGAGGGTGTGGTCAACGTCCTCCCCGGACCCGGCGCCGCTGCGGGCGAGGAGCTGGTCGCCTCGCCGCTGGTCGACAAGGTGGCGTTCACCGGATCGACCGAGGTGGGGCGGCGGATCATGCAGATCGCCTCCGGGACGATCAAGAAGTGCACGCTGGAGCTGGGCGGCAAGTCGCCCTCGATCGTCACCGACGATATCGACCTGGACTACGCCGTCGAGGGGGTCCTGTGGGGGGTGTTCTTCCACCAGGGGCAGGTGTGCTCCGCGGGAACCAGGCTGTTCCTCCACCGCAACGTCTACGACGAGTTCTTCGCCGCGCTCGTCAAGCGCGCCGAGGACTTCCGCGTGGGCCCGGCGCTCGACCCAGAGTCCGACCTCGGGCCCGTGGTCTCCGGGTCCCAGCTCGAGACCGTGGAGCGCTACGTAGAGATCGGCCTCCAGGAGGGCGCCGAGCTGGCCACCGGCGGCGAGCGCGCGGTCGTAGAGGGGCACGAGGGCGGCTTCTACTACCGGCCCACGATCCTGGCGGGCGTCGATAACTCGATGAAGGTCGCCCAGGAGGAGATCTTCGGCCCGGTGCTGGTCGTCATCCCGTTCGAGGACGATCAAGAAGCGGTGCGGCTGGCCAACGAGTCGATCTACGGCCTGGCCGGCGCGGTGTGGAGCCGCGACGTGCCGCGGGCCATCCGGATCGCCGAGGGCCTCCGGACCGGCACCGTGTGGATCAACGACTATCACATGATCAACCCGCGCTACCCCTTCGGTGGGTACAAGCAGTCGGGCATCGGCCGGGAGCACGGCGTCATCGGCTACAACGAGTACCGGGAGGTCAAGCACCTCCACGTGGATCTGGCGGGCGCCCGCGAGCGGCACCCCTGGTGGAACACGCTGCTCGGCGAGGGGGCGGCGCGGAAGCCGCCGGGGGACACCGGCCCGGCCGGGTAGTCAGCGAGACGGCCTGGCGGGCCGGTCCCAGGCAGCCTCGAGGATGTGGCAGTAGGCGGCGTCGCCGGACGGCGCGATCCGGGCCTGGCGCGAGAGCCGCTCGAGCTCCCGGCGCATCCCTTCGAGCTCCGTGATCCGCTCGCCGAGCTCGACGGCATGGCGTTCGATGAGCGCGGCCACGTGGTGGCAAGGCCGATCGCCGCGCTCGCGGAAGGCCAGGACCTCTCGGATCTCTCCCAGGCTCAGCCCGATCGACTGCGCGGCCCGGATGAACCGGAGACGCCCCACCGCATCCTCGCCGTAGTCGCGGTACCCCGAGGCCGTCCGCGGGGGCGGGACCAGGAGACCGGCTCCCTCGTAATACCGGATCGTCTTCGCTGAGACGCCCGCTCGGCCGGCGACTTCTCCGATCCGCATGGCTTCACCCTATCGCTTGACCTTCCAGCTGGCTGGAGGGCTTAGGTTAGGGTCGATGCGGCAGTTGCCCCTGACCCCGGAACCCGAACCGAGCCGCGGGCGGTTCCTGCTCCTCGCGGCGGGACTGGCGCTCGCCGGGGTGGCCGGGTATCTGGGGTACGCCCTCTACCCGCGGTTCGAGCTCCCCGCGGCGACGGGCGCGACGTTCTGGTTGCTCGCCGCGGCCGCGGGGACGGCCTCGTTCTTCTCGCCGTGCTCATTCCCCCTGTTGCTCACGCTCCTGGCCCGGCGCGTGGAAGCGTCGCCCGCCGGACGGCGCGGCCGGGGCGCCCTGTCGTTCGCCGCGATGTTCTCCGCCGGCGCGGTGGCGTTCCTGGCGCTGGTCGGGCTGGCCCTCGGCGCCGGCGCCGGGGCGGCCGTCGGAGCCGTGACGTTCACCAGCCCGGCCGGCATCGCCATCCGGATCGCCGTCGGAACCGTGTTGATCGGGCTGGGGCTCATCCAGGCCGAGGTCCTGCCGCTGTCCTTCCACCCCGTGGAGCGGGCGCTGCGTCCGCTGTCGGCGGGCGTGGCCCGGCTCCGGCGGAGCCACCCCGCCACGGGCACGGTGGCGTTCGGGTTCGCCTACCTGCTGATCGGCTTCGGGTGAACCGGGCCGATCCTGGCCGGTCTGGCCAGCCACACGGTCGCCACCGCCGGCGCCGCAGCGGCCCTGACGGCGTTCCTCGTGGCCGGGGCGGCGATCGTCCTTCTCGCCTTCGCGGCGGCCGGTGTGGCGGCGTGGGGCCAGGCCGCCGTGGCCGAACGGGCCTCGGCCGCGGCGCCGACCATGAAGCGGTGGGGCGGATGGATGCTGGTCGTGGTGGGGCTGTGGCTGGCCGCCTCGGGTCTCTTCGCCGAGGCGTTCGCCCGGGTCTTCCCCGTCTAGCGACGCAGTGTCTCGGGCATCCGCACGGCCACGGCCCACGCCGCCACGAGCGGCGCCGCCGAGGCCAGGAACGCCGGTACGAAGCCGGAAGCGTCGGCGATGGCGCCCCCGATGGCCGGCCCCACCACCAGCCCCACGTCCCCGGCGAACCGGTACAGGCCGACGGCCGTGCCGGAGGTCTCCCTCGGCGCCACGTCGGCCACCACGGCCGACGGCACCACTCCCACGAAGCCGGTCGCCACGCCCACCGCCGCCAGCACGGCGGCGAGCGTCCACGGCGACCCCGCCCACCCGATGACCGCCACGGACGCCGCCAGCGCGGCCAGGCCCGGCAGCAGTACCGCCCGCCGCCCCCGGCTGTCCGTCATGCTGCCCGCCGGCCACATCACCGCGAACTGGGCCAGCGCGGCCACGCCCAGCAGCGCTCCCACCCCGAGCTCCGAGACGCCGATCTCCTCCGTGGCGAACAGGGGGATCAACGTCATGCGGACCGAGCCGAGCACCCAGAAGATGGCCAGGTTGGCCGCCAGCGCGGTGACGAAGGCCCTCCCCGAGAGCAGCCCCCGCAGGCGCCCCCACGCCGACGGAAGCGGCGCCTCGACCTCCGCCAGCCCCTCCTCGCGCACGGGGACCGGCCGATCGGTCGCCGCGGGCCCCGCCACCGGCACCAGGTACCGGAAGATCAGGCCCCCCGCGACCAGGCACACCGCGCCGTAGACCACCAGCGGGCTCGCCAGGCCGAGCATCTCGGCGACGAGCCCCCCGATCGGCTGCCCCAGCAGCACCCCGAACAGGAACGAGGAGTAGAACAGGCTCATGGTCCGGCCCATCCGGTCGGCGGGGACCGAGCGGATGAGGTGGTTGAGCATCGCGGCGAACAGGACTGACGAGCCCGCCCCGCCCAGCGCCCGGAGCACGAGGAGGACCCCGAAGGTCGGCGCGGCCGCCGACGCCGCGGAGGTGACGCCGACGACCACCACTCCCGCCACGGCCACCGTCCGCTCGCCGAACCGGTCGACGAGCGGACCGCCCACGAGGTCGAACACCAGCCGCATGAGGGCGAAGCTCGTGAGCAGCAGCCCGACCTCCGTTCGGCCGACGCCGAACGACCTGGCGAACAGCGGCAGGATCGGGACGATCAGGCCGTACCCGAGCATCACGACGAACGTCAGCCCGACGCTGACGCGCACCGAGGGCGCGGCCAGGACGTCGCGGAGGGAACTGGAGGGGGCGCGGACGCTCACGAGCGGCCGGTCACGCGCCGGCGGAGCGGAGGGACATGCGCTCGAGTGTAGTGACGAGCCGCGGGCCCGTACGCGGATCCCGAGCGGACCCCGGAAAAGCCGAGAGGGGGACTGCCCGCGAATCCCCCTCCTGGCGTATGCGGCACCCGAGCGCCCTCTCGAGGTACCGCTTCCCGCCGGCAGGGCCGGCAGGCGTATGAAATTCTGCCCCCATGGTGCCTGAGCCGGCGGATCTGCGGAATGCCCCATCGGGGTGATTTCGCATAGCTCGAATTGACTAGTCGCGTGCGGGCCCTGGCGGCCGCCTCGCTGGTCACCGCCCCTCCACATCCGGCTCCCCTTCCCGCCACCACCCCGCCGCGCCGCGTGGAGGACGCCGTCGTGGCGTGGGAGTGGGAGACCGTCGTGTACGCCGGGGCCCGGAGCGGCTGGGAGGGGGATATCGACGAGCGGTTCCCCGGGTGCACGATCGCCCCCGGGTTCGTCGACGCCCACACCCACCTCCCGTTCCACGGCTGGCGCGACGACGAGTTCGAGGCCAGGCTGGCGGGGCGGACGTACCGGGACCTCCACGGCTCGGGGGGGATCGCCCGGAGCGCCCGGATGTTCGACGAGGCGTCCGACGAGGAGGTCCTGGCGTTCTGCCGGCCGCTGCTGGCGGAGATGCTCGAGCACGGGACCACCGCGGTGGAGCTCAAAACGGGCTACGGGCTGTCGGTGGACGGCGAGCTCCGGCAGGCCCGGCTCGCTCGGCGGCTCGCCGAGGAGATCCCCCAGACCGCCACGGTGACGCTCCTGGCGTGCCACGCGGTCCCCGAGGGGAGGAGCCGGCAAGAGTGGGTGGAGACCGTGGCCGAGGAGCTGGTCCCGGAGGCCGCCCGCCAGCGGCTGGTCGACGCGGTGGACGTCTACGTCGAGGACATCGCGTTCACCGCCAACGACCTGCGCCGGGTGGCCGGCGCGGCGGCGGGAGCCGGGCTCCCGCTCCGGGTCCACGCCGACCAGCTCGGCCCCACCGGGGCCGCCGAGGCCGCGGCCGCCCTGGGGGCCCGGAGCGCCGATCACCTGAACCACACTGGGCCCGAGGGGGTAGAGGCGCTGGCCTCGCGGGTCACCGTGGCGGGGCTCCTCCCGGGCTCGACGCTCCTCCTGCGGGCGGCGCCACCGCCGGTGGGCGACCTCGTCGCCGCCGGCGCGGCGCTGGCGCTGGCCACCGACTTCAACCCCGGGACCTCCCCCGTGCTCTCGATGCCGGAGGTCGTGGCGCTGGGCTGCGCGCTCTACGGGCTCCACCCGGGCCAGGCGCTGGTGGCCGCGACCGCCAATCCCGCCTGGGTCCTCGGCCTCCATGACCGCTTGGGCACGCTGGTCCCGGGCAGCCGGGCCGACCTCGTCGTGCTCGAAGGCCTCGACGTCCGCATGGTCCCCTACCGCCTCGGGCACAATCCCGTGGTGATGGTGGTCTGCGGCGGGGAGCCGGTGGGCCGCGGGCGGATCCCGTGACCGCACGGCCGGCGGCGCCCGAGCTCACCGACGGCCACATCCGCCTCCGGGGGCCGCGGGAGGACGACATCCCGGCCATCACGGCCGCATCTCAGGACCCCGACATCGCCCGGTGGACCATGGTCCCGTCCGGGTACACGGAGGACGACGCGCTCGCGTTCGTCCGGGGGACGCACCGGCCGGGCGGGGACGAGATCTCGCTCGTGATCCTCGACGCCGCCACCGAGGAGCTCCTGGGGACCATCGGGTTGCGGATCGACGGCCCGGCCGGCGTCGGCGACATCGGCTACTGGGTGAAGCGGGAGGCCCGGGGCCGCGGGGTCGCCACCCGCGCGGTGCGCCTCGTGGCCACCTGGGCGTTCGCCGCCCGGGGGCTGGGCCGCATCGAGCTGATGGCCGCCACTGAGAACGCGGCCTCCCGGCGCGTCGCCGAGCGGGCCGGGTTCACGCTGGAGGGGATCCTGCGCGCCCGGCTGCCGGGCCCCGACGGCCGGCTCGACGCCGCCCTGTACTCGCTGCTCCCCTCCGATCTCGGCGGCGGCGCGCAGGGCTAGCCAGCCCCCTCCGCCGCGGCGAGAATACGGTCGACGACGGAAGGGGGCCGGGATGGAGGTGCTCGACAGCTTCCTCGACGCCGTGGGCGGCACGCCGCTGGTGCGGCTCCGCCGCGTGGCGGAGGGCGTGCGCCCCGCGCTCCTGGCCAAGCTCGAGATGCTCAACCCCGGCGGGAGCGTCAAGGACCGGATCGGGCTCCGGATGATCGACGACGCCGAGCGCCGGGGCCTGCTCCGGCCGGGAGGGACGATCGTGGAGCCGACGTCGGGGAACACCGGGCACGGCCTGGCCATCGCCGCGGCCATCAAGGGCTACCGGTGCATCTTCGTGATGCCCGACAAGATGAGCCAGGAGAAGGTCGCGCTGCTCCGGGCCTACGGCGCCGAGGTGGTCATCACCCCGACGGCCGTGGCGCCCGAGTCGCCGGAGTCCTACTACCGGGTGGCCGACCGCCTCACCGAGGAGATCCCGGGCGCGTTCCAGCCCAACCAGTACTTGAACCCCGTCAACCCCCAGGTCCACTACGAGACGACGGGCCCCGAGATCTGGGAGCAGACCGAGGGCCGCGTCGACGTGCTGGTGGCCGGCGTCGGGACCGGAGGGACGATCAGCGGCTGTGGCCGCTACCTGAAGGAGCGCAAGCCCGGCGTCGTGGTGGTCGGCGCCGACCCTGAGGGCTCGGTGTTCTCGGCCCCGGACGAGCCGGCGCGCCCCTACCTCGTGGAGGGCATCGGAGAGGACTTCTGGCCCCGGACCTTCGACCCCTCGGTAGTGGACCGCTACGTGCGCGTCTCGGACCGGGACTCGTTCCTGGCGGCTCGGGCCATCACGGAGAAGGAGGGCATCCTGGTCGGCGGGTCCGCCGGCACCGCCCTCCACGCGGCGCTCGAGGTTGCCCGGGAGCTCGACGAGGGCGCGACGGTCGTGGTCATCTTCCCGGACACCGGCCGCAACTACCTGTCGAAGCTGTACTCCGACACGTGGATGCTCCAGTACGGCTTCATCGAGCGGCCGGAGGTGATCCGCGTCGGTGAGGTCCTCCGGGCCAAGGCCGGCGAGCTGCCGCCGGTCGTGGGGATCGGCGCGCACGAGAAGGTCCGGCACGCCGTCGACACGCTCCAGCAGTACGGGATCTCGCAGGCCCCCGTCGTGCGCGACGACTCCGGCGAGGTGACCGCCCTCGTCGGCAGCATCCGGGAGCGGACGCTGCTCGACCGCCTGTTCCGCGATCCCGACGCGCTCCAGGCCGACGTGGCCGAGGTCATGGGCCCGCCCCTGCCGCTGGTCGAATCCGGGGACGCCGTGGAGGCCGCGTTCGAGCGACTCCAGAGCGCGCCCGCCGTGGTGGTCAGCGAGGGAGGCCGGGCGCTCGGGGTCCTCACGCGATCCGACCTGCTGGAGTTCCTGGCCCATCGGCAGCGCGCCGAGCGATAGGTGCGGGCCCTGGGGATCGACGTCGGGGTCACCAAGGGCCTCGACGCCGTCCTCCTGGGAGACGACCGATCGCCGGTGGCGGTCCACCGGCGCGTCCCGCTCCACGCCGTGGAGGAGGTCATCGCCGCCTCGGACGCCGACATCGTGGCCATCGACTCCCCGCCCGGATGGGCCAGCCGCGGCGCGTCACGCCAGACCGAGCGAGAGCTGCGCCTGTTCGGCATCCAGTCGTACGGGACGCCGACGCGCGACCGGGGCATCGCCCATCCGTTCTACGCCTGGATGCGGGTGGGCTTCGAGGTGTTCCACGCGGCCGAGCGGTGCGGTTACCCGCGGTTCGGCCGGGGCAAGGCCCGGGGCACGGCCATCGAGGTCTTCCCGCACGCCAGCGCCGTCGTGCTGGCGCGTTGCCTCCCTCCGGCGGGCGTCCACAAGGGACGGTGGCGGGCGGGCGTGCTGGCGGGGCAAGGAGTGGCCGTGTCCGCGCTCCGGTCGACCGACCAGATCGACGCCGCGCTCGCCGCGCTGACCGGGCTCATGGCGCTGGCCGGGCGGTCGTCGGCACTCGGCGACCCGACCGAGGGCGTCATCGTCCTCCCGGTCCGGACGCTCCCGGCCGGCCCCTTCCGCCGCTGCCGGGCCGCGGAGGAGGATGGCCAGCCGCGCCTCCCCGGCCTGTCGCCGTGCCGGTGCGGCGACCCGGCATGCGACCGGCTGACGGCTCGGGAGTTCGCGCCTGGCCACGACGCGAAGCGGAAGGCGGCACTATGGAGGGCGGCCCGGGCGGGCCAGGAGGCGGCCGACGAGCTGAGGAGACGCGGATGGGAGCTTCCCCCGGAGATGCGATGAGGTTCGAGACCAGGGCCATCCACGCCGGGCAGGAGCCCGAGCCGGCGTACGGGTCGGTGAACGTGCCGATCTTCCAGACCTCGACGTACGCCCAGGACGCGGTCGGCAAGCCGAAGCGGTGGGACTACGCCCGCGGCGGGAACCCCACGCGGGAGGCCCTCCAGACGGCCTTGGCCTCGCTGGAGGGCGGGGCGCGGGGACTGTGCTTCGCCTCGGGGCTCGCCGCGGAGGCCACGCTGCTGCTCGACCTGCTTCGGCCCGGCGACCACGTCGTGATGGGCGACGACGTCTACGGCGGGACGTACCGCCTGCTGGCCCGCGTGCTGGGCGAGTGGGGCGTGGCCTTCGACACGGTGGACCTCACGGATCTCGAGGTCACCCAGAAAGCGATCCGGGACGAGAGCCGCGTGGTGTGGGTCGAGACGCCGACGAACCCCCTCCTCAAGGTGGTCGACGTCGCGGCCGTGGCGGAGATCGCCCGTGGGGCCGGCGCCCGCTGCGTCGTGGACAACACGTTCGCCACCCCGTACCTCCAGCGGCCGCTCGAGCTCGGCGCCGACGTCGTCGTCCACTCGGTGACGAAGTACCTGGGCGGGCACTCCGACCTGGTCGGCGGGGCCATCGTCCTCAACGACGAGGAGGTCGCGGACCGGCTGGCGTTCCTCCAGAACGCCGTGGGGGCCATCCCCGGGCCGATGGATTGTTACCTGGCGCTGCGGGGGATCAAGACGCTGGCCGCGCGGATGGACGCCCACTGCCGCGGCGCCGGGATGGTGGCGAACTTCCTGGCCTCCCATCCGAAGGTCCGGCGGGTGCACTACCCCGGATTGGCGGACGACCCGGGCCACGAGGTGGCCGAGCGCCAGATGGACGGCTTCGGAGGGATGGTGTCGTTCGAGATGGGAAGCGCCGAGGAGGCCGTCGCCGTGGCCGAGGGGACGGAGCTGTTCTTCCTCGGCGAGTCGCTCGGCGGGGTGGAGTCGCTGATCGAGGTCCCCGGGCCGATGACCCACGCCAGCGTGGCGGGCTCCCCGCTGGAGGTCCCCGACGCGCTGGTTCGCCTGTCGGTGGGGATCGAGCACCCCGACGACCTGGTGGCGGACCTGGATCAGGCCCTGCGAGCTTAGCCCGCGCCCGGCCGCTCGCGGCGGGGCTCGATGGGGGCGTACCCCGCGGCCTTGCCAGGAGCCTCCACGACGGCGGGCTCCTTGGCCCCGTCGCCGCTCGGGACGGGCTCCTCCCCGCCTTCGAAGTGGGCCTTCTCGTCGTGCGCCTCGGTCGTGGCGCCCTCCTCGAAGACCTTGGCCTCCTGCCCGGGACGGAGGACCTCGAAGATCTTCAGCAGCTCGCGCTTGCCCTTCACCTTGAGCGGGGGCAGCGGCGCCAGGCGGAACACGTCTCCCAGGCCAGCGGCGCACTCCTCGGTGACCACGATCTGGCCGGCCTCCGCCACGCCGCAGATCCGGCTGGCGGTGTTCACCGTGTCGCCGATCACGGTGTAGTCCAGGCGCTCCTGCGAGCCGATGTTGCCGACGACGGCGGCGCCGGTCGACACCCCGACCCCCACACCGGGCACCCGGAGCCCCATGTCGTCGGCCTTCTCCTTGGCCAGCTCCATGTAGTCCTGCATCCGCAGGGCGGCCTTGAGGGCGCGCTCGGCGTGGTTCGGCACGTACCGGGGGGCTCCCCAGAACGCCATCACGCAGTCGCCCATGAACTTGTCGATCGTGCCGTGCTCCTCATTCACCGCGCGGACCATGGCGTCGAGGTAGATGTTCAGGCCGGCCACGACGTCCTTCGGGGCGGCGCCGTCGGAGGCGGCCGTGAACCCGCGGAGGTCGGCGAAGAGCACCGAGATCGGGCGCTCGGCGCCCTCGAGCGTGGCGAGGGCCCGCTCGGGCGCCGCCAGGACCTCTTCCACGACGTCCTCGGCCACGTACCGACCGAATACCTGCGTCACGCGGCGCCGCTCGCGGAACTCGGTGAAGTAGCGGAAGCCCAGCGCGGCGATGTACGCGACGAGGATGGCCAGCGCCGGGTAGACGAGGTTCATGACCGTCCCGCGGTCGAAGCGGTAGAAGGCCACCAGGTAGTAGGCCGCCCCGGCGCCCAGGGACACCAATGGCGCCAGCCACACCCGGAGGAACGCCACCGAGAGGGCCACCAGCAGCGCGAGGGCGAAGACCCACGCCACGGTGATGCCGGTGCCCTCCGGGAACAGGAACGCGCGCTGGAGCATCGTGTTCAGCGAGTTGGCGTGCACGAGCACCCCGGCCTCGCCGCTCTGCTTGTCGAGCGGCGTCAGCCGCGTGTCGCCGAGGCCGAGCGCCGTGGCTCCGACCAGCACGATCTTGTCGCGGAGCTGCTCGGCCCCCACCCGGCCATCGATCACATCGGTCATCGAGTACGTCTCGAAGCCCTCCGCGAAGTTGACGTCCATCAGATGGGCGGCCCCCGTGGGGATCAGGCGGTCCCCGATCTGGATGCCGTCGGGGCGGAGGGTCACCGGGCCGGTCAGGCCCTGGTCGAGCATGTAGAGCTGGAGGGCCAGGGAGGGGACGAGCGTGCCGTCGGGTAGCTCGACGAGCGGTCCGCCCGTGCGAACGACCCCGTCGGTGTCCGGGAACACGTTGACGTGCCCGAACGCCGCGGCGGCCTCGGCGAGCTCGGGGAACGGGCCGGACAGGTCCGTGGCCTGCGGGAGGTCGACGTCCCTC
>DASZZY010000008.1:0-4069 GCA_036260395.1 Actinomycetota bacterium
GCCGGCCCGGCGCCGTTCCGTGTCGGTGGCGACGGGTAAGGTAGGCGCGTGGCGGCGGCGCGGATCCTGCTGGTGGACCACCGCCCCGAGCACATGCGGCAGCCGGTGCTCCGGCTCCAGCTCGAGGGCTACGAGGTCGACGAGGCCCCGAGCGCCGAGGAGGGCCTCCGGATGCTCCGCTCCGACGGCTATGACCTCGTTCTCCTCGACGCCGAGCTGCCCACCACCGACGGCTGGGAGGCGCTCCGTCAGATCCGCGAGGACCCCCGGCTCAGCGACACGAAGGTCATCGTGTTCATGGCGGGCCAGGGCGAGACCGGCAAGCTGGGGCTGTACCCGGTGGACGCGGAGCTCCGGCGCCCCTTCCCCATCGGGGAGCTGCTGGACAAGGTCAAGCGCGTCCTGAGCCGCTGAGGCGTCCGCTCAGCCGATCACGGCCCGGGACCACACGAAGTGGTCGCGGTACCAGCCGTCCTTCACCCACACGACCGACACGCCGTCGCGCGAGTTCGACGAGTCGATGGCCCAGCCCTTCCCCAGGTACAGCGCGGCGTGGTCGACGCCGGCCCAGCCGGAGCCGCCGTCGCCGTCAAAGAACATCAGGTCCATCGGCTTGGTCTCCTCGTACGTGAGGTGCTCGGGGGTCGCCTTGGCCATGTCCTTCGACGACCGCTCGGGCAGCGGCCAGCCCTCGTAGGGCCGCACGGCCGTGTTGTCCCAGCCGCCCCCCGGCTCCCGGAGCACCCACCAGGCGAACCCCGAGCAGTCGAAGCCGCCCTGCGCCTGCGCGCCGCAGCAGTAGCCCGTCGGCGTCTTGCCGTCCCACTCGCCGGCCCACACGTACGGGTACCCGGCGTGGTCCAGCGCGAACTCGGCGGCCTGGCGGCGGGCCGGCCCCATCTTGCCGACCTCGATGTCCCGGTACTTCGCCAGCGCCGAGATCTTCCACGTGCCCCGGGCCAGGTCCGCCTTCCACAGCGCATACGCGCCGTCGGCCCGGCGGACCTTCGAGGACGGCAGCAGCTCCCGATGTTCCGCGGTCGTTCCGTGGTTGTGGTGGAGCCCGAGCTCCTGCGCCAGGACCAGGAACGCGAACCCCATCGGGCGCTCGAAGGCGTACCCCGCGGCGGTCCGGATGCCGTTCAGCCCGGACACCTCCAGGTCGAGTCCCAGCGCCTTCACCAGGGCGCGGTCGAGCTCCCGCTTCGTGACCCGGTCCAGCGGCCGGAACCGGCCGCCCTTGGCTACCATCCATCCCTCCTTCACCGCGACGTTCGCGAACGGGTAGAAGGTGTTGTCCTCGGGGACGTCCACGAACGAGATCGCCGGGTCGGGCTCCTCGGTGGCGGCGAACGCCAGGACCACGGCCCGGGCCAGGTGCCGGCGGCGGAGCTTCGCTTCCGGGCGGAACTCGTCGAGGCCGAAGTCGCGCATCCAGCTCCGGTCCTCGGCCACGTACTCGATGGCCGCCTCCGCCCAGTACCCGGCGGGCACGTCGGGGATCGCCCCCGCCCGGGCGGCCGGAACGAGCGCCGCCGCGGCGGCGGCCAGGGCCAGGAGGGTCGGGGTCGTCCGTCGGTGCATGGTCTTCGCGAGGGGACGCATCAGGTATCGCCCGTGGGGGGCGATCGCTTGAGCGACGTGGAGCCGCCCGGGGGCTCCGAGCCTACGCCGGACCCCGGGGGCGAACAAGCATATCCTCGAGCGGTGTTCCGCTGGCGGTACCTCGACGCGAGCGGCGCGGAGGTGGGGGCGTCGGAGGCCTTCGCCGACCGCGGGGCCGCGGAGGAGTGGCTCGGCGGCTCCTGGGCGGAGCTCCTCGCTCGGGGGGTCGAGTGCGTCGCGCTGCTGGAGGGCGATCGCGAGGTGTACCGGATGGGGCTCCGCGAGGAGTGAGCGTCAGAGGACGCCGGCCGTCGCTTCGCGCAGCAGTCTGGCGGCGTCCTCCGGGGGAACCGTGTTGATCGACATCCCGGTGGCCAGCTCGAACCCCGCCGGCGTGGACATCCGGGGGAGCAGCCGCAGGTGCCACTGGAAGAACGGCTTCTGCTCCTCGAGCGCCGGGGCCGACTGGAGGACGAGGTTGTAGTCGGGGTCCCCGGCCGACCGGCGGAGGCCCCCGAGCAGCGTGCGGACCACCTCGGCCAGCGCCGGGATGCGGTCGTCGTCCAGGCGGTCGAACGACGTCTCGTGACGCCGGGGCGCGATCCAGGTCTCGAACGGCAGGGCGGCGGCGAAGGGCGAGACCGCCACGAACTCGTCGTTCTCGATGACCACGCGCTCCCGCTCCCGCCGCTCGCGCTCGAGGAGGTCCACGTAGACGCAGTGCCCGGTGTCGTCGAAGTAGCGCGTGGCCACGGCGTAGCGATGGAGCTGCTCGGGCGGGAAGACCGGCGTCGCCAGGATCTGGGAGTGCGGGTGGAGCAGCGACGTCCCGGCGCGCTCGCCGAAGTTCTTGAACACGATGACCGCCTTGACGGACGGCTCCCGCTTGAGGACGCGGTAGCGCTCCCGCCACAGGGCGATGACCGCGGCCACGCGGTCCACCGGCATCTCGTCCATCCGCTCGTCGTGCCGCGGCGACTCCACCAGGACCTCGTGGAACCCCACGCCGCCCATGCGCCGGGCCCCGCCGTCGCCGCTCCGCTCTGTCGTTCCGCCGGCCTCCAGCGCGGGGTAGCGGTTGGGGACCACGCGCTGTTCCCACGGCCCCTCCCCCGGCACGCGCATGATCTGCGGCGGCGTCTGGTCCTCGTTCCCCGGGCAGAAGGGGCACCCGGCGTCCCACTCCGGCAGGCGGGGACGGCCGTGGACGTGCTCCGAATGCGGGCGCAGGGCCCGTCCGGGGGCCACGATGACCCACTCGTTGGTGGTCGGGTCCTGACGCAGCGTCGACATCGGCGACCAGCGTATCAACCGCCGCAAGCATCCCGGTCTCGGCGCTCAAGATGAGGGGCGGGGCGGTCGATACCCGGCCATATGACCGCGAACCCCCGCATCCGAGCCCGCATCGTGGCGACGGCCGTGGCCGCCACCGTGGCCCTGGCCCCGCTCGGCGCCACACCGGCCCAGGCCGTCACCGCCAAGGAGACGAAGCTGGCCAAGCTCGTGAACGGCTACCGGGCCGCCAAGGGCAAGAAGAAGCTCAAGGTCAAGCCGACCCTCACCAAGTTCGCCCACGCCCATTCCCAGGCCATGTCCGAGGATGGGGAGTGGTACCACTCGACGACGCCCCAGCTGTACGACTACATGGAGGCCGCCAACTGCACGGTCGTCGGCGAGAACGTCGGGAGCCACCCGGGGACCGTCACCGACATCCACAAGGCGTTCAAGGCCAGCACGCCCCACCGCAAGACCATGCTCAAGAAGGCGTGGAAGAAGATGGGGGTGGGCGTGGTCGTCGGCGACGACGGCTGGATCTACGCCACCGAGATCTTCTGCGGCTGACCCTCTAGACGGCCGCTCCCGGTACGCCCATAATGGCTGGATCGCCGGGCCGCGATGGGCGCGGTCGGGCGGAGAGGGAGGGAGCCCCGTGATCCGCATGACACTCAGGCGTCGCATGCTGGCCGCTTCCGTGGTGGGCGCCCTGGCGTTCCTTCCGCTGGCCCAGCCGGCGGGCGCCGGCCACGCCACCACGCTGGAGAAGCAGCTGCGCAAGAAGATCAACGCGTACCGCTCGTCGAAGGACAAGCCGACGCTCAAGATGAAGGACGTCCTCGTCACCAAGGCCCGGGCACAGGCCGAGCAGATGGCCGCGGACGACCAGTTCGATCCCATCGGGGACCACTCCAGCGAGCGGGAGCTGACGGCCTACGCCAACGCCGCGAACTGCGACACGGCGCCATTCCTGGCGGAGATCATCGCCGCCGAGGCGAGCCTCGATCGCATCATCGAGGGATGGAAGGCCAGCAGGCCGCACAACAAGACGATGCTGAAGAAGGCCTGGGAGCGGATCGGCACGGGCGTCTTCGACGACGGCGACGGCACGCTGTGGGCGGTCGTCCTGTTCTGCAGCACGAAGTAGCGAACCCCTTCGCCTGACCTAGCGGGGGCCCGGGCTCCTGCC
>DASZZY010000009.1:0-3201 GCA_036260395.1 Actinomycetota bacterium
CGTCCGGGCGCTCTCCACGAGCAGCGCCCGGTGCCGCCGGGCCCCGAGCGCCGAGGCCACCAGCCCGTACACCGCCAGGGCCAGGGCCAGCACCAGCGCGAACGTCCCCAGGCGGCTCACGGCGCTCCCTCGAGCACGGCGGCGGTGGCCGCCTCGCCCTCCGGTGGCGGGCGGTACTCGCTCCCGTGCTTCACGAACAGCGTGTCGGCGTGGAACACGCCGTCCCGCCCGTAGGTGCCCTCCACCACGACGCCCTGCCCTTCCCGGAACAGGGCCGGCACCTCGCCGGTCCCGACCACGGTCATCCGGGCGTCGGCGTCGCGGACGATGAACCGCAGGCCCTGTGCCGTCCGCCCGCTGGAGCCCGGTACCACGAACCCGCCCAGGCGGACGCGCTGCCCGACGAGCTCGTCGCCGGCCCCGACCAGCTCGGACGGCGTCCGGTAGTACACGAGGTCGCCGCCCAGCCCCCGGGTGGCGACCCAGGTGAGGCTCCCCGCGATCACCGCGAGGGCCACGATCGCCCCTCGCCGGCTCACGTCGCCGTCCGGGCCCCCCGGGCGGCCATCGCCGCGGCCCGGTCGCGTGCCCGGCGCAGGCGCCGGCGCAGGCTCAGCACGTAGCCGCCGAGCGCCACGGCGGTGGCCACGTAGCCCGCCACGACGTACCCGAGGTGCTCCGCCATCACCGCCCCCGCGGCGCCGGCTCCACGGGCGCGCCGGCGGCGTCGTCGAGCAGGTCCTCGGCCGGGCGGCCGATCCGGGGCGAGAGCGCCTCGGCGACGGTCCGCTCCTCGACGCGCCCGACCCGCAGCCGCAGGGCGAGCAGGTACAGGTAGGCCAGCGTGAACGCCGCCACCGCGACCAGGAGCGTCGCCAGCATGACCGGGGCGATCGTCGGTCCACCGAGCCGGGCCACCGTCGGCCCCTGGTGGAGCGACCGCCACCATTGCACCGAGAGGTGGACGATCGGCACGTCGATGAACCCGACGATCCCCACGACCGCCGCCCACCGGGCCCGGCGCGGGGGGCTGTCGGTCAGGCGGCGCACCGCGAGGTAGCCGAGGTAGATGAGCAGGAGCACCGCCGTGGTCGTGAGCCGCGGGTCCCACGTCCACCACGTCCCCCAGACCGGCCGGGCCCACAGCGAGCCGAGGAGGATCGTGAGCGCGGTGAACAGCACGCCGAGCTCCGCCGACGCCGCCGCCAGGCGATCCCACCGGCTCCGCTTTGTCCGGAGATACGCGATGCTGGCCACGAACACGACGGCGAAGGCCAGGTACGCCAGCCACGCGGTCGGCACGTGGACGTACATCAGCCGCTGGACCTGGCCCTGCTGCGCGTCCGGCGGCGCCACCGCCAGCGACAGGACGGCGCTGGCGGCCAGGGCCGCGGCGGCGGCCCACCCGAGCGCCCGCTCGCCGGGCCGGGCCACGATCCGGCCCATGGCCCGCTCGGCGGCGCTCATCGACGAGCCTCCGGGCGACCCTTCGCCATTCAATCCTCCAGCAGGAAGCCGAAGACCAGCATCCCGGCGGCCACGAAGGCCGCGTCGAAGGCCAGCAGCAGCCCGAGCCACGAGCCGGCGCCGCCGGACGCCGCTGCGGCGGTGGCCCGCGTCCCCGCCACGAGGATCGGAACGGCGAGCGGCAGGACCAGCAGTGGCAGGAGGGCCTCGCCTCGACGGGCGGCGGCGACCACCAGCCCGAACAGGCTCCCGACGGCCGCCAGCCCGACGGTCCCCAGGACGAGGGCCGCCGCCAGGTCAAGCGGCCGGGCGCCGATCGACAGCCCGAACAGCGCCACGACGAGGGCGATGACCACCGCCTCGAGGAGCAGGAGCTCGGCGGCCACCGCGGCGGCCTTGCCCAGGAAGATGGCCGCCCGCTCGAGCGGCGCCAGGACCAGTCCCTCCAGGGCCCCGTCCTCGACCTCGGAGCCGTACGCCTGGCCGAACGACAGGACCGACGCGAACAGCACCGCCAGCCACAGCAGCCCGGGGGCCGCCTCCCGGAGCAGCGCTCTGCCCGGCCCGAGCGACAGCCCGAAGGCGATCAGGAGCGTGGCGGCGAACGGCAGGAGCGCCGCGGCGCCGAACCGCGTCCTGAACTGGATGCGGAGGTCCTTGCCCGCCACGAGGGCCGCCTGGCGGATCGTCGTCACGGCGCCTCCGGCAGCAGGCGGCCCGCGTCCATGTGGAGGACCCGATCGGCCATCGTGGCGCCCGAGGGGTCGTGGCTGGCGACGATCGTCGTCCCGCCGCGGTCCCGGACCCGCCCGACGAGCTCGGCCACGGCACGCCTGGCCCGTTCGTCGAGGCCGGCGTAGGGCTCGTCGAGCAGGAGCAGCTCGGGGTCGCGGGCCAGGGCCCTGGCCAGCGCCACCCGCTGGCGCATCCCCTGCGAGAACCCCCCGACCCGCTCGTCCCCGAGCTCGGCCAGTCCCACCCGGCGGAGGGCGTCCCCGACCCCGGCCCCGTCGGCCCCCCACGCCGCGGCGGCGAACGCGAGGTTCTCCCGGGCGGTCAGCGCGTCGTACAGACGTGTGCGGTGGCCGACGAGCTCCGTCCGCCGCCGGATCTCGGCGCGATCGCGCAGGAGGTCGAACCCCAGTACCCGGCCGCGCCCGTAGGTCGGGGACAGCGCGGTGGCGATGACGCGCAGGAGCGTCGTCTTGCCGGCGCCGTTCGGTCCTCGGACGAGGACCACCTCGCCCGGGAGCACCTCCAGGTCGATGCGGACGAGCGCGGGGACCGCGCCGAAGACGCGCGTCACCCCCGAGAGCCACACGGCCGCCGGCGCCGCCGCGGCTGGCTGCTCGGTGCGGCCGGCGAGGAGGGCATCGGGTGTGCGAGGGGGAGCCACGCGAGGTTAGCCTACCGTAGGCTAGAAGCCGAGCGTGTTCGGCCGTCCCGCCACCGCGCGTTTCCGCGACCTGCCCGAGGGTAAGGGACGCCTGGTGCCCCGCCTCCCTCGGTCGGCCTGCGCCGTCGGTGCTGCGCTCCTCCTGTCGGCGTGCCGATCCTCCGCACCTTCGACGTTGGAGCCGCAGGGACCGGTCGCCGAGCGCGTGGCCGACGTGTGGTGGCTGATGCTGGCGATCTCGTCGGTGGTCGTGGCCGTCGTCGGCGCGCTGCTGCTCGTCGCGATCGTTCGCCGCCGGCGGGCGGCGGATCCGTCCGGCGGCTCCCGGGAGCCGCGGT
>DASZZY010000010.1:0-7023 GCA_036260395.1 Actinomycetota bacterium
CCCAAGACCGCCCCGATCGTCGAGGGCTCGATCCTGGATTGGAACGAGTCGCTCCTCGGCGGCGGCCTGAAGGTCCGCAACCCCCGCGCGGTGCACGAGTGCGCCTGCGGGGAGTCCTTCTCGGTCTAGCTCGAGATTCGCTCGACCATCTGCCTGAGCTCCGAGACGGTCATCGCCGCCACCTCCTCGCTGAGCCCGGTGTAGTCGTACGCCGTGGCCGGCTCGATGTCATCGCCTTGAAGCAGATAGGTGGTGTGCCAGTGGTTCAAGCCAGCCAGGATCTGGAACGGCTCGTCGCGCTCGCGGCTCGGGTCCAGGAACAGGAGGACCCGGTTCCCGGCCACCCGCCAGTCTTGCTCCGCACCGACGAATTCCAGTTCCTGCGTCGGCACGATCACCTCGCCGCCCAGGAGCGATCCCTTGAGCTCCTCTTCCACCACCAAGGTCGTGTGGACGATGATCGTCGGGTACTTCGAGCTGTCGTCGAATACCTCACCGACGACGCTCTGCTCGACCGTGCCGATCACGATGAAGTCGCTTCCGCGGATGAGCTCCTCCACCGTGTAATAGATGTCTAGCGGTTCTGCGGCGAAGCCGCCCTCGGTCGGCGGGGTCCACATGTCCCCCTCAGAGGGAGGCGCCGACGGTGTCTCGGCGGCCGGCGTCGCGCCCGGGGTCTGTGCCTGGGATGAGCGCTCCGCGACGATAGCTCTGCCGCAAGCGACGGCGAGCGGGGCCAGCAGCAGCGTCACTGAAAGCGGAACCAGTACCCGTCCGCGCATCCCCATCGGGATCCCCTGGGGAGCATACTCCTACGGCTGGATGGGGGCTTCCCGCTCCCGCACGCAGGCGGAGGTCCTTCGCGGTCTACCTCGAGACCCGCTCGACCCGCTCCCTGAGCGTCTGGAACCGCCATCTTGGCCACCTCCTCGCTCAGGTGGTAGATGTAGTCGTCATCGCTCCTGGGCTCGATCTCGTCGCCATCGAGGAAGTACGTGGTCTGCCAGTAGTTGACCCGGACAGGATGTACAACGGCTCTTCCTTTCCGGACTCGGCTCCAGGAAGGGCAGGACCCGGTGTCCGGCGACGCGCCAGTCCTCAGGGTTTCCGACAAACCCCGAGCCCCTGGGTCGGCACGATGACCCTCGCGCCGTCAGCCGATCGCTGAGCGCCTCCTCGACCGTCACGGTCGTGTGGACGATCCTCGTCGGGTACTCGTCCCCGGGGAACCCCGGCTGGACCTCTCCCACCACCGGTTCCTCGACGGTCCCGATCACGATCAGGCCGCTCGGCCTGACGAGTTCCTCGACGGTGACATAGAGGGTGCCGTGCCCATGAGAACCCCCCTCGGTCGGCGGCGTCCACGCCGGCGATTAGATTGCCGCCGGCGTTCCTGCGCACGCGGTTCCCAGTGATCCGAGACTCGACAGCAGGCGCTGGCCATCACGATCGCCGCCACGCCCAGCCAGCCATCCGCGCCTCGCTCGGTGATTCTGCCCGAGGAGCATTCCCTTCGGGCCGACGGTCACTCCACCACCAAGGCTGCGACCTCGGCCCGTGACTTCAGCGTCGCGTCGCGGCCGCGCTCACTCCTAGGATTGTGCCCCGACGAAAGCTCTCAACTCGGAGACGGTCATCGCGGCGACTCGGTCACTCACGCCGAGAAGGTCCCCTCCGATGGTCTTGCTCAAGTGATCTCCGTCGACGAAGTAGGTCGTCTGGAGGTAGTTGACGTTCGAGAGAATGTGCCGGTCGGGGCTTTCTGTACTCGGAGTCAGGAACAGCAGTACGCGGTGGCCCGCCTCACGCCAGTCCTCGATGCCGGGTCCCTTGAACGCGAGCTCCAGTGTGTGGACGATGACCTCTGAGGCCGGAGGTGAACCCTTGAGGGTCTCTTCGATCGTGACGGTCGTGTGCAGGTGGACCGTCGGGGCGTCCGGGTCGTCGTTGGAGACCTTGCCCACTACCGTCTGTTCCACCGTCCCGATCACGATCAGGTCACTCTTTGTGACGAGCTCCTGAAGTGATTGATACACGGTTCCACTCGCAGAGAAGCCGGAGGGTAGCCGGGGTCCTTCCTCCTTCGCCCCCGTCCGCGACGCTGCGCTGTCGTTGTTGAGCGCTGGGTCGTCAGCGGCGGGATTCGGCGTCGAATCGACGGCGATGGCAGTGATGATCCCTGCGGTGGCAAAGGCCAGTAGCGCGATACCCATAACGACAGGCCGTATTCCGAACCGTCTCGCGGGTTCAGCGGCGGAGACGCGCATGAACTCGGTCCCAAGTTGGTCCAGCACGCGAAGCGGTTGCTCTCCCTCGTGACGTACCTTCATCGTGCCTCCTCCCTTTCAGGCGCCTTCTCCAGCGCCGCCGAGAGAGCCCTAAGCCCCCTTGAGACCCGCGCTCGAGCTGCCTCCTCCGAGACACCAAGGCGCCGGGCGACCTCGCGGTACGGCAGCTCCTGGACGATGCGAAGCCAAAGCGCTTCGCTCTGGCTGGTCCCGAGCCGCTGGAGCTCAGCCCCAACAGCGGCTCGCATAGCCGCCAGGCCAGCCAGCTCCTCGATGCGAGCCCCCTCATCCTCAGCGATTGCAGGGACCGACATGCCGAGCCTGGACAAGGCCTTTCGTTCCGCTCGGCCTTTCCTGTAGTAGCGAGCCAGTTGTCGACGGGCGATGCGATACAGCCACGCAGCCGCTACAGCGTCTCGGTCACCCCTGAAGCGTCGCCGCGCGACGTAGGCCTGAGCGAAAGTCTCCGCTGTGAGATCCAAAGCGGCATCTGCGTCGTGCAGCCGGCGCGCGAAGTACAGCAGCAGCGATTCCGCATGCTCCTGATAAAAGCGAGCGAACGCCATGGGCTCGCGTACCGACCGCCGCAGGGCATCAACCGCCGTCTCCGCCTCCATCTTCTATTCAGTGCCAGCGGAAGTCCGTCTTGTGACGGTGCCGGAGCGACACAAGCTCATGCCTTGGCGTATGCCTTCCCTAGCCACTTCATGGGCGCCATCAGTAATGGTTATTGAGGTGGCTCTGGTCATGGTCGCTTAGATGCCTAGCGCTGCCGTCAATGACCATACACCCGAACGTACCGGAGGGCCTGTGGTCCAGGCCGAGGCTGTGACCGATCTCTTCGCAGACAACGTGCAGAGTTGGCCCGTAGTCCTCCGGGATGCCGGGGTAGGACGTATTGATGTGAGCGTGGACCCAGCTGCACACTTGGGGGGAGATCCACCAGTGGCAGTGGGACCACCCCCGCGGGCTGTCAGTCCCCTCCTGCGTATCGAGGATCTCGACTTCTACGTTCTCGCAACTGTGCACGTCAGAACTCTGGATATCCGTGGGTTCAATGTCATGGACATCGTTGTCGTGAAAGGCTTGATGCGTCTTGGCCGCCAGATCGCATTGATTGAAGATTACGGGAGAATTCGTCCCTATTTGGAAGTTCTGGTCATTGTAGTTCCAGTTCTCTCCTGAAGCCGTGCCTCCGACGAGAACACCCGCAACCGTAGCAACCAGAATGACGACAATCTCTCGCCGAGAAGGTGTTGCGGGTCGCATCCTGCTCCCTCCCAGTCGCCCCCGGCCAGGCGGCCCACCCAACTATGGCGCTTCGATGATTACAGGTCAAGCCGAGTGTTACCGACAAAGGGTAGCGCCATTCCGAGGGATCCCCAGGGCCATACGGGCACCGGGTTCAGCCGTACGGACCGTTGCCGCCGCCGCCGTTGTCGCCCTCGTCGCCCCCGCCGTCCTGCTCCTGGCCCGCATCGTCCCCGCCACAGGCGGGCGCCAAGGGGGCCAGCGACAGCGCCAGCGCAACCGCGACCGGCATGCCTCGACGCAATCTCATCCCTTCCTCCTGACCGATCGGACGGCCGCTCCGTCTACGAGGCGACCCGGAGGCCGCCGATCATGCCCTGCGCCTCGTGGAACCGGCAGATGAACGCCACCTCGCCGGAATCGGGGAACGTCACCTCGACGGTGACGTGCTCCTGGCCAGGCTGGAGCTCCTCGTCGATCCCCTGCTCCTCGAGCGTGAAGGTGTGGGGAGCATCGCCCTCGTTGAACAGGTTGAGCGTGAGGGTCTGCCCGGCCTCGCCCTCGAGGATCGTGGGCTCGAAGTAGAAGTCGTCCAGCTCGAACTCCAGCTGCGACATGCCGGCGACGTTCTCGGTGCCGTGGTCGTTGGCCTGCTGGCCCGCGACCTGGACGGTGCCGCCTTCCTGGTCCCCGCCCCCCGTGGGCTGGTCGTCCCCACCGCCACACGCGGTGGCCAGCAGTCCCAGCGCCAGGGCCAGGGCGAGCGCGGATCGAGGCATCGCGCCTCCTTCCTTTCGCGGGTCTCCCAATTCTAGTTCGGGCCCGGCCCCGGACGGGTTCGCCGCCCTTCGGTTGAGCGAGGCCCGACTCCCTATACTCGGACGGGTGGCAACCTCGGCGGACAAGACGCAATGGCGCGACCTGCACAACGAGGTCGTCGCCACCGGCCTGTGCACGGGCTGCTCGGCGTGCGTGGTGGTGTGCCCGTTCCACGTGCTGGGCTACGAGGACGACAAGCCGTTCCAGCTCGAGGACAACGCGCCCGACGCCTGCACCCACGGCGACCGCGGCTGTGACATCTGCACCCGGGCGTGCCCCCGGTTCCGGGACTGGGAGCCGGAGATCGAGCAGCTGTTCTTCGGCCGGACGCGGCTCCCCGAGGAGATCATCGGCGTGTTCCGGGACGTCCGCCTGGCCCGGGCCACCGACCCCATGTCGCTGGCCCACGGCCAGGACGGCGGCGTCGTCTCCGCGCTGCTGATCTGGGGGCTGGCGAACGGCGATATCGACGGGGCGCTGACCAGCCGCCTGTCCGACGAGCGGCCGTGGGACGCCGAGCCCGCCGTGGTCACCACCGCCGAGGAGGTGCTGGCCACCGCCGGCAGCCGCTACACCTACTCGGCGAACCCGCTGGCGCTGACCAAGGCCATGGAGATGGGCCTGAAGCAGGTGGCGCTCGTCGGGATGAGTTGCCAGGCCTCGGTGACCGGGGCGCTGGAGGCCCGCCGCCTCAACAAGTACCGCCGACGGATCGCCTGGACGCTCGGCCTCCTGTGCTCGAAGACGTTCACGTACGAGGGCGTCATGGAGGAGATCGCCCAGCGCCGGCTGGGGCTCGAGCTCGACGACATCGCCCGCGTGAACGTCAAGGGGAAGCTCCTCTTCTACACGCGCGACGGCGAGGAGCACCAGTACTCGCTGAAGGAGGCCCACGAGTTCACCCGGCCGGGGTGCCTGAAGTGCCCCGACTTCGCGGCCGAGCACGCGGACATCTCCTTCGGCGGGCTGGGACAGACCGAGGGATGGACGCTGACGGTCATCCGGACCGAGCTGGGCGAGGACATCTGGCGGCGCGCGCTGGAGGCCGGCGTGGTCGAGGACCGGCCGGCGGCCGAGGACCCCGCGGCCGTGGCGCTGATGGAGAAGCTCGCCCGCAAGCAGCGGAAGCGGTGGCCGACCGAGGACATCGCGGCCGAGCACACCGCGCCGGGCGCCCTTCCCCAGAACGGCGACCGTCCGGCCTGACCCCATGGAGTACCGGCTCCTCGGGCGAACCGGCGTCCGGGTGAGCGCCCACTGCCTGGGGGCCATGATGTTCGGCCCGATGGGCAACGAGGACGCCGACGAGTGCGTCCGCATCATCCACGCCGCGCTGGACACCGGCATCAACTTCGTCGACACCGCGGACGTCTACTCCCGCGGCGTGTCGGAGGAGATCGTCGGCCGGGCGCTCCGCGGCCGGCGCGACGACGTGGTCCTGGCGACGAAGGTCCACGGGCGGATGGGCCGGGGGCCGAACCAGGCGGGGAACTCGCGGCTGTGGATCTTCCGAGAGGTCGAGGCCAGTCTGCGCCGGCTGGGGACCGACCACATCGACCTCTACCAGCTCCACCGGCCGGACGCCGACACCGAGCTCCAGGACACTCTCGAGGCCATGGGGGATCTCGTCCGCCAGGGGAAGGTCCGGTACGTCGGCACCTCGGCCTTCCCGGCGTGGCACCTCGTGGAGGCCCACTGGGTCGCCGAGCGGCGCGGCCTGCCGCGGCCAGCCTGCGAGCAGTCGCCGTACTCGATCTTCGTCCGGGCCGCGGAGCGCGACGTGTTCCCGGTGGCCCGCCGCTACGGGATGGGCGTGATCACCTACAGCCCGCTCTCCAGCGGATGGCTCTCCGGGAAGTACCGCCGAGGACAGGAGCCGCCGCCCGACTCCCGCATGGCCCGGTCCTCTCGGATGGGCGGGCGGTTCGGGACCCGCTTCGACCCCGCGCGGCCGGAGACCGACCGGCGGTACGACCTCGTCGAGCGGCTCGGGGCGGTCGCCGACAAGGCGGGCGTGTCGCTCCCCCACTTGGCGGTGGCCTTCACGCTGGCCCACCCGGCCGTCACCTCGGCCATCATCGGCCCGCGGACCATGGACCAGCTCCAGGACCTGCTGGCCGGCGCCGACGTCCGGCTGGACGCCGAGGTACTGGACGCCATCGACGAGGTGGTTCAGCCCGGCACGCTGATCGACGAGGCGGACCGGCCGTGGGAGGGGCCGTGGATGGCCCCGGCGGGACGCCGGCGAGCGGTCGTGCCAGCCGACCGGCGCTAGGCCCGGACCACCACCGCCACCGGAAGGTCCGTCAGCAGGTCGCCCACCGGCACGCGCCCGGCGGCGTCCGCCTCGACCGCCGAGCCGGTGAACGCGTCCCTCCACGAGGACGGAGTGTCCGCCGGGAGGCGGACGGCGGTGTCTCCCCAGACCTCCGCGCGGAGCGGCCAGCGGCCTCGAGCCAGGCGAGTGGTGAGCCTGGGGACGACCGTGACCGCCCAGTCGTCGCCCAGGCGCCGGGCGAACGCAATCGCGTGCCGCGCATGGTCCCCCTCCGTGGCCAGCGGCAGGTAGTCGCCGTCGCGGAGCGCTCCGCTCTCGCCGCGCAGGCGCAGGCCCGACGCGGTCACGAACAGCTTCAACCGGCCGTCCGTCCAGCGATCCAGCAGG
>DASZZY010000011.1:0-50146 GCA_036260395.1 Actinomycetota bacterium
CGGACGATCTCGGTCGACTCCCGCGAGGGCGCGTAGGCGAACGGCGTCCGCTCGGCGAGCGTGCGCTCGGGGCGCTCGAGGTCGCCGCGCTCGCCCATCAGTCCACCGTGAAGTAGTCCGGCCCTTGGTACCGCCCGTCGCGCTCCTTGCGGACCTGCATCAGCAGGTCGTTGAGCAGCGTCGACGCGCCGATCCGGAACCGGTCCGGCGTCAACCAGTCGGGCCCGAGCGTCTCGTGGAGGATCACCAGGTACGTCCACGCCTCCTTGGCCTTGCGGATCCCCCCGGCCACCTTGATCCCCACCGGCCGCCCGGTCTGGTGGAGGAAGTCGCGGGCCGCCTCCATCATGCAGAGCGCCGAGGGGAAGCTGGCGCTCGCGGAGATCTTCCCGGTGGAGGTCTTGATGAAATCGGCGCCGGCGGCCATCGAGAGCATGCTGGCCTTCCGGACCTGGTCGTAGGAGCCGAGCTCGCCGACCTCCAGGATCACCTTCAGGTGGGCGGTGCCGGCGGCCTCCTTCGAGGCGGTGATCTCCTCGAAGACCTTGGCGTACCGCCCGGCGAGGAACGCCGAGCGGTTGAGGACGATGTCGATCTCGTCGGCCCCCCACCGGACGGCCTGGCGGATCTCCTCCAGCCGCGGCTCGAGCGGCGAGAGCCCGGAGGGGAACGCGCCGGCCACGCTGGCCACCTTGACGCCGGTGCCCCGGAGCCGCTCGGCGGCCACCGGGACCAGCTGGGGGTAGACGACCACGGCCGCCACGGACGGGATCGTGGGGTCGGTGGGGTCGGGCCGGACGGCCTTGGAGCAGACGGCGGTCACCTTCCCCGGGGTGTCGGCGCCCTCCAGCGTCGTGAGGTCGGCGCACCGGATCGCGAGGTCGAGGGCGAACAGCTTCGACTCCCGCTTGATCGACCGGGTGGCCAGCGACGCGGCCCGCTCCTCGAGCCCCACGGCGTCGACCGGCGTCACCCGGATCGCCGCGGCCTGCGAGGCCGCCGGGCCCCACGGGGACTCGGGGACGTGCTCGCTGGTCTGGGCCGGAACGTTCGCCATGCGGCCTCCTCGGCCTCTTGCGGGGGTACCCATGATACCGCCTGCCCCCGCCCTCCCCGCCGCGGTCCCGAAGCGGTTTGACAGCCGCGCCCAGGACCGGAAGCATGGGCCGTCTGCCACGAGGAGGCCACATGTCCCGATCGACCATCCGTGCCGGCCTGGCCGCATCCGCCGTCGCGGCTCTGCTCGCCGGCTGCACGTTCAGCGCCACGCTCGGCACCGAGGACCTCGAGGCGCAGATCCGCGAGGAGCTCCAGCGGCAGACCGGCGTCGTGGCCAGCTCCGTCGAATGCCCGGACGACGTGCCGGCGGAGGTCGGGACGACGTTCACCTGCACCGCCAGGGCCGACGACGGGAGCCAGGCGACGATCACGGCGACGGTCGAGGAGGGCGCCAACATCCGGTGGGAAGTGACCAGCACGAGCTGACGTTCGGCCCAGGCGTCCCCCGCCAGACCGAGCGGCGGCGGCTCGTGCGGGGTGCGGTGGCCCTGGCGCTCGTGGCGGCGACTGCCTGCGGCGGCGGGACGGTGGACGGTCCGGCGCGCCGGCCGTCGCCCCGTGCGGCGCCGACCACGGCCCAGCCGCAGCCCGGACCGACGCAGCCCGAACCCGGCCCGGCGCGGTGCGTGGACCGCACCGTGGGCCCGGCCGTCGTCAGGCTGCGACAGGTCGACGATGCCTTCCAGCCGCCGTGCCTCATCGTCCTCGGGGGACAGTTCCTGCGGATCACGAACGCCGGGACGAAGACCCACAACTTCAGCGTCGAGGGGACGGACGTCGACGTGGACATCGACTCGTCCTCCCACCTCACGACGGAGGCGGTCGGCGAGCTGGCGCCGGAGGGCGAGGCCACGTTCTTCTGCAAGTACCACCGGGACCTGGGGATGGAGGGCCGGCTCCGGGTGACGGTAGCCGGCTGACGCTCAGTAGCCGAGGCGGGCCAGGGCCGCGGGATCGCGCTGCCACTCCCGCTGGACCTTGACCCGGAGGTCGAGGTAGACGCGCTCCCCCAGCAGGAACTGGATCTCCTCCCGGGCCAGCGTCCCGATCCGCTTCAGCATCTGGCCGCCCTTCCCGATCACGATCCCCTTCTGGGAGTCGCGCTCGACGAGGAGCACGGCGTCGATCCGGACCAGGCCGCGGTCGTCGTCCCGCTCCATCTCCTCCACCTGGACCGCCACGGAATGGGGGACCTCCTCCCGGGTGGCCTGGAGGGCCTTCTCGCGGACGATCTCGGCGACCCGGAACTCGACGGGCTGGTCGGTCACGTCTCCCTCGGGGTAGTAGAGCGGCCCCTCCGGCATCGCCCCCTCCAGGACCGCCACGAGCTCGTCCATGTTGCGGCCGATCCGCGCCGAGACCGGGACGACGTGGTCGTACCGCGCCAGCCGAGAGGCCGCCTCGAGCTGGGGGATGAGCGGGTCGGGCTTCACCAGATCGATCTTGTTGACGGCACAGACCTTCAGCCCTGGCCGGCCGGCCACCTGCGTGCGGGCCACGTACTCGTCCCCCCGCCCCACGCCGGCCGCGGCATCGACCACGTGGAGGACGGCGTCGACGCCCTCCACGCTGTCGGCGACGATCTCGTTCAGCCGGCGGCCGAGCAGCGTCCGCGGCTTGTGGAAGCCCGGCGTGTCGGTGAACACGACCTGCACCTCGTCGGTGGTGCGCACCCCGTGGATCCGCGCCCGCGTGGTCTGCGGCTTGTCGGTGACAATCGAGACCTTCTCCCCGACCAGGGCGTTCACCAGCGTCGACTTCCCGACGTTGGGCCGGCCGACCACCGCGACGAACCCCGACCGCACGGGCTGCTACCCCGCCAGGTCGTCCGGCCCGAACGCGTCGGGCAGCAGGTCCCCGAGGGCCCTCTCCTCGCGCCGACCGTCGGACCCTTCGGCGACGACCAGCATGCCCGGGCCGAACTCGTGGAGCACCTGGCGGCACCCGCCGCAGGGCCACGCCACCCCGGGACCCGAGGTGGTGACGGCCACCGCCACCAGCCGCCGGGCCCCCTCGAAGGCCGCCCGCTGCACGGCGCCACGCTCGGCACACACCGATAGCGGGTACGAGGCGTTCTCCATGTTGGCCGACGGCACGATCCGGCCGTCGTCGGCGAGCACGGCGGCCCCGACGTGGTACCGGCTGTAGGGCGCGTACGCCCGGTCCCGGGCCTCCCGGGCGGCGGCCAGCAGGGCCGCGAGCTGGTCCTCGGGGGGCCTATTCAGGCGAGGCCTCCACCCGCGACCCGGAGTCCACCCGCTCCACGAGCACCTGCGAGATCCGGCGGCCCTGCACGCGCTCGGCGGTGAACCGGAGGTCGCCGAACTCGACGGCCTCCCCCTGCCTCGGCACCCGGCCCAGGATCCCGAGCATCAGCCCGCCCACGGTGTCCCATTCGGTGTCCGGCAGCTTGACCTCCAGCAGATCGTTGACGTCGTCGACCGAGACCTTGGCGTTGAGGCGATACCGGTCGTCCCCCACCGGCTTGACGTTCGGCTCGGCGCGGTCGAACTCGTCCTCGATCTCGCCCACGATCTCCTCGATGAGGTCCTCGAGCGTGACGAGCCCGGCCACCGACCCGTACTCGTCCACCACGATCGCCAGGTGCAGGCGCTCGCGCTGCATGTCGCGGAGGAGGTCGGCGACCTTCTTCGACTCGGGGACGAAGTAGGGCTTGCGGGCGATGTCCTTGGTCTTCCTGTCCCTGCCGTTCTTGGACGTCCGGAGGGACCTGAGGACGTCCTTGGCGTAGACCACCCCGACGATCTCGTCGAGGCTGTCCTTGAACACCGGGATCCGCGAGTAGCCGTGCTCGATCACCATCGCCGCCACCCGGTCGAGCGGCTCCAAGACGTCGACGGCGGCGATGTCCGGGCGGGGGACCATCACCTCGCGGACCACGGTGTCGCCGAACTCGAAGATCGAGTGGATGAGCTCCTTCTCCTCCTCCTCGATCTCCTCCTCCTCGGCGGCGGTCTCCGCCATCTGCTTGATCTCCTGCTCGGTGACGAATGGCCCCTCGGGGAGGCCCTTCCCCGGGGCCAGCACGTTGGCCACCGTGATCAGCGCCTGGGCGACCGGCCCGAGCATCCGGCCCAGCGCCACGATGACCGGCGCGAGGCGGAGCCCGACCCGATCGGTGTGCTGGACGGAGAAGGTCTTGGGCGTCACCTCCGCCAGCACGAACAGGAGCACGGTCATCGACACGGTGGCCACCAGCTCCCCGAGGCCGCCGACGACCCGCACCGCGACCACCGTGGCGATCGTCGTGCCGCCCAGGTGCATCAGCAGCGTGAGCAGGAGGATGACGTTCAGGTAGCGGGCCGGGTCCTCCGAGATCCGGACCAGCGAGCCGGCGCCGCGCCGTCCCTCCTCCTGGAGGCGGTAGGCCCGGATCCGGCTGATGCGGGTGATGGCCACCTCCGACGCGGCCATGACCCCGGCCAGCGCGATGAGGAGGGCGACGGCGGCGACGGCGGCCCAGTCTCCGCCCGTCACGCCGACGCCTCGCGCGAGCCGTCGTCCGCCAGCGCGACGCCGGAGTACGCCTCCTGCCGCTCCCACATCCGGCGCCGGTCCTCGGGCTCCTCGTGGTCGTAGCCCAGAAGGTGCAGGGTCCCGTGGACCACCAGGAGCCCGAGCTCCCGGTGGAGATCGGTGGCCTGGCGCGCCGCCACGTCCGGACAGATCACCACGTCGCCCAGGAGTCGGCCGGGGCCCTCCTCGTCCTGGGGGAACGACAGCACGTCGGTCGGGCCGGGCTCGCCGAGATAGGTCTCGTGGAGGCGGGCCATCTCGTCCTCGGACACGAGCGATACGGAGAGCTCGACGTCCGCGGCACCCTCCGCAACGAGCGCCCGGCGCGCCAGCTCGACGAGGGCCGTGCCGTCCACCGCGCGACCCTGCCGGTCGGATAGGGCGACGGTGGGACTATCCCCCTCGTCGCTCATCGCCGTTCGCGGAGCCCTCGCGCCCGCCCTGCCGCTCGCCGAACCGCCGGTAGGCCTCGACGATGTCCTGGACGATCCGGTGCCGGACGACGTCCCGGGCCCCGAGGTGCACGAACTCGATCCCCTCGATACCCTTGAGGATCTCCTCGACCACGACGAGACCCGAAGCCTGCCCAGACGCGAGGTCGATCTGGGTCACGTCGCCGTTGATCACGGCGCGGGAGCCGAACCCGAGGCGGGTCAGGAACATCTTCATCTGCTCCGGCGAGGTGTTCTGGGCCTCGTCGAGGATGATGAACGAGTCGTTGAGCGTGCGTCCCCTGAGGAAGGCGAGGGGGGCCACCTCGATCGTCCCTCGCTCCATCAGGCGGGCGAACGCCTCGGCGTCCATCATCTCGTAGAGCGCGTCGTACAGCGGCTTCAGGTAGGGGTCGATCTTCTCGAAGAGCGTGCCGGGGAGGAACCCGAGCCTCTCCCCGGCCTCCACGGCCGGACGGGTGAGGATGATCCGCGACACCTCCCGCTCCTGGAGGGCGCGGACCGCCGTGGCCACCGCCAGGTAGGTCTTCCCGGTCCCCGCGGGGCCGATCGAGAACGTCAGCGTGGCCCGGCGGATGGCGTCGACGTACCGCTTCTGGCCGAACGTCTTGGGCGCGATCGACTTGCCCCGCGACGTCAGCAGGACGTCGCTCATGACGTCCGACGGTCGGACGCCGTCCCGCTTGATCATGTCGATGGTGTGGCCGACGGCGTTCGGCGTGAGGACCTGGCCCCGGTCGAGGAGGGTCAGCAGCTCCTCGAACAGGACCGCGACGGCCTCTGCCTCCTCGGTCTCGCCGGTGATCGTGATCTCGTTGCCGCGGACGACGATGTGGGTGTCGAACGCCGCTTCGACGACCTTCAGGAGCTCGTCCCGCTGCCCGACGAGGGCGACCATCGTGTGGTTGCCGGGAACCAGGATCTTGACTTGCGTGGTGGCCTTGGCCAACTGCTTCCTCGGGGTGGTCTCCCCTGTTGCGAACGGGGCCGCACGCGCGACCCCGACCGAACCGATTATACGGCGCGGGGCGGCCGCGTCCCACGGGCCGCCGCGGCGCTATCCCGGTGGCCAGCCCATCGGACGGCCGCCCAGCAGGTGGAAGTGGAGGTGGTGGACGCTCTGGCCGGCGTTGGTCCCCACGTTGGTCACCAGCCGCCAGCCGGTCCTGTCGACGCCCTCCGCCCTGGCCAGGTGGGCGGCGGCCTGGAAGATCTCGCTCAGGATCTCGGCGTTGCGGTCGCGGAGCACGCGGGCCGACTCGATGTGCTCCTTCGGGATGATCAGGATGTGGGTGGGCGCCTGCGGGTTGATGTCCCGGAACGCCACCACGTTGTCCGAGGAGTGAACCACGTCGGCCGACTGCTCCCCCGTGGCGATCCTGCAGAACAGGCATTCGTCCATGTCGGGCTCCTTCCCCAGGCGGGTCCCTCCGATGCTACCGCCGCCGCGGACGGTGGCAGGCTACTCGCAGTTCGTGACGTGCTCCGCGACGCAGGCGTCGGCCCCGCCGCCGCCGTCGGCCACGTCCTCGCCGCCCCGGCCCTTCAGCGAGTCGTTCCCCAGGTCGCCGAACAGCACGTTCGGCCCGGCGTCGCCGACCAGGTGATCACCGAAGAGCGACCCGAACAGCCACTCGATGCCCAACAGTACGTCGTTCCCCTGGCCGGTCGCCGTGCCCCGATCGAGGTTCGCCGTCACCGCCTGCTTCGCCGACGTGAAGATCGCCACGTCGCTTCCCGGCCCTCCGCGGAGGTGGTCCGCGCCCTTCCCGCCGGCGAGCTCGTCGTCCTTCTTGCCCCCCTTGAACGTGTCGGGCCCGCCCTGGCCGATCAGCTCGTCGGTGCCCCCCGAGCCGACGAGGTGGTCGCCACCGCTCCCGCCGCGCAGGGTGTCGGCTCCGCCGCCGCCCCGAAGCGTGTCGTCGTCGGCGCTCCCGGCCAGCTCGTCGCCTCCGCCCTTCCCGACGAGGACGTCGGCGCCCTTCCCGCCGCAGATGACGTCGTCGCCGTCGCCGCCCTCGATCGTGTCTTTGCCGCGCCGGCCCAGGATCACGTCGTCGCCCGCGGTGCCCTCCAGGACGTCCTTCCCCGCCCCGCCGAGCAGCGTGGCCTGCTGCCCGCGGCACGTGGGCGGGATCGGCCCCGGCGAGGTGAAGCAATCACCGGCGTGGATCTCCTTGCCCATGAGGATGAGCGTGGCGGGCTTCCCGTCGATCTGCGCCGACAGGTGGAGGTGGGGCGATGTCGACTGCCCGGTGCTCCCCACGCGGCCGATGAGGTCGCCGGCCTCGACCGGTCCGGTCTCCCCGAACGAGTCGAGATGGGCCATGTGGATCCGCTCGGCGCCGTCGTAGCGCGTCCAGATGATGGAGTTGCCCCAGCCCCCGCCCCATCCCTCGGAGTGGATCTCCACCTCGCCGGCGTTCGGCGCGTAGATCGGCCACAGGAAGTCCGTGGGCGAGCCGATGTCGAGGGCGGGCCCGAAGCCCGACAGGGTCCCGTGGTTCGGGTGGGTGCTCGCGCACCACGCGTTCCCCTCCGCGAAGACGTCGCCGCCGGCCGCGCCGGCCTGCGCCGACGGCAGCACCACCACCGCCAGGGCGGCAGCCACGGCGAAGAGGCGACGAGCCAGAGGGGGATTCGGCATGGGGGTCCGAGGCTATCAGGGAACCCCGAGGCCGCAAAGGTGCGTCAGCCGAGGCGGCCGTACCTCGCCAGGACCAGCGCCGCTCCGACGACCGCGGCCGTCTCCGTGCGCAGGATCTGCGGCCCCAGGCCGGCCAGCACCGCCCCCCGGCGCTCGGCGGCCCCGGCGTCCTCCTCGGGGATCCCGCCCTCCGGCCCGACGGCCACCGCGAGGGCCGCCGGCGCCTCCTCCGGCAGCGTGTCGGCCAGCCGGCGCTCCGCCCGCTCCCACAGGACGACGGCGGGCCCGCGGGCCAGGGCGTCGTCCAGCGCTTCGTCCCACGGCCGGGGCCCGACGACGCCCGGGAGGTGCCGGCGGCGCGACTGCTTGGCGGCCTCGCGGGCCACCGCCTCCAGGCGGCCCCGTGCCCGCCCCGCGCGCTCGGGGTCCCACCGCCGGACGCTTCGGGAGGCCTCGACCACCACGATCTCGTCGGCGCCCACCTCGGACAGCTTCTGCACGGCCCAGGTGAGCCGGTCGCCCTTCGGCGCGGACAGCAGCACCGACAGCGACGGCCGCGGGGGCGGCTCCACGATGCGGTCGAGGACCTCTCCCTCCACCAGGAGGCCCGTGGCCCGGACGACCCGGCACCGGGCCACCGCGCCCCGGCCGTCGGACGACGTGAACCCGTCCCCGGGCCGCAGCCGCAGGGCCCGGAGCGCGTGATGGGCGTCCTCGGCCTCGAGCGTGACGGTCCCGCCGGGCTCGGGCGCGCCGGCGAAGAAGTGCGGCAGCCTCACCGGGGGCGACGCAGGCGGCCGGGCCGGGGCCCGCGCCCCGGCGGGTCGCCGTGGAGCTCCGCGAGCTGCTCGACGAGCTGCCGCTCCTTCCGCGACAGGCGGTCGGGGACCGCCAGGTCCACCCGCACGAGCAGGTTCCCCCGGCCCCGCCGCCCGAGGTTCCGGACGCCGCGTCCCCGGAGTGTCAACACCTGCCCGGCCCGGGTACCGGGCGGCACCGTGATCCGCTCGGGGCCGTCGAGCGTCTCGATCTCCACCTCGCCGCCGAGCATCGCCGTGGTCACCGGGAGCTCCAGGATCGTGACGAGGTCGGAGCCGCTGCGCTCGAACGCCGGATGCGGCGCGACCCGGAGCGTGAGGTACAGGTCGCCGGCGTAGCCGCCGTGGCGGCCGCCCTCGCCGCCGCCCTCGACGCGCAGCTCCATGCCGTCGGCCACGCCGGCCGGCACCTCCACGCCGACCGTCTGCCTGGCCGGCAGGCGTCCCTCGCCGCCGCACCGCGTGCAGGGAGAGGCGATCTCCTCGCCGGTCCCCTCGCACGTGGGGCAGGTCCGCGACGTCATCACGGTCCCGAACACGCTGCGGCGCACGTCGGAGAGCTCGCCGGAGCCGCCGCACGTCGCGCACCGCGACGGCGCCGTCCCCGGCTCGGCGCCGTTCCCCTCGCAGCGCGGGCACCGCTCCAGGCTCTGGACGTCCACGTCCTTGCGCGCCCCGAAGGCCGCCTCCTCGAACGTCAGGTCGAGGACGACGTGGAGGTCGCCCCCGGGCCGGGCCCGGGTCCGCCGACGCGCCGTCCGGGTCCCGCGGGCGAACGGGGACCCGAAGAAGGCCTCGAAGATGTCGCCGATGTCCCCGAACCCGAACATCTCGGGGGTGAAGCCCGCGCCCCCGAACTGGTCGTACTGCCGGCGCCGGGCGGGGTCCGAGAGGGTCTGGTAGGCGAGGTTGATCTCCTTGAAGCGGTGCTCGGCCTGCGGATCGCGGTTGACGTCGGGGTGGTACTCGCGGGCCAGGCGACGGTATGCCCGCTTGATGTCCTCGGCGCTCGCCTCGCGCGTGACGCCGAGCACCTCGTAGAGGTCGCGCTCAGCCACGGCTCCGACTGTACCCGGCTACCCGGCCAGTGTCTCGATCAGGCCCGACAGCCGCCGCGACACCGCGCGGACGGCCGAGATCGAGGTGGTGTAGTGCATCCTGGTGGGGCCAATGACCGCGATGGCTCCCGCCGGGCGGTGGCCGGCGCGGTACGGCGCGACGACCACGCTGGCCTCCCGCATGGCGGCCACCGGGTTCTCCCGCCCGATCGTCACCGCGACCTCCTCCTCGCCGGCCAGGCCGCGCAGGAACCGCAGGACGGCGGCTTCCTCCTCGAGCGCCTCGAACAGCCGGCGGACGGTCTCCCGCCGCTCGAAGGCGTCCTCGCCGGCGATGTTCGCCACGCCGCCGATGAACGCGTGATCCGGTCCCCCGCTCCGCTCCAGGTCGGCGAACGCCTGGGCCACCGCCGCGAGGACGTCGCGGTCGTCCCCGGCGGCCGCGGCCGCGGCGCGGTCGATGCGCCGGCGCGCCTCGGCGTAGCTGCGCCCGGCCACGGATCGGCGAAGCGCCTCGGAGGTCCGCCGCAGCGCCGGCTCACTCACCCCGTCCGCGGCCTCGATCAGCCGCTTGTCCACCCGCCCGGTGTCGCCGACCACCACCAGGAGCGCCCCGCTGGCCAGCGGGATCAGGTCGGCGTACGCCACCCGGCTCCGCTCGACGTCCGGGGCCAGCGCCACGGCCGCGTAGTGCGTGAGCTGCGACAGGAACGAGGCCGTCCGCCGGAGGACCTCCTCGACGTCCGGGGGGACCTCGCCGAAGAAGACGGCGATGGCCCGGCGCTGGGTGTCGCTGAGCGCCGCCCGGCGCGGGAGCGTGTCGACGTAGAACCGGTACCCGAGGTCGGTCGGGACGCGCCCCGCGGAGGTGTGGGGCTGGACCAGGTAGCCCAGCTCCTCGAGCGTCGCCATGTCGTTCCGGATCGTCGCGGGGCTGACCCCCAGGCGGTACCGGGTGGCCACCGTGCCGCTCCCCACCGGCTCCGCCGTGCGGATGTAGTCGCCGACGACCGCCCGGAGGACCCGGGCCTTGCGCGCTCCCATCGGCGTGGTGGCCATCGGGACAATTGTTAGCACTCTCGATCCGCGAGTGCTAGCAGGTTCCGCCGTTCAGCCCGACAAGGCGAGCACGACGTCGTTCGCCAGGAGCATCCCTCGCTCGGTGAGCGCCAGGCGGTCCCCCGAGCGCCGCGCCAGCCCCCGGGCCACCACGTCGGCCGCGGCGGCGGGCTCGACCCAGGCGGCGGGCACCCCGCCGGCGTGCCGGAGCCCCAGGAACAGGCGCTCGAGCCGCCGGGCCTCCTCCTCGGGCTCCTCGCGCCCCCCGATCGGAAGCCGGCCGGCCAGGGCCTCCTCGATGTACCGCCCGGGCGGGCGGACGTTCCACCACCGCCTGCCGTCCCTGGCGGAATGCGCGCCCGCGCCGAGCCCGAGGTACGGCCGGCCCTCCCAGTACCCGAGGTTGTGCAGGCATTCCCGCCTCGGCCGGGCCCAGTTCGAGATCTCGTAGTGCGCGTAGCCCGCGGCGGCCAGCGTCCGACAGGCGTGCTCGAACATCGCGGCCTGGAGGTCGGGATCCGGCGGCGGCACATCCCCAGCGAGGACCGCCCGGCCCAGCGGCGTCCCCGACTCGACCGTGAGCGCGTAGCACGAAAGGTGCTCGGGGCCCATAGCCACCGCCTCGTCGAGCGTCCGGCGCCAGGAAGCGGGCGTTTCGCCGTGCGCGCCGTAGATGAGGTCGAGGTTGACGTCGTCGAACCCCGCCGCCCTGGCGTCCCGGTAGGCCCGCCGCGCCGAGGCCGGCGGATGCGCCCGGTCCAGGGCCCGGAGGACGGCGGGGTCGAACGACTGCACGCCAAGCGAGAGCCGGTTGACCCCGGCGTCGCGCAGGGCCGCCAGCGAGCGGGGATCGACGGTGTCGGGGTTGGCCTCCACGGTGACCTCCGCGTCGGGAGCCACCTCGAACCGGGACTGGAGCGCCGCCAGGACGGCTCCCAGCGCCGCGGGGCCCAGCGTGGTCGGGGTGCCCCCACCGACGAAGATCGACGCGAACCGCACGCCCGCCCAGGACGGCGCGGCCAGCTCGGCCTCGCGGACGAGCGCCTCGACGTACCGGTCCGCGAGATGGAGGAGCCCGGCGTGGGCGTTGAAGTCGCAGTACCCGCACCGCGTGAGGCAGAACGGCACGTGCACGTACAGGCCGGCTTTCACCTGGCTCCCCCGCTCCGGTCCACCCGGAGCGCGGCGATGAACGCCTCCTGGGGGACGTCGACCCGCCCCACCCGGCGCATCTTCCGCTTCCCGGCCTTCTGCTTCTCGAGGAGCTTGCGCTTGCGGGTCACGTCGCCGCCGTAGCACTTGGCCAGGACGTCCTTCCGCTTGGCCTTCACCGTCTCCCGGGCCACGATCCGGCTGCCGATGGCGGCCTGGATGGCCACGTCGAACATCTGCCGGGGGATCAGCTCGCGCAGGCGCTCCACCATCCGCCGGCCCCAGACCGGCGCCTGCTCGCGGTGGACGACGGCGGAGAAGGCGTCCACGGGCTCGCCGTGGAGGAGGAGGTCCACGCGGACCAGGTCGGCCTCCTGGTACCCCCAGTGCTCGTAGTCGAGCGAGGCGTACCCGCGGGTCCGGGACTTCAGCTGGTCGAAGAAGTCGAAGATGATCTCGGCCAGCGGCAGCAGGTACCGGACCTCGACGCGCTCCGGCGCCAGGTACCGCATCTCCTCCAGCGAGCCCCGCCGCGACTGGCACAGCTCCATGACCGGGCCCAGGTGCTCGGCGGGCGTGATGACGGTGGCCAGCACCACCGGCTCGTCGACGCGGTCGTAGGTCCCGGGCGAGGGCATCTCCGAGGGGTTGTGGACCTCCACCACCTCGTCGCCCCGTCGAAGGCGGAGCTCGACGTTGGGGGCCGTGGCGATCAGCGACAGGTCGAACTCCCGCTCCAGCCGCTCGCGGACGATGTCCATGTGCAGGAGCCCCAGGAAGCCGCACCGGAAGCCGAACCCGAGCGCGCGCGAGGACTCCGGCTCGTACACCAGCGCGGCGTCGGACAGGCGCAGCCGATCGAGCGCGGCGCGCAGCGCCGGGTAGTCGCCCCCCTCGGTGGGGTACAGGCCGCTCCATACCATCGGCTTCGGCTCGCGGTACCCCGGCAGCGGCTCGGACGCCGGGCGGTCGGCGGAGGTCACGGTGTCGCCCACCTTGGCTCGCCGGACGTCCTTCTCCCCGACCACCAGGTAGCCGACCTCGCCCGCGGCGATGGACGGCACCGCGACCGGGTCCGGGGCGAACGCGCCGACCTCCTCGGCCTCGGACTCCGTGGCGGCGGCCATCATCCGGATCCGCGCCCGCGACCGGAGCTCGCCGTCGACCATGCGGACGTACGCCACCACGCCGCGGTAGGCGTCGTAGGCCGAGTCGAACACCAGCGCCCGGGCGGGGGCCGCCCGGTCGCCGCTGGGCGCGGGGACCCGGTCGATGACGGCGTCGAGGAGCGCCTCGACGCCCTCGCCGGTCTTGGCCGAGACCCGGAGGACGTCCTCCTCCGGCGTCCCCGTCAGCTCGGCCAGCTCCCGGACCGCCTCGGGCACGTCCGCGGCCGGGAGGTCGATCTTGTTGACGGCCGGGACCACGACCAGCCCCGCCTCCCGGGCCAGGTGGTGGTTCGCCAGCGTCTGGGCCTCGATGCCCTGGGCGGCGTCCACCAGCAGCACGGCACCCTCGCACGCCGCCAGCGCCCGGGAGACCTCGTAGGTGAAGTCGACGTGGCCCGGCGTGTCGATCAGGTTGAGGACGTGGTCGGCGCCGTCGCGCCGGTACCGCAGCCGCACGGCCTGGGCCTTGATCGTGATGCCGCGCTCGCGCTCGAGCTCCATCCGGTCGAGGAACTGCTCGCGCATCTGCCGCTCGGGGACGGCGTGGGTGAGGTCGAGGAAGCGGTCGGCCAGCGTGGACTTGCCGTGGTCGATGTGGCTCACGATGGCGAAGTTGCGGATCCGCGAGGGGTGCGTCACTCACCCATGGTAGCCGGGGGGCCGCCGGGGCCGACTGCTACAATGCCCGCCGTGGCCAACATCAAGTCCCAGATCAAGCGGAACCGCCAGAACGAGCGGCGGCGCGAGCGCAACGTCGCCGTGCGGAGCCGGCTGAAGACCGAGGCCAAGAAGGTCGCCCGGGCCGCCGAGGCCGGCGACAGCGAGGCCGCCGCGACCCAGGCCCGGCTCACCGCGCGCCTCCTCGACAAGGCGGCCTCAAAGGGCGTCATTCACCGCAACACCGCCGCCCGCCGGAAGGCCGGCCTGGCCCGGCGGGCCCAGGGCTCCTAGCCCCTCTCCCCTCTCACGTCGCTCCGGTCGGCGCCGTCGCCGGTTCGGCCCGCCGCCCCGGCAGCCACGACGTGGCCCACGCCCATCGGGGCGACGACCCGTAGACCAGCAGGGCGAGCATGGCCCCGTAGATCGGGAGGTGCCCCAGCAGCTCGGGGACGCCGAGGAAGAACAGCGTGGCGTTGAACGGGATCCCCGCCGCGATGACCGCGAGCTGCGGGAGGGCCCCGGAGATGAGGAGCAGCCCGAACAGCAGCTCGATCGCCCCGGCGATGCGGACGAACTCCACGTCGGAGAGGGGGATGCCGACGGCTCGCATGATGTTGAACGCCGGGAACTTCTCGAGGAAGGCGAGCGCCAGATCCGGGCGGGCGAGCTTCTCGGTGAAGGCCAGCAGGACCAGCGACCCGCCCACCAGCAGGCGCAGCAGCAGCAGCGCCGGGGCCAGCCGATCCGCCGGCGCCTGCACGGCGCCACCGGGATTCTCCTCCGGCGGGACGATGGCCAGGAACAGCGCGATCCCCAGGAGGTCCATCCGCTCGAGGATGGGCAGGACGCCGTAGGCGGGCATGCCCAGCGGGCCCGCGGCCACCAGGAGCGCGGCGCCGGCCCGGATCCGGAACCCGGTGATCAGCCACACGCCCACGAGCCCCTCGGCCACGGCCAGCGCGGTGCCCGCCGGCCCCGGCGGAAGCTCGAGCGCCGGGGCCAGGTACGTCCCCCGGGCGGCCTGGGCCAGCAGCGACACGCCGGCGTGGATCGCCAGGATCCGAGGCACCCAGGGCGAGAGGCGCCCGAGCGGGCGGAGGAACGGCAGCTCCGGCGAGCGGAACAGGCGGGCGGCCAGCCGCCACAGCACCGCGACCGCCACGGCGGCCGCCACGAGGGCGGCCGACGGCCACGCCAGCGCGAACCCCCAGTCGAACGGAGGCCGGGCATCGGTGAACCACGTCTCGTGCGCGACCACGCCGAGGTCCACGCCCCCATTGTCCTCGAGGGAGTGAGGAACGACCCGGCGGGTGCGGGTCGGGACGGGTTCGCGGCCGGGAGGCCGGCGCGCTCTAGCGGACGGGCTGGGCGGCGCGGGGCCCGCCCGCCGCGATGCGGCTCACCAACCGGGCCAGCACCACGTCGCCCGCCCCGCCGAGCTTCAACAGCTGATCCGCCTCCGCCACCGCGGCGTGCAGCGAGACGAGCTCGTCGCCGGGGAACCGCCCCGCCTGGTCGCGGAACCGCCGAGCCTGCCAATCGAAGCGGAGCCCGGCGCCCCTGGCGACCTCGGGCAGCGGCGTGCCCGGGGGGAAGGCGGCGACCCGGATCAGCTCGCGCAGCCGGGCCGCGATGCCTCCCAAGATGGCCAGCGGCTCCTCGCGGGCCTCCAGCATCCCGGCCAGGGCCCGGACGGCCGCCCGCAGGTCGCCCCCGAAGGCCGCGTCGCACACCTCCCAGACGCGCCGGTCGCCGAACCCCCGGAACTGCGCGGCGACCGTGTCGGGGGTGAGCCCCTCCGCGGGATGGGCCGCCGCCACTTGGGCCACGGCCTGCTCCAGGACCCCGGGGTCCTCGCCCACGGTGGCGACCAGGGCGCTGGCCCCGGCCGGGGTGGCCGCGATGCCGTGTCGCCGCGCCCGTTCCCGGACCCACGCCGGGAGGTCGCGCCGCTCGACGGCGACCCGGTGGACCTTCGCCGACGGCCCGGCCGCCTGCGACAGCCGCTTGGCGGGACCCCTGGCCCGCGGGCCGACCACGGCGGCCAGCACGAGGCGCGCGTCGGGGTCGGGGTCGGCGGCATACGCGGCGACCTCGGACAGGGCCTCCTCCGGCAGGCGCTCCGCCCCCGTCACGAGCAGGCCGCGCGCCTCCGCCAGGAGCGAGGGGGTGGCCAGGTCGGCGAGCGCGCCAGGACGCCACTCGACGGCGTCGATCTCGGTGGGACGCGCGTCGCCGAACGAGGCCCGCGCCGCCTCGTGGACGAGGAAGTCGCTCTCCCCCCACAGGAGGAGCACGGGAGCCGGTGCGGCGGTCACGCTGCGGCGGATTCTACGAGAACGCCCCGCCCCGAGACCCGGAGCGTGACGTCTCCCTCGAGGTCGGTCCGGAGCACCGCCATCCCGGCCGAGCGGAGGCTGGCCAGCACCGAGGGGACCGGGTGGCCGTAGTCGTTGTCGCCGACGCTGACGACACCCATCGACGCCCGGGCGGCCTCGAAGAAGGCCGGGAGCGAGGTGTCCCCGCCGTGGTGCGGCACCTTGAGGACGTCCGCCGCCACCGCGTCGCCATCGTCCAGGAGGTCCTGCTGCGCGGCGACCTCGGCGTCCCCCGGGAACAGCACGGACCCGCCGCCGACCGCGATGCGCAGGACCAGCGAGTCGTCGTTCGGCCCCTCGGCGTGCGCGCAGCGGTCGGGGCCGAGGACGTCCACGACGAGGTCCCCCACGACGAATCGATCGCCGCCCCGCGGATGCCGGACCGTCACGCCCTCGTCGTCCAGCGCCGCCAGCAGCCGCCGGTAGGAGGGCGACTCCGCCGGGCAGCCGGGGTCGAGGAACACCGAGACCGGGAACCGGGCCAGGACCGCCGGGAACCCCTCGACGTGATCGGCGTGGGCGTGGGAGGCCGCGGCCAGGTCGAGCCGGCGGACGCCCAGCCGGGCCAGGTCGAGGGCCACCTCGTCCTCCTCCGGTCCGGCGTCGATCAACACGGTGGCGCCGCCGGGCGACCGGATCACGGCGGCGTCGCCCTGGCCCACGTCGAGGAACGTCACGGTGAGGCCGTGCCCCCCGATCGGTCCGGCCGACGGCGCGAACCCCAGGGCGGCGACCGCGATCGCCACCGCGGCCAATCCCACCGGCCGCCGGCCCCGGCGCACGCGCCAGGCGCAGAGGGCGGCGAGCGCGGCCGCCGCGAGCGGCAGGGCCGGGGCCGTGCCGACCACCGCGGGGAGCGGGAACCGGGCCAGGCGGTCGGCCACCACGGCCAGGTACTCGAGGGGCAGCGTGGCCAGGTGGCCCAGCGGCCGGCCCGCCCCAGGCCAGGCCATCTGCGCCCCGGCCGCCGCCAGGCCGCCGAAGAGCGCCGGCGCAACCGCGGGCGCGGCCAGCAGGTTCGCCAGGACCGTCACCGTGGGGACCACGCCGAAGTGCAGCAGGAGCAGCGGGGACACGGCGATCTGGGCGCTGAGCGTGGCGGCGGCAGCCAGCGCCAGCGGCCTCGGGAGCCACCGGAGGCGCGCGGCCAGCGGTCCCGCCATCGCCGCGAGGCCCGCGGTGGCCGCCACCGACAGCTGGAACCCAAGCGAGGCGGCCAGCCCCGGGTCGGCGGCCAGGAGCACCAGGACGGCCGCGCCCAGCGCCCCGGCCGTGCTTCGCGGCCGCCCCGCCCACAGCGCCGCCAGCCCGAGGCCCGCCATGGCCCCCGCCCGGAGGACGGATGGCTCCCACCGGGTGACGAGGACGAAGAACGCCACGGCGACCGCACCGGCCACGAGGCGAAGCGGCCGCGGCAGCCGCAGCGCCGCGGCCAGCGACAGGACCGGCGCCAGGAACAGCGCGACGTTCGATCCGGAGACCGCCAAGAGGTGGCCGAGGCCGGTCGCCCGGAAGTCCTCCTCGACTTCCCGGTGCATCCGCTCCGTGTCCCCGATGCTGAGGCCCAGGAGCAGGGCGGCCTCCCGGCCGGGCAGGACGGCGAACGCGGCCCGGCGGAAGGCGGCCCGCGCCCCGTTCGCCGCGCGCATGGGCATGGAGCGAGGTGGTCCCAGGACCTCGACCCGGCTCACCGAGACGATCCCCACGAGCCCTCGGGAGGCCAGGTACCGCCCGAACCCCGCCTGGTCCCGGAGCGACTCGATCCGGCCCGACCCCGCCACCGGGACGCCGGCCTCCACCCGCGGCGCCGGGTACCCGCCGCTCAGCCACACGCGGAGCGAGGCCGCTCGGGCGCCGCCCTCGTCCGCCACCCGCTCGACCGTGGCCTCCAGGCCCCAGCCGAACTCGTACCGCCGGAGGTCCCCGGCCGCCGTGGCCCGGAACTCGACATGCCGGCCGTCCAGCGCGCCGAGCGAGGGCGCGGTGGCGCGACGCACCATCTGCCATCCCCCGCCGAGCAGCAGGAACCCGCAGACCAGGGCCACGGCCCTCCATCGACGGGACGGGTCGGGAGGCCCGCGGGGGCCGGTCGGGAGGCCGGCCGCGGCGAGGATCCGCTCCCGCTCGCCGGCGGGCTCCACACGGCCCACCAGGCCGGCCGCAGCCAGGAGCAGGGAGGACGACGCTTCGCGTCGGGCCCCGGAAGCCAGCCGCACCACGAGCAGCGTCGCGCCCAGGAGCAGGGCCATCGCGCCCAGGCGGGGCGCGACGCGGTCGCCCGCCGCAAGCACCCCCAACCCGAACGCCGCGGCGGCGGCCGGAAGGGCCCACCCCGACATCACACCGTCACCAGGTCCCGGATCTCCTCGAGCGTCACGGGGCCGATGCCGCTGACGTCCTCCAGCTGGTCGACCGACGTGAACGGCCCGTGCTCCTCCCGGTACGCGACGATGGCCTCGGCGAGCACGGGGCCGATGCCCGGGAGCTCCTCGAGCTCCGTGGCGGTCGCGGTGTTGACGTTGACGAGGCCGCCGGCCGCCGCGCCGGGAGCCGTGGGAACCGCGCCCGCCGCGCCGGACGTCCCCGCCTCCGCTCGCCGTGGCACGATCACCTGCTGCCCGTCCGTCAGCACGGCGGCGAGGTTCAGCGCGCTCAGCTCGGCGCCCCGCTTCGGCCCCCCGGCCAGCTCGAGCGCGTCGATGACCCGGGACCCCTCCGGCAGCTCGTAGACGCCCGGCTGGCGGACCCACCCCGCCACGTGGACGAACACCGAGGTCGCGCTCGCCGTGGGCGCCGGGAGCGGGCGCCGCTCCGCGCGGACCTCCACCGGCTGCGGAAGCGAGCGCACGTACCAGAGCCCCGCGCCGGCGAGCGCGCCGCCCGCGATGACCGCGACCAGCGCCATCTCCCGCCGGGTGAGCCCCGCGAGCCACTCTCGGAAGCCGCCGTCCATCCCCCGTCGCGCGTTCGGCGTCCGCCGACATCACCGGGCGGGGGAGGCGGCCTCGGTTCGCCGGACGCGGCCGAAGGGTAGCGCCTCCCACTGACACGCTCCGCCGCGAGCGGACGGGGGCTATGCTCGGCCGCGAGCCATGCCGGGCCTCCCACCCTCGGTCGGTCGAGCGGCCGGCGCCGCGCTGGCGGCCGCGGCGCTGTGGGGCGGCATGTACGTGGTGAGCAAGGACACGTTCTCCGAGATCCCGCCGATCTCCCTGGGGGCCCTCCGCCTGCTGCTGGCCGGTTCGGCGCTGGCGATCGTCCTGCGCGCCCGGGGGAAGCTGGCCCGCCCGCGGGGCGGCGCGATGCCGCTGGCGGCGATCGCCCTGGCGGCGACGATGGTGACGCAGTTCGTCGGCACCGAGCTGGCCACGGCCTCCGGCGGGGCGCTCCTGACCACGACCACCCCGCTGTTCCTGGTTCCGCTGGGATGGCTCGCGCTGCGGGAGCGCCCAACCCGCGCGACCGTGGCCGGCATCGGCGCCGGGATGGCGGGTGTCGTCCTCGCGGTCGGGGGCGGCATCGGCGCCCGGAACCCCTGGGGCCCGGCGCTCCTCCTGCTCTCGGCCGCCGGATGGGCCGGATACACCGTGGTCGCCGCGCCCGTCTCGCGCCGCGAGGGCCCGCTGGTGGCCGTGACGTGGAGCACGCTCCTGGCGCTTCCGATGGTCTCCGCCCTGGCGCTGACCGAGGCCGACCGGTGGCGAGCCGCCCCGTTCACCGACCCGGCGACCCTCTTGGCGGTCGCCTACCTGGGGCTGGCCGCCAGCGCCGGAGCGTGGTACCTGTGGAACCGCGGGGTCGCCGGGCTCCCGGCGGCCGCCGCGGGGGCGTGCTTCTTCGTCCAGCCGCTGGTCGGCGGGGTGCTGGCGTGGGCACTGCTCGGCGAACGGCTCACTCCGGCCTTCGCCCTCGGCGGCGCCCTCATCCTGGTCGGGGTCGTCCTGGCCATCGGCACCCCCGGGCGGCCGGTCGCTGAGCGACGCACCCTCTCGGCAGCGCCGGCGGCTCGACCGGAGGCCTCGATCGGAAGGGAGCGCTCGTGACGTTCGACATCGTTGACCGGCGGATCGAGGGGTACCTGAAGGGCCTCCTGGGCGGGGACCACCCCGTGGCGGACGAGATGGAGGCCCTGGCCAAGGACCGCGAGTTCCCGATCGTCGGACGGACGGTCGGCGTGACGCTCGAGGTGCTGGCCCGGTCGATCGGTGCCCGGCGGGTCCTCGAGATGGGCTCCGGGTACGGCTACTCCGCGTACTGGTTCGCCCGCGCCGTCGGCGACGGCGGCGAGGTGCACATGACCGAGGGCGACCCGCAGAACCAGCGGCACGCCATGGACTTCCTGGGCCGCGCCGGGCTCGTGGAGCGCGTCCACTCGCACGTCGGCAACGCGCTGGACATCATCGACGACCTCCCCGGGGAGTTCGACGTCGTGTTCTGCGACATCGACAAGGGCGACTACCCGGCGGCGTGGGCCAGGGCCCGCGACCGGATCCGGGTCGGTGGCCTGTACCTCTGCGACAACGTGCTGTGGGGCGGGCGGGTCGCCGAGGAGGACGTGACCGACGACGTCCGCCCCGGGTGGACCGACGCCGTGAAGGAGCACAACGCCGCCATCGCGGGCGACGACCGATACCGGGCCACGATCGTGCCGACCCGCGATGGGGTCATGGTCGCCCTGCGCGTCGGCTAACTAGTCCTGAGCGCAGGGCGGTCGCCCCTCGACGTAGGGCGTGGTGTCGAGGACGCGGACCAGCTCGAGCCGTTCGAGCGGGAACCGGTGACCCTGAAGGACGACCACGCCGGTCGGCACGCGCCCGACCGCCGCCCACCAGTCGCCCCGTCGCGCGAGGTCGAACGGAAGGGCCTTCCCTTCGACCCGGAGCGTGGTGCGCTCCCACCGCCCGCCCCCTGCGGAAGGGTCGGATGCTGCGCCACGGTCACCCTCCAGCTCATCGGCCGCGATCCCGCGGACCAGCGCCAGCGCGTCGTCCGGGAGCGCGTTCCAGGTCTCGACCGCCAGCGTCCCCCGCTGGCCTTCCGACCCGTGCACCAGCGTGATCCGGTTCACCCGACCCATGGTCGCCCCCCATCCCCCGGCCGAACGCGGTCCTTCCCAGGACGGCGGCAGGCCGTACAGCGGGAACGGCGGCCGCTGGAACGTCCGGCGGAGGTCGGCCTCCCGCCGCCAGCCGCGCCGGGGGGAGAGGGCCTCGAGGAGATGGACGCCGATGCCGCCTGGACCCCTCCACGTCCAGCGCCACAAGGCTGGCACCGAGAACGCCAGCCAGGTGGCCGTGACAGCCACGGGCGGAAAGGCCCACCAGGGCCAGCCGACGGTCGCATCGAGCACGACACCGGCGACGACGCCGAGCGACGCGGCGGCGATGTGAACCCACGGCGCCAGCTTGATCGGCCAGGCGAAGCGGAGGTGGCGGATGACTCCGGGCCTGCCGCGGACGGTTACGAGCGGCGTGCCCACCGCTTCGCCGCAGCGGCGGCAGCGCATCTCTCGCCGCGGCGCCCGCCACCCCGTCCGGAACCATTCCGCGAGCCGGTCGGTGGTCGCGCGCTCGTGGACCTCCCAGTCGTCGGCGCCACAGTTGGGACAGGAGCGCCGCTCGGCGGAACGGCCGTCCACGTGATGGAGCGTACTCCGGGCGGTGGAGGCCTCAGCCCCGGGTGACGAGGTTCACCAGGCGCGGCGGCCGGACGATCACCCGGGCCACCTCGCGGTCGCCGATGGCCCGGCGGGCCCGCTCGGAGTCCCGGGCCAGCCGCTCGGCCTCCTCCTGCGTCACGTCGGGGCTGACCTCGATCGTGTCCCGTACCTTCCCGTCCACCTGGACGACGAGCGTGGCGGCCTCCTGGCGCGCCAGCTCCTCGTCGAAGGCCGGCCACCCCAGGCGGTGGACGCTGCCGTCCCCGCCGAGGACCTCGCGCCACAGCTCCTCGGCGACGAACGGAGTCATCGGCGCGGCCATGAGCACGAGCGCGGTGACCGCCTCGCGGGCCGGCTCCCCGCGGTCGAGCGCCGCCCGGATCTCGTTGGTGAGCTCCATCAGCCGGGCCACGGCCACGTTGAACCGGAACCCCTCGTAGAGCGCCGTCACCTGCTCGATCGTCCGGTGGGTCGTCCGGCGCAGGGCCTCGGGGTCCGCGCCGTCGCGGGCCGCGGCGTCGTGGGCCGCCCGCCAGACGCGCCCGAGCCAGTCGTGGACCCCCTCCGGGGACACCGTGGCCCAATCGATGTCGTCCTCGGGCTTGTTGGCGAACATCATCGTGGCCCGGATCGTGTCGGCCCCCCACCGGTCGACGAGCGGCATGGGCTCCACGAGGTTCCCCTTCGACTTGCTCATCTTGGCCCCGCGCATGATCACCATGCCCTGGTTGAGCAGGTTGGTGAACGGCTCGCGGAACGGGACCAGCCCCAGGTCGTGCAGGGCCTTGGTGAAGAACCGGGCGTACATGAGGTGCAGGATGGCGTGCTCGATCCCGCCGGTGTACTGGTCGGCGGGCATCCACCGGGCCACCTCCGCGGTCTCGAACGGCCCGTCCTCCTTCCGCGGCGAGCAGTACCGCAGGAAGTACCAGGACGAGTCGACGAACGTGTCCATCGTGTCGGTGTCGCGGCGCGCCGGCCCCGAGCATCGGGGGCAGGCCACGTTCACGAACCCGTCATGCTTGGCCAGCGGGCTCTCGCCGGTCGGGGAGAAGTCGACGTCGTCCGGGAGCTCCACGGGGAGCCGGTCGTCCGGCACCGGCACCTCACCGCACCGCTCGCAGTGGACGATCGGGATCGGCGCCCCCCAGTACCGCTGCCGGGAGATCAGCCAGTCGCGGAGGCGGTAGGAGACCGCGGGCCGGCCCTTGCCCTCCGACGCCAGCCACTCGGTCACCCGGGGGATCCCCCCGGGCGACGGCGTGCCGTCGAAGGGCCCGGACGCGACCATCACGCCCTCGTGGTCGTACGCCTCGGTCATCGTCTCCGCGTCGCGCTCCTCGCCGTCGGGCTGGATCACCACGCGGACCGGGAGCCCGTGCTGGCGGGCGAACTCGAAGTCGCGCTGGTCGTGGCCGGGGACGCCCATCACGGCGCCGGTCCCGTACTCCATCAGCACGTAGGGCGCCACGAAGCACGGCACCTTCTCGCCGTTCACCGGGTTGATCGCGTGGACGCCGAGCGGGATGCCCTCGCGGCTCTGGGCCTGCTCGCGGCTGGTCAGCGGGGTGGCCTGGAGCCGGTCCAGCAGGTCGCGTACCTCGGCCGGGACCCCGCCGATGTCCGCCAGCGCGGGCACGCTGGGGTGCTCGGGAGCGAACACGAAGAACGTCACGCCCCACAGCGTGTCGGGCCGCGTCGTGAAGACCGTGATCCGCTCGCCGGTCTCGGCGATCTCGAACTCGACCTCGGCGCCCTCGGAGCGGCCGATCCAGTTGCGCTGCATCGTCAGGACCCGCTCCGACCACCCCTCGAGCTCCTCCATGTCGTCGAGCAGCGCCTGCGCGTACTCGGTGATCCGGAAGAACCACTGGGTGAGGTCCTTGCGCACCACCGGCGTCCCGCACCGCTCGCACGCGCCGGCCACGACCTGCTCGTTGGCCAGCACCGTCTGGTCCTTGGGGCACCAGTTCGCCGGTGCCAGCTTCCGGTAGGCCAGGCCGCGCTCGTAGAGCCGGAGGAACAGCCACTGCGTCCACCGGTAGTACTCCGGATCGCAGGTGTTGAACTGCCGTGACCAGTCGAACGACACGCCGTACCGCTTGAACGAGGCCCGCTGGAGGTCGATGTTCCGGTACGTCCACTCCTTCGGGTGGGTTCCCCGCTTGATGGCGGCGTTCTCCGCCGGCAGCCCGAAGGCGTCCCAGCCGATCGGGTGCAGCACGTTGTGCCCGCGCATCCACGCGAAGCGGGCGATGGCGTCGCCGAACGCGAACACCTCGGCGTGGCCCATGTGCAGGTCGCCCGAGGGGTACGGGAACATGTCAAGCGCGTAGAACTTCGGGCGCGGGTCGTCGGGGCCGCCGGCCTCGTAGAGCCGCTCGCGCTCCCAGGCCTCGACCCAGCGCGGCTCGATCTGCTGTGGGTCGTAGGGACGTGTCATCGGTGTTCGGGCAGGGTACCAGGGACGATGCGGCCCGTGAGCGGCATGATTGCCGCCGGTGCCGGCCGCCCGATATCGTACGGGGGTTCCCGGCGCCGGACCGAAGGACCACATGGGGAAGGACTCCGAGGGCCAGCTCGAACGTCTCGCCGCGCCCGGCAACGGCTCCCAGGCCGACGCCGAGGCGCGCGATCCGTCGACCGCTCCCGTGGCGCCGGGCCCGGGGATCCACGTCGAGGAGCGGCGAGGGCCCTGGGGCGTGGCCACCCGGGTGCTGGCGTTCGCCGCGGCGCTGTTCCTGTTCGTCCTGTCGATCCAGCTGATGAAGCGCGGGGCGGCGGCCATCGCCCCCCGGATCCAGGCGTCGGGGTTCTTCGACAACGGCGTCTCGACGCTGGGGGTGGGCTGGCTGGCGGCCTACCTGGTCCTGTCCGGCTCACCCGTGGCCGTGATGGGGCTCTCGCTGCGGGCCGCGGACGGGATCACCGAGCTCCAGACGTTCACGATGATCTCGGGGTCGCGCCTGGGGGCCTCCTTCATCGTGCTGCTGGTCGGCTTCCTCTACGCGATCCGGGACAAGAACCGCCGGGAGGCGCTGGGGATGGGCGTCCTGGCGCTGTCGATCTCGACGTTGATCTATCTCCCGGCGATGCTCCTGGGCTACGGGATCCTCAAAGCCGGGTTCCTGGGCGGGGTGTCGCTCACGGCATCGGCGGAGGTCCAGGGGCTCATCGACGCCGGCTGGGGCTGGCTGGTCAACCTGGCCACGACCTCCCTCCCCAACCCGCTGCTGTTCCCGGCCGGGCTGGGGGTGATCCTGGTCTCGTTCAAGCTGCTCGACCAGGTCCTCCCGGCGATCGACGGCGAAAAGCACGCCGACAGCAAGGGGCACTGGCTGAAGAAGCCGTGGCCCATGTTCTTCCTGGGGTGCCTGGCCGCCCTGCTCACGCTGTCGGTCTCGGTGGCCATCACCGTGCTCGTCCCCCTCGCCGCTCGCGGCTACGTGGATCGGAAGGAGGCGATCCCGTACATCGCCGGCGCCAACATCACCACGCTGGCGGACACGCTGCTGGCCGCCATGCTGCTGCCGGACGGGGACAGCAGCGTGGAGGTCGTCCTGGCCCTGCTGATCGCCGTGACGGTGGTGACCGTGCTGCTGCTCGCCGTGGCCTACCGGCCGCTCCAGCGCGGCATCATGGCCCTCGACGAATGGGTGGTCGGCACCAGCCTGCGCCTGTGGCTGTTCATCACCGTGCTGTTCCTGGTGCCGGTGGCCCTCCTGGTGATCGGCGGGGTGATCGGGCCGGTCGGCTGACCGGGCCCTAGGCGCTCCGCCCGTAGACGTGCTCCGCCTCGCCGCGCTGGCGGGCGGCGTCGCCGAGCCACACCACGACCCGGCACCCCGGGTCGCCCACCGCGATGCGCTCCTCGAGGCGCACCGCGCTGGCCCCGCGGTTCCGGGCCGCGATGCCGCCGAACACGCTCGAGGTCATGCGGCACAGCGCCGGCGAGCGCTTCACGGCCTCGCCGAACGGACACCGGCGGTTCCCCAGCACGATCCGGTCGTCGCTCGCCTCGATCACGTAGAAGTCGCCCTCGATGGCGCGCTTCAGGCGGACGTACAGCTCCCCCATCTGCTCCGGGGTCAGCCGCCCGGTGATGCCCTCGACCTCGCGGAACCGGTCCTCCATCCGGCTGCCGACGTCCACGCCGACCTGGGCCACGACGGCCTCGGCGGCCTGCGGGCCCTGCTCGCGTTCGACGGTCTGGGCCAGCTGCACGACCAGGGCGCGGAGGAACGACTCCCGCCCGAAGGTGCCATCGGGACGCGCCTCCTCGGGATCGGGGAGCGCGCCGGAGGCGCGGCGCGGCGGGTCGTGGCTGACCTCCCGCCGCCGGGTGACGGGCAACACCGCCGAGACCTTGGCCCCGCCGGCGCGCTTGCGGGCCACCTCGAGGTGCTCTGTCATGTGGGTGACGATGTAGAGCCCGAGGCCGCCGTGCTCCGAGGGCTGCGGCAGGCCACGGTCCTCGAGGTGGAAGCCCGGGCCCAGGTCGTGGACGGTGATCACCGGCTCGCGAGCCGACCAGTCCACCGACGTCCAGACCGGGCCGCCGGCGTGCCGGACGGCGTTCGTCACCAGCTCAGAGAAGACGACCTCCGCGGCGTCCAGATCCGAGCCCGGCTCGGCGTGGCGTCGCAGGTAGTCGACCATCTCCCGGCGCAGCGCGGGGAGGGCGTCGACGTCGGCGGAATCCATGAACCAGTCCATCGGGTGCTCGACAAACATAACGCCAAAACGCACCGGGCATCCACGTCGGGGGAAAGGTCCTGCGCCCCCCGGGCCGTCGTTTGCGGGCCGCCGAAGCAGGGAACGTCTCCGCCGCAACCGGCCCGGACGACCTCGGAAGGAGGACGTATGATCGACATCAGCTCGATCACGCTGCACTTCGACTCCATGCAGCTCGACAGGGTCGACCTCGAGGCGAGGATCGAGGGCTATCAGCTCCAGGGCACGGGCGTCCCCGAGGGCGCCACGGAGCAGTACACCAAGGCCGCCGAGCGTCTCCTCAACATCACGGCCAGGGAGCTGAAGAAGAAGATCCGCGAGGGGCTGAAGGGCTAACCGGGACCGGCTTCACCTTCCCGGCGCCGCTGGCGCCCCGTGACCTCCGCGTCCGGGACCCCGATGCTCAGACCGTCCGCACGGCGACGGTGAACCCGAACGCGGCGGCGTCCTGGAGGAGCCCCTCGAGCGAGACGCCACCCGCCCCCGAGCACGTGGTCCCCACGCACAGGACCGTCACGATCCCGAGCGCCTTGTTTCCGTCGGTGATGTCGCCCGCGGGCCCGCCGGAGTCGCCGAACGTCACCGGCCCCAGCGCGCTCCACTCCGTCCCGTCGTTGAAGTGCAGGACGCCCACGCGCTCCTCCTGGGTCAGCGTCGTGGCGTGGAACCCGACCCCGTTCCCGGAGAACTGGATGATGTCACCGAGGTTCGCGGTCTCCGTCGTGGAGACGCCGGTCGGGATCTCGGGATGGCCCTTCATGGCGGGGCTCACGAACCCGAGGTTCTCCTCGCGGACCCGGATCAGCGAGTAGTCCAGGTTCGGCGAGATGAACGCCACCTCGCCGATCACCAGGACCGGCTGGCCGAAGGTCCCGGTCTGGAGGGTGATCGACTCGCCCACGCGGTCCACGCAATGGGCGGCGGTTCCCACGAATACCTCGCCGGCGTGCGCGCCGGTCCCGTCGTAGACCCAATTCAGCGTGCACTGGCCACCGCTCTCGTTGACGATCGAGGCGCCCGGCTGGATCGTCGCGGTCTGGGCCACAACGGGCGCGGGGATCAGCGCCAGCGTGCCGATCACGGCGACGGCCGCCAGAACCCCGGCGCGCCGCGAGCGGCCGGCGAGTCGGTCGAGGATCGCGCGCATCACGGTTCTCCTTCCGGAGGCAGGGGATCACCGCGATTCTACGGCACACCGGCGGATCCCGTTCATCGGAGCAAGCCCGAGGAGCCGGGCGTTGTGCCCGCCCGCGAGGAGGTCGGCGATACGCGTCGGAGGCTAGCGTCCGGCCTGCCGCGGTCCCGACCCGTACGGCGTGAGCCGGACGCCGTTCTGCTGCAACCACCGCGACTCGCACGGCTGACAGATCTGGAACGTCATCTCGCCGCGCTCCTTCTCGATCGAGATCTCGAGCAGCGGCCGATGACACCGCTCGCACCTCCCCGGCCGTGGCCGCCGAAGCTTCATGGGGCTCATCGTCGGCCACCGCGCACGCGCCATCCATAGCGCGCCGTGGGCATTCATGACCCGCCCGCCCGCTGGCTGCCATGTAGGCCGCATGGCGGTCCCCCGTCCCCCGAATGGCCGGCGAAGCGGTGGCCGACGTTCCATCCCGGCGGGGATGCGCACGTCGGCGCGCGAGGAGTCGCGGCGAGCCGCCTCAGCCAGGGATCCCCTGGGCGGCACCCCGGGCGCCGTTCGCCCGGTACGGACGAAGGAGGCGGTTCACGAGGGCCAGCGCCTGGGCCACAACCTGATCCATGTTGTAGTACTTGTAGGTCGCCAGGCGGCCCACGAAATGGACGCCCGGGGTGGCGTCGGCCAGCGTGCGGTACCGGCGGTAACGCCGAGCGTTCTGCGCCTGGGGTACCGGGTAGTACGGCTCGCCGTCCCCGCGCGGGTACTCGTAGACGATCGTCGTCTTCGGATGTCGCTGTCCCGTGAGGTACTTGAACTCCGTGACGCGCGTGTACGCGTGCTCGTTCGGATGATTGATGACCGCCGCCGGCTGGAAGACCGGCCGGTCGAGCGTCTGGAACCGGAAGTCCAGCGACCGATAGGGCAGCTCGCCGAAGCGGCGACCGAAGAACTCGTCGACGGGACCGGTGTAGATGACCTCCCGGTGCGGCACGACCCGGGCCGCTTCCCGGTAGTCCGTGTTGAGCAGGACCGTGATGTTGGGATGGTCCAGGAGGCGCATGAACATCCGGGTGTACCCGTGCAGCGGCATGGCCTGGTAGGTGTCGGTGAAGAAGCGGGGGTCGCGATCCGTCCGCACCGGCACACGCGCGGCCACCGTGGCATCGAGCTCCGACGGGTCGAGGCCCCACTGCTTTCTGGTGTAGCCCCGGAAGAACTTCTCGTAGAGCTCGCGTCCGACCCTGCTGACGACGACGTCCTCGGAGGTCCGGATCCGCGTCACCTTCTCGGCGCGCGAGGCCAGGAACCGCTGCACCTCCGGAGGCTCCAGGTGCAGCCCGTAGAGCGCGTTGATCGTGTCCAGGTTGATCGGGAGCGGGACCAGCTTGCCGTCCACGCTGGTCAGGACGCGGTGCTCGTACGGCCGCCACTCGGTGAACCGCGAGAGGTACCGGAAGACCTCGGCCGAGTTCGTGTGGAAGATGTGGGGGCCGTAGCGATGGACCAGCAGGCCGGCGTCGTCGTAGGTGTCGTGGGCGTTGCCTCCGACGTGGCTCCTGCGCTCCACAACGACGACGCGCTTCCCGCCCTGGCTGGCCAGCCGCTCCGCCACGACGCTGCCGGCGAACCCCGCCCCCACCACCAGGTAGTCGAAGGCGGTCCCGGCGCCCGTGATCCGCTCCTGGAGATCCCGCATCACGCATTGGCGGCCGCGGCGGGCCATCCGGTCGTCGACCACCCCTGCCGACGGCACGCCACGCGATGCACCGACGGCGCGTCGAGTGTAGTCACAGGCCGCTCGGCCGCCGGCCACGTGGGCGCACGGTCGGAGCATAGAATCCGTCGACATGGAGGGTGGCATTCGCTACGGTCAGCCCGCCACGATCATCGGGCGTGGCCGGCGAAGTGATCGGACCTCCTGACGCCGATGACCGCCCCCACTCCCTCGAAGGACCACCTGGCCCGGAACGCGCCGTGACCGACATCGGCGCGGAGCGCGACGACAGAGCGGACCTCGCCCAACAGCTCCGGTCCGCGGAGCAACGGGAAGCCGCGGTTCGCGAGCTCATGCAGACCATGGCGCGGTCGAACTTCGACCTCCAGACGCTCCTCCAGACCGTGACCGATCGGGCGGTCGTCCTCTGCCAGGCGGACACCGGCAACATCGCCCGCCTGGACGGGGACGTCTACCGGGTGGCTGCTCTCACCAGCTTCTCGCCGGAGTACGAGCGGCTGGTTCGGCAGCGCATCTATCGCCCGGAGCGCGGGTCACTGATCGGCCGCACCGTCCTGGAGCGCCGCGTCGTCCACATCCCGGACGTGCTGGAAGACCCGGAGTACTCGCTCGTCGACCTCCAGAAGGCGGGCGGATACCGGACCGCGCTCGGCGTGCCGATGCTCGCGCAAGGCTCTGCCATCGGCGCCATCGGCGTCGCGCGGAACGAGGTCCGCCCGTTCAGCGAGGCCGAGATACGACTCCTCGAGACCTTCGCCGATCAGGTGGTGTTGGCCATCGAGAACGTGCGCCTGTTCCAGACGGTCGAGCGTCAGAGGACGGAGCTCGGGCGGTTCGCGCCACAGGTCGCCAGCCTGCTCTCGAGCGACGAGGGGGAGCAGCTCCTGGCCGGGCATCGGCGTGAGATCACGGCGCTGTTCTCCGACCTCCGAGGGTTCACCGCGTTCGCCGAGACCGCCGAGCCCGAGGAGGTCCTCGGCGTTCTCCGTCAGTACCACGAGGCGGTCGGCGAGCTCGTCGTCGCTCACACCGGCACGATCGAGCACTTCGCAGGGGATGGGCTGATGGCGTTCTTCAACGATCCCGTCCCCGTCCCGGACCATGAGCTGGCCGCGGTGCGGACCGCGGTCGAGATGCAGCAACGGTTCGTGGCCCTGGCGGCCGACTGGGGGAAGCGAGGATACGAGCTGGGCCTGGGCGTCGGGATCGCTTCGGGCTACGCCACGCTCGGCCGCGTCGGCTTCGAGGGCCGCTACGACTACGCGGCGATCGGGACCGTCGTCAACCTGGCCTCCCGGCTCAGCGATGCGGCGGGTCCCGGCGAGATCCTGGTCAGCCAGCGGGTGCTCGCCGCGGTCGAGGACCGGGTCGTCACCGAGCCGGCCCGCGAGCTACGGCTGAAGGGGTTCAGCCGCCCCGCCCTGGCCGTCGGGATCAGCGGGCTCCGCGATTGAGGCCCGGCTGGCTGTGCGACGCCTTGTCCAGAAGGATCCCGCGCGAGGAGCTGGGAGATTCGAAACCCCTGACCTGGTGCCTGCCGAGTATGGGCCTGCCGAGCGGTGTGCTACGGGCACAGCCGCAAGCGTGCGCCGAGTTGAGGCCTGTGGTCCCACCCACGCGTCCGCCGGGTTCGGCCGGTCGGCGGATCGGATCAACCGGCGGGGCTACGAGCCGGCCAGGCGGGACGTCACCGTCAGCTCGACGTTGCCCTTCAACGCGCCGGAGACGGGGCAGTCGTCCTTGGCCGTCTCCGCGGCCTGGCGGAAGCGCCCCTCGTCGACGTCGGGGACGTCGCCCACCACGTCGAGGGCCGACGTGGTGATCCCCTCCCCCGGCACGAACGTCACCGTCGCGGACACGCTCAGCTTCTGGGGAGGCGTGCCCTGCTTGGCCAGGATGTTCGATAGCGCCATCGAGAAGCACGAGGCGTGCGCCGCCGCGATCAGCTCCTCGGGGCTGGTGAGATCCCCCTGCTCGCCGGTCCTCGCCGGCCACGAGACGCCGAGCGATCCCAGGGCGCCGCTACCCACCCGCTCGATCGTGCCGCTCCCGGTGGGCAGGTCCCCCCGCCAGGTCACCTCCGCACGCTTCTCCGCCGCCATGGGTCCTCCTCCTTCTTCGGGGGCTCAGCCCCGGGGACGACCGGGCCGGCCATCCGCGGGCTGGCGGTCGCCGCTCGGCACGCCGGGAACCGTCACTCCTCGCGGCCGACGACGCACCAGATCGCGTGCACCGGTTCGTCGCCGATGGTCCACAGCCGGTGCGGCTGTGTGGAGTTGAACGCGATGGAATCCCCCGGCCCGAGGGTATGGCTCCGGAACCCGATCTGGAGCCCAAGCCGGCCGGAGATGACGTAGCCGTACTCCTTCCCGGAATGGCGCATCAACGTGGCGTTCCCCGCCGAGGCGCCTCCCACGTCGTAGACGACGTACATGAAGTCGACCTCGTCCTCCGGATACCCCGTGAGCCGCTCCCACCGGACGCCCGACTCCAGCTCGATGACGTGGCGGTCCTCCGGGTGGACGACGGTCCCCCGGCCGACGCCCGGTCCTGGGGCCGACTCGGGAGCCGCGCGGCCGGACCCGGTGTCGTCGTCTGTCCCGCGGAACAGCCGGTCCAGTGAGAGGTGGAGCTCGGTGACGATCGCGTACAGCGTGCTGACCGAGGGCTTCGACCGTCCCGTCTCGATCTGCGAGATCAGGCTCGGGGACAGCCCCAGGCGAGCGGCCAGCTCCCGCTGGCTGATGCCCTGACGCTGGCGCTCCTCCCGGAGCTGCTCGCCGACGTCGCCGAAATGTCCGGGGAGTTGGGATTCTCGCTCCACGGCGCGGAGTGTACCAGCCGGGCCACTCCCGACGCCGGAACGCCTCACTCCGCCTTGGCCACGTCGCTGCTCGAGCAGGTAGTCGCGGGACTCCTCGACGAGCCGCCGGGCCTTGGCCACGTCGGCCACCAGCTTGCCATCCCGCTTCTGGACCCGCCCGTCGATGATCACGGTCTCCACGTTCGAGACGTCCGCGGGGAGCGCCACCGCAGCCACCGGATCCATCACCGGTGCCACGTTGATCGCCGTGGCGTCGATCACCACGACGTCGGCCTTCTTCCCCGGCGTGAGGGACCCGATCCGGTCCTCGAGCCCCGCCACGTGCGCACCGTCGATCGTGGCCATCTCCAGGAGCCGCTCCTCGGTCAGCAGGTTCTCGGCCGGCTGGTCGGCCTTCCAGAACACTCCCAGCGGCCTGGCCCGCTCGCAGCCGAACGCGCACCGCATCTGGGTGAACATGTCGCCGGGAACGGTGGTGACCACGTCGATGCTCAAGCTGGGACGGAGCCCGTGCTCGTACGCCTTCATCACCGGCGGCCAGCCGTGACCCATCTGGACCTCCACCTGAGGGGAGATCGAGATCGTCCCCCGGCTGTCGGCGACCAGCTGCCACTCCTCGTCGGTCAGGTAGCAGCAGTGGCGGACGTCGTCGGCGGGGATGACGATCGTTCTCGAACCAGTAGTCGGTGAGGGAGAGGTTCGCGCTCCCGGACGCGTACTGGGCGCGGATCCCGCTCTCCTAGAGCCCGTTGATCGCGGCGTCGGGGTGCTCGGCCGTGTTGTTGATGTGCGACCAGTCGACCAGCGTGGTGATCCCGGCGTTGATGCACTCGAGCGCCCCGGCCAGGTTGCTCGCGTACACGTCTTGGGGACGGTACAGCGGCGCGAACGTGTCCAGGATCTCCACGAAGTAGTCGTCCAGCGTCGCGTTGCCCGCCGATCCCGGGATCGCCGTCTCCCACGTGTGCCGGTGGGTGTCCACGAACCCCGGGATCACGATGCGCCCCGACGCGTCGATCACCTCGGCGTCGGTCTCGATGTCGGGCGCCACCCCGGCGATGTGTCGCCCTCGATCAGGACGTCGCCCTTCGGCAGGTCACCGATCTCCGGGTCCATCGTCAGGAGAAGGTTGCCCCGACGCCGGGGTATCGCGGCCGGGGGGCCGGTCCGGCAGCCCAGCCATCCGGCGAAGCACGCGGAACAGGACCGCGAAATCCTCGTCCTCCAGCCCCATGGCCCGGGCCGAGGTGAGGATCTCGTTCCCGAGCGCGGTGATAGGGAGCGGCACGTCGAGCTCCCGGCCGGCGTCCAGCGCCAGGAGCAGGTCCTTCTGCATCATGTTCACGTTGAACCAGGCCTCCTCCGGGAGCTCCAGGAGGAACCGGCCCCGGTACCGCATCATCTCCGAGGCGATGACCGTGTCCAGCAGCGCCTCGACGGCCGTCTCCGGCGGGATCCCTCCCTTCTCCGCGAGGAGGACCGCCTCGCTGAGCGCCATGATCTGCGCGGTGAGGTTGAGGTTGTGGGCGATCTTCATGAGGAGCGCGTGGCCGGAGCCGCCCACGCGGGTCACGGTCGGCCCCACCTCCAGGAGCAGGGGACGGACCCGCTCGAACGCCTCTTCGTCGCCGCCGACGAAGATCGCCAGCTCGCCCTTCTCCAAGGTGCTCACGCTGCCCGACACCGGAGCGTCCAGCATCCGACCCCCCGCGGCGGCCACCCGCTCGGCGATCTCCCGGCTCACCGCCGGACTCACCGTGCTCATGTCCGCGTACACCGCGCCGGGGCGGAGACCGGCCAGGATGCCGTCGGGGCCCTCGACCACCGATCGCAGGGCCTCGGTATCCGCCACCATGCTGAACACGACCTCGGACGCTTCTGCGGCCGCCCGAGGGGTATCCACCGGCGTCATCCCGCGGTCGGCCAGCCACTGGGCCCTCGCCGGGGTGCGGTTGTACCCCGCGACGGCGTGGCCCGCGGCCAGCAGCCGCTCGGCGATCCGGCCCCCCATGACGCCGAGCCCGACGAACCCGATCTCGGTCACGAGCCCCGTTGTCGTTCGGCCATCGGAAGCACTCCGGCAGGGGCCGGGGAGGTCCGCCGTTCCGCTGGATGGTGGTTTCCCGGCGTCGGGCGATCGGACCACTCCCCCGTCGACGCTGTCAAGTCACCGGCCCTGGGGATGCCTCGCGTCCCGTGGATCGAGGCGCTATCGTTTGATGGCTCATGCTTCGCGGATCACCTCCCGCTCTCGCGCCCGCGCTCGGCCGTTTCCCCGGTGTGCGACCCTCTTCTGTAGGTGGCCTGTTCCCCGCCCGGTGATGGCCTGCGGGGATAGCGGCTCGGTCACCCTTCCGGCAACCAGGGCTGGCCGCCGGGCCGCCGCCAGAGCGGAGGATGCACGGTGACCGGCGCCGTGTGGGCCGCGCTGTCGGGGATCGGCTTCGGCCTGTTCCAGTCGATCAACCGCCGCACGCTCGAGCGGATGGACGTCTACCGCTCGACGTTCCTGCTGCTGGTGATCAGCACCGCTGTCCTGATCGTGATCACGGGCGTGGTGGACGACCTCTCGCTCATCGCCGACGCGCCGGCATGGTCGTTGTTCAACTTCGCGCTCGCGGGGTTGATCCACTTCTATGTGGGGTGGACGCTGCTGAACGCCAGCCAGAAGCGCATCGGCGCGGCCAAGACCAGCCCCCTGATATCGACGAACCCCCTGTTCGGCACGCTGATCGCCGCACTCACCGTCCAGCAGCTCCCCCGCACGCTCACGCTGATCGGCCTGTTCGTGATGATGGCGGGCGTCTACGTGGTGGCCGCGGAGCAGCAGCGGGAGGCTCGCCGAGAAGCGGTCCAGCCGGCGGCGGTCCCGCCCGTCGCGGGAGCGGCCGCCCCCGGATCGCCGCCGGGCACCCGCGGCGGCCTGGCTGGGGCGATCCGCTCACGATCCGACCTGCTCGCCGGTTCGGCGTTCGGGCTGGGAACCGCGCTGGCGTGGGCAGTGAGCCCGCTCCCGATCGTGGAGGGCCTGAAGGGCCTCCCGTCGCCGCTGGTCGGGGTCTCGGTGAGCATGGTGGCGGCGGTCGTCGCCTACTCCATCTCGCTGCTGATCCGCCGGCAGGCCGGGATCGGCGCCAAGGCGGAGTGGGGCCGGGGCGCCTGGGGATGGAAGGCCATGGCCGGCCTGGTGGTGGCCCTGGCCACCTGGTTCCGCTGGCAGGCGCTGGACCACAGCAGCATCGCCGTGGTCCTGGCACTGAGCCTCCTGGCCGTGCCCACCGTGATGGTGCTGGCGCCAATCATCTCGGGCCGCCACCTGGAGCGGGTGACGCCCACGTTGTGGTTCGGGGCCGCGCTCGTCGTCGGCGGCGGGCTGATGCTGATCCTGAACCCGTAGTCGCCGGCCGCCGTCGCGAGATCGGCCGAGGCCGGCCGCCTCAGCTCTGCGGCGCGGTGACCTCCGCCAGATCCTCCGCGGCCGGGTCGGCCACCAGCCCCTCCGGGACCGTGTCCGGTGCCCGGTCCCGGCCGGCGCGCGCGGCCGAGCGGGCGACCGGGGCGGCCGCTCCGTCCGCCACCGCGCCCACGGACGGCTCCGACGGGTGAACGTCGAACGAGAACACGTCCATGCGCTGGTAGTGCCCGGCGTAGTCGTGGACCAGCTTGGCCCGGACCATCTGGGTCAGGTCCGCGTCGGCGTAGATGATCTCGTCGCCCCCGCCGGCCGGCCCGGCGATGATCTCGCCGGAGGGTGCGATGATCGTCGAGCCCCCCAGGCTGGCCGGGTCGGCCAGGTACCGGCGGTCCCGCTCCGACAGCGCCATCCGCTCGGTGACGTCGGGGGTGATCGTGCCGCACGCGTTGATCACGAAGCACTTCGCCATGTAGGCGATGGCCCGTCCGGTAAGGATCCCGGTCTCCGACATCGGCGTGGACCACCCCGGGTAGAAGTAGTGGGGCCAGCTGGAGACGTGCACCCGGACGTGCTGCGTCACCAGGCGGTGGATGGCCAGGGGGTTCGAGGCCTCCCCGCAGATCAGGCCGCCGGCCGGCCCGAAATCCATGGGGAACGTCCGCATGCCCTCGCCCGAGCCCGGCGCATGGACCAGGCGCTCCCCCACGGTGGGGACCAGCTTCTGGTGGACTCCCAGGATCCGGCCCTCGCGGCTGATGTAGAGCTGGCTGTTCCACATCGTCCCCGACGTGCCGGGCTGCCGCTGGCACATCCCCATCACCACGTTCACGTTGGCCGCCAGGGCGGCCTGGCACAGGGCATCGGTGGCCGGGCTGGGAACCTCCACAGCGTTCAGGAACAGCCGCTCGGCGAACGCGAAGCTCTCGTCGCTGGTCGCCGGGAAGTGGTAGTACCAGATGGGGTGGGCGGGGAGGAAGCCCTCGGGGAACCCCACGATGTCGGCTCCGCCCCGGCCGGCCTCCCGGATCACCTCGCAGGCTTTCTCCACCGTCGCTTCCCGGTCCAGGAACACGGGTGCCACCTGCGCGGCAGCCAGCCGGATGGTCGGGAACTCCTCGTTCGGCATGTCGGATCTCCTTCCGGTCGTCGTGGGCGATCCCGTGTCCTCAGGCTACCGGAGGACGAACGGGTCCCCCATCGGCTCCTCCGACGTCTCGATCCAGACGCTCTTCGTCTGCGTGAACTCCAGCAGGCCCTCGCGTCCGAGCTCCCGGCCGTAGCCGCTCAGCTTCCGGCCGCCGAACGGCGAGGCGTAGCTCAGCGCCCGGTACGTGTTGACCCACACGAAGCTGGCCTCGAGCGCGTCCGCCATCCGATGCGCGCGGTTCAGGTCCCGGGTCCACAGCCCGGCGGCCAGCCCGAACGGCGAGTCGTTGGCGATGGCGACCGCCTGGTCCTCGTCGGAGAACCGGATCACGCTCAGCACCGGGCCGAACAGCTCCTCGCGGGCCACCCGCATGTCGTTGCTGACGTTGTCGAGGACGGTCGGCGGGAAGAACCACCCGGCCCGGTCGGCTACGGTATCCAGGTCGGCACCGGCGGTCGGCACCGCGCCGACGGCGACCGCCTCGCGCACCCGCTCGCCGACCCGGTCGCGGAGGGCCGATTGGGCCACCGGGCCCATCTCCGTCTCATCCTCCAGCGGGTCACCGAGCACGATCGTCCTGGCCCGCGCGGAGACCGCTTCCACCACCCGGTCCGCGACATCCTCGTGGACGAGCAGACGCGACCCCGCCAGGCAGGTCTGGCCGGCGGCGGCGAAGATCCCGGCGATCACGCCGTTCGCGGCGGAGGACACGTCGGCGTCCGGGAAGATGATGTTGGCCGACTTCCCCCCGAGCTCCAGGATCGTCGGCTTCACCCCCTCGGCGGCTCGAGCGGCCACCCGCTTGGCCGTCTCCACGCCGCCGGTGAACACGACCTTGCGGACCTCCGGGTGGCCGACCAGGGCGTCGCCGGCCTCGTGCCCCAAGCCCGTGACCACGTTGACCACCCCGGGCGGGAACCCGGCCTCGTCGAACAGCCGGGCGAACAGCACCACGGCGGCCGAGGCGTGCTCCGACGGCTTGACGACCGCGGTGTTCCCCGCCGCCAGCGCGGGCGCCAACGCGAACGATGTGAGGAGGATGGGGCTGTTGAACGGGGGGATGATGGCCACCACGCCGTACGGATCGCGTCGCGTGTAGTTGAACACCGTCGGCTTGTCGAGCGGGATCACCGAACCCTGGAGGCCGTGGGTCTGCCCGGCGAAGTACCGGTACCACCGGGGGAGCCCCTGCATCTGCCCCCGCATCTCGCGGATCACCTTGCCGATGTCCATGGACTCCAGTCGGGCCAGCTCCTCGGCGTGCTGGGCGATGACGTCGCCAAGCCGCCACAGCAGCTCCGCTCGAGCGGACGGGATGGTCTTCGCCCACCCGGGGAAGGCCGTGGCGGCCGCGGAGACCGCCTGGTCGACGTCGGGCTCGGTGCCCCGAGCGATCTCTCCCCAGGGCTCCGCCGTCACGGGGTTGTACGTGGGCAGGTACTCGCCCTTCGCGGGAGCGACGTCCTGTCCGCCGATCCGGTGCTGGAACCGTTCCATGGCGCTCTCCTCCGACTCGTCGGTCACCGACCCCAGGCCGCCGCCAGCGCGTCGCCCACCCGCGCGACGTTCCCCGTGCGCGGCAGATCCCGGACGGCCTCGATCACGTCTCCGCGCGCCCGCTCGTCCACCGCCGGGGCCACCTGGTGGAGCTTGTCGGCGACCTCCTCGAGGCTCAGCGGGTTCTCTGGGTCACCTTTGGGGTACTCGACCCGGATCGACAGCTCCCGACCGTCCCGGAGCCGGAGCTCCACGATCGCCGGCCACCTCGCCGGGAACGCCTCGTCCAGCGAGGGATCCAGGAAGCACTCGACCCGGTCCATCATGGAGATCACCGCGGGGTCGCGGACGTGGGCCTCGGTGTGCTCGTGGCGCGAGGCCCGCCCGTACACGAGCGCGACCGCCGCGCCGAACGGCATGCTGAACTGAGCGTCGACGGCGTTGGCCGGCCGGCGCTTGCGCTCCGCGGGCGCCGCGATGATGTCCCACCCCGCGGCCAGGACGCCCACGCGGACCGCGGCCACGTCCTCGGCGACCACCCCATGCCGGCGGCGCAGCTCGAGGATGCCGTCGATGGCGGCCTGCTCGTACCGGCAGCACCCATGGGCCTTGAGGCTGGTTCGCTCGATGACGTAGGGCCGCGACCCGAGCGACGTGAGCGCCGTCGCCGGATCCGGAGCGTCCGAGTGACCCGCGAAATAGCCATGCGGCCGCTCGAGCACCCGGCGCGGAGCGGCGTACCCGTCCGCCGCCAGAGCCGCCGCGAGCAGGCCGCCGTGCGCGGCCCACCCCGGGTGGAGGTGCTTGGTCCACGAGCCGTTCGTGAGGTAGCTCATCGACCCGGACGAGAAGCTGCCGGCGATGCCCATGGCGTCGGAGAGTTGGTCCGCGTCCGCGCCCCCGAGGACCCCCGCGGCGGCGGCCGCGGCGAACGCTCCAACGGTGCCGGTGGGGTGGAAGCCCCTCGCGTACTCCCCCGCCGGCCTGCTGGCCTCGCCGATCCGTCCCATCACCTCGTACCCCACGACGGTGGCCGCGGCCACCGACGGCCACTCGGCGTTCCCGGCGAGCGCCAGGGGCAGGACAGTGGAGAAGACCACCGCTCCGGGGTGGGACGACGACGGCTGGTGGGTGTCGTCGGACTCGATGGCGTGCGCGGCCGCCCCGTAGACGAGCGCGGCGTGGTCCGGCCAGGTGGAGGAGCCGCCCGGCAGCGGCACGTCGCCGGGATGCCGGGACGCGAACCGGACCAGCCTGGCCACCGACGGCTGGTCCGCCCCTCCGAGGACATTCGCCAGGTAATCGAGGAGCCGGTGGGCCGTCACCTCGCTCACGTCGGCGGGCAGGCCTCGGTCCCCCAAGCCGACGGCCCAAGCCGCCAGCCGCTCGGTGACCGAGGGAACGGGCGCGGCGGGGACCGGCGACTCGACCGCCGCCGGCGTCGCCGACCGCCCGTCGGATCGCCCGGCCGCTGCTGCCATGACCGTAGGCTAAAGCCCTCCGCCGAAATGCGTCAACATCATACTTTCGGATGAATCGAAGGTTCAGACCTCCGGTTGCCCCTTCGCCATCATCGGTACTATCCTCCGGGTCGGGTGGTTTAGTCACACTGCTAAGGGGTCGACATGGCAAGGACCGAGACCGCCACATCCGAGGCCACGGGTCGCTCGGGGCTGGACGAGTCGACGCGGCTGGCGCTGTTCCGATCCATCGTGGAGATGCGCTACTTCGAGGAGCGGGCCCATCGCCTGTTCCTGGACAACCTGGTCAAGGGAACCAGCCACCTGTCGCTGGGCCAAGAGGCCATCGCCGCCGGGTTCGGCCTGGCGATGCGTCCCGACGACTACACGTTCGCGACGTACCGGGGCCACGCCCACACCCTGGCCCGCGGCGTCCCCATGGGGCCCGTCCTGGGCGAGCTCCTGGGCCGGAAGACCGGCCTCCTGCACGGCAAGGGCGGCTCGATGCACCTCACCAGCGTCGAGCACAACATGATGGGCTCCTACGCCATCGTGGGCGCCCACATGCCGGTGGCGGCCGGCGCGGCGTGGTCGGCGCAGGTGCGCGGAACGGAGCAGGTCGCGGTGTGCTTCGTGGGGGACGGCACGACGAACATCGGCAACTTCCACGAGTCCCTCAACCTGGCGGCGGTCTGGAAGCTCCCGGTGGTCTACGTCTGCGAGAACAACCTGTACATGGAGTACACGCCGATCTCCAAGGTGACTTCGGTCCCGAACCCCGCGGCCGACCGGGCCAGCGCCTACGGGCTCGAGTCCCTCATCGTCGACGGGAACGACCCCGAAGCCGTGTACGAGATGGCCCTCGAGCGGCTGGCCCGGGCCCGGGCCGGCGAGGGCCCGTCCTTGATCGAGGCCAAGACGTACCGGAAGGGCGGCCACTCGCGCGCCGACCCCGCCAAGTACCGGCCGGAGGAAGAGGTCAAGGAATGGCTGGCCCGCGACCCGGTCGACAACTACCGGAAGCGGCTGCTCGAGTCGGGGATCGACGAGGCCACCCTGGTGGAGATCGAGAAGGAGTCCCTGGCCAAGGTCGACGAGGCCGATGCGGAGGCCCGGGCGGGTCCCCTGCCCGACGTGTCGAGCATGGAGACGAACGTGTGGAGCGACGGGGGGTCGGCATGGCGGAGATGACCTACCGGACCGCGATCGCCGCCGGGATCGCGCAGGAGATGGAGCGCGACCCCACCGTCTACCTGATCGGCGAGGACGTCGGGGAGCCGGGCGGCGTCTTCAAGGCCACCGAGGGCCTGTACGAGCGGTTCGGCCCGGACCGCGTCCGCGACATGCCGATCAGCGAGGAGGCCATCATCGGCCTGGCGATGGGCGCCGCCATGACCGGCCTCCGCCCCATCGCCGAGATCATGTTCTCCGACTTCGTGGCCACCTGCTGGGACATGATCGCCAACCAGGTCGCCAAAACTCGCTACATGACGGACGGACAGATCGGCCTGCCGATGGTCATCCGGACGGCCAACGGAGGCGGGTTGCGCTTCGGGGCCCAGCACTCCCAGGCGGTGGAGAACTGGGCCATGGCCATCCCGGGGTTGAAGGTGGTGGCGCCGTCCAACCCGATCGACGTGATCGGCCTCACGGCGGCGGCGGTCCGGGACCCCGATCCGGTGGTGTTCCTGGACAGCAAGCCGCTGTACTCGCTAAAGGCCGACATCCCGGACGGCGAGGTCGTCGATGAGCTCGGGGTGGCCAAGGTCCGGCGTGAGGGCACGGACCTGACGATCGTCGCCCTGGCCTCCACGGTCCCCAAGGCGGTGGAGGCGGCGGACATCCTCGACCGCGAGTACGGCATCTCGGCCGAGGTCATCGACCCCCGGTCGCTGATCCCCCTCGACATGACCACGATCCTCGAGTCGGTCCGGAGGACCAGCCGGATGTTCACCGTCGAGGAGAACCCCCGGGTGCTCGGGTGGGGAGCCGAGATCGCCTCGATCGTGGCGGAGGAGGCGTTCTTCGAGCTCGAGGACCCCATCGTGCGGATCACGACCCCGCACATCCCGCTGCCACAGGCCGACGTGCTCGAGGATGCGGCCCTTCCCTCCGTGGATCGCGTCGTCGAGACCGTCCGCAAGACCCTGGGGTGAGGTCCCGGCGCCCGGCGCCGGCCCGAGGACGAAAGGAGGCGGACCTACATGCCGCTCGTGAGGATGGTCGATCGAGACGAGGTTCCGCCCGAGACCCAGGCCACCTTCGACGCCGGCGAGCAGAAGTACGGGAAGGTCCTCGACGCCTGGCGGGTCATCGCCCACAACCCCGGGATCTTCAAGACGTACTTCCCCTTCCTCCAGTCGGTGTTCGCGCCGGGCGCCCTCGATCAGCGGACCAAGCAGCTCAGCGCGGTCCGGGTCACGATCCTGAACCACTCCCGGTACGCGCTGAGCCACCGGCTGGACGCGGCCAAGAAGGATGGCGTCCCGGAGGAGGACCTGGTCGCACTCGGTGATCTCGCGGCGAACCGCGAGCGCTTCAGCGAGGCGGAGCTGGCGGCGCTTGACTTCACCGACGAACTGACCACTCGAACCACCGAGGTCACGTTCCGGGACGAGCCGCTCGGCGTGTCGAAGGAGGCCCTCTCGCGGGTCCAGGAACACTTCGGCGATGCCGAGATCGTCGAGCTGGCGATGTCCGTGTCGGTGTGGAACTTCCTGTCCCGCTTCCTCCGGGTGATGGACTTCGAGCTCGACATGGATCCTCCCCCGCCCCAGCTGGACGCCGTGATCTAGCCGCTCCTCGACGTCGATGGACGAGTGCGGAAGGGCCGGTACGGGGGCACCTCGGTGAGGGCCGGCCGCGGCAGGACCGACGTGCAGCGAGCGCTCCGGTGAGCTGGATCCGGCGCATCACGGCCGAAGGGAAGGCCACCGCGACGGCGCCGGAGGAGCTGGCGACCGGAGCGCCCGCGGAACCCACGCTGGAGTCGAGGCCCGCGGGCCCTCCCGGCCCATCGGAAGCGGCAGCGCCACGGGAGAGCACTCGGAACAGGATCGTCAGCCTCCTCCTGGCGAACGGGGTTCCTCTGTTTCTGTTCGGGGTCTGGTGGTGGGTCGCCCGCGGGTCCGCCGAGTTCATCATCCCGCCGCCGTTCGAGGTCCTGCGGATCACCGGCAGGTTGCTCTTCGGCGATATGGCGATCCATACGTACACGTCGTTCGTCCGCATCATCATCGCGGTCTTGCTGGCCATGGCGCTGGGAGGGTTCTTCGTCTTCATCGTGCGGATCGTTCCGGTCACCCAGAAGCTCGTCGGTGATCGGCTGGTGCCATTCCTGGACAGCGTGCCGGCTCTCGGCTGGGCCATCCTCGGGGTGGTGTGGTTCGGGCTGGGACACACGGCGGTCGTGTTCGTGGTCACGGCCGTCCTGCTGCCGTTCGCCCTGGTGAACCTGTGGGAGGGGATGCGGGCCATCGACCCGGACCTCCGGGAGATGGGACTGAGCTTCACGCGCCAGCGGCTCCGGATCCTGTCGATGATCGAGATCCCGCTGCTGATGCCGTACATCTTCGCCGCCCTCCGCCTCTCGTTCTCCGTCGGCTGGAAGGTCGCGCTGATCGCGGAGTTCTTCGGCTCCGAGGCGGGCCTGGGGCTGGTGATGAACCGAGGACGTCAGCTGTACGACACATCGACGGTCTTCGCCACGATCGTCACCGTCCTGGTGATCGTGACCGTCGTCGAACGGTTCGGCTTCGAGCCGCTGGGGAAGTGGTTCGCCAAGCGCACCGGGACGGAGGAACGCCGATGACCGGCATGGCCATCGAGCTCGAGGGTCTGTCGATCGTCTTCGGCAGGGACGTCGTCATGCAGGACCTGGATCTCCGCGTCGAGGAGGGCGAGTTCCTCTGTCTGTTGGGGCCCAGCGGCTGCGGGAAGTCCACGCTGTTGCGGATCCTCGGCGGCCTGGCGAAGGCCGACGGACGGGTGCGGGTGTTGGGGGAGCCGCCCCAGTCGTCTTGGCAGCATCTGGCCTACGTGTTCCAGACGCCGCGCCTGGTCCGGTGGCGCAACGCCATGGACAACGTCGCCCTCGGCCTGGAGCTCCGTGGCATTCCCGGGACCAGGAAGGAGCATCGCGCCAGCGCCGAGGCGTACCTCGCGCAGCTCGGGCTGGAAGACCTCGCAGGCCGCCCCGCCCACGTCCTGTCCGGAGGCGAGCAGCAGCGCGTGGCCATCGCCAGAGCGCTCGCCGTTCAGCCTCGCATCCTGCTCATGGACGAGCCGTTCAGCGCCCTCGACGTCCACACCCGTGGCCAGCTCCGAGCGGAGATCGTCTCGATCTGGCAGAAGTCCGGGCTGACCATCGTGTTCGTCACGCACGACATCGACGAGGCGGTCACCATCGGAAGCAAGGTGGCCGTGCTTTCGAGCAAGCCCACACGCCTCCTCTCGTTGCTCCCCATCGAGCTCTCGCACCCTCGATCCCGGTCCAGCCCGGAGTTCGTCCGGTATCGGAGCCGGATCGTCGAGCACTTCGGCGGGAAAACCGTCCTGGACGAGGCCCCCGCGGTCTCGAGCTGACCGATACCGTGGCCGTGGATCCCGGAACCGCGAGCGGAGACGATCCGAGAGTCGGGTCGGCCAACGGATACCCCCGCTACTCCGAGGGGGAGATGGCCAGGAGGCATGGCGATCTCCGCCGGGCCATGGCGGAGCAGGACGTCGCCGCCGTGCTGGTCGGGGGAGCCACCGGACCCATCGAGACCTCGGTCCAGTACTACACGAACTGGCCTCCGCTCGTGGAGAGCTACGTCCTCCTGCCCTTCGACGGCGAGCCGGTGTTGTTCGTCCGGCTGTGGAACCACCTCCCCGACGCCAGGAGGATCGCGGTGATCGACGACGTCAGGTACGGCGGCGATACGCCGGACGAACAGGCCCGCCAGTTGGCGGAGGTCCTCCGAGAGCGAGGGCTGGGCGAGCGCCGCATCGGCCTGGTCGGCCCCATCCGTCACGGGGACGTGCAGATCCTGCGCGCCGCGTTGCCGGGCGCCGAGTGGGTGGACCTCGGCCGCGTCTACCGAGAGCTTCGCCTGGTGAAGAGCGACGAGGAGTTGCGGTTCACCCGGATCGCAGCGGCCATGATCGACCGGTCGGTCGAGGCCATGGAACGACAGATCAAGCCGGGCCTACGAGAGTACGAGCTGGCCAAGATCATCGAGGACGCGTACCTCGCCGAGCGCGGCACCAACCTGATCCACTTCACGCTGACCACCTCGATGGCGGATCCCCAGGCCTGCGTGCCGCACCAGTACGCTCCCGACCGGGTCATCCAGAGCGGCGACGTGATCGTCACCGAGATCAGCGCCAGCTTCTGGGGCTACGCCGGCCAGATCCTCCGGTCGTTCACGGTCGACGCGGACCCCGCGCCGCTGTACCAGGAGCTCTACGACGTCGCGGTGGCGGTGTACGACGACATTGTCGCCCTCCTGCGGCCTGGGGCCACGGTCGGGCAGATCCTCGACCGGGCGGACCGCATCCACGACGCCGGCCTGACGATCTACGACGATCTGGTCCACGGATTCGGCGGCGCCTATCTCCCACCGATCATCCGCACCCGAAAGACCCGCGGGGCCACCCACGGCGACGACTACGCGTATCCGGCCGGCGCCATCGTGGTGGTGCAGCCGAACGTGATCACCCCGGACGAGAAGGCCGGCGTGCAGGTGGGGAACGCCGTTCACATCACCCCGGAGGGGCCCGAAGTCCTCCAGCGATACCCGATGAAGTTCATCAGGTGCGGGTGACCCGGCACCCCGCCGGGTCACCCTTCGGAAGTCGCCGGAACGCCGCCGAGGCGGCTACTCGATGATGAGTTCCCGGATGTCCGGAGCGGCTGGCAGGAGACCGAGCTCGAACGCCTCGTCCCAGACGTTCTGTGCTCGATCGAGCCATTCGTCCTCGATGCTTCCGCCGTACTCGTGGTGGCCGCAGCACCACCAGTACCGGATGAACTCGGCGGGCACGTCCGAGACGGGGGCGATCGCCTCGGCCACCTCGTCGAGGTTGTCCTCGACGTACTGCACGGACTCCAGCAGCATGCGCCGGAACTCGACGGCGCACTCTCGCTTCTCCTCGAGCACCTGGGGCTCCACCACGAACGCGGCCCCGGCGATCCACTCGCCGGTCAGCTCCCGGTACTCGTTGTCCGAATCGATCAGGATCCGGAGGTCGGGGTGGTTCATCGCCTCCCAGCCAACGTTGTGGAAGAGGTCGGCGGCATCGACGTCACCGCGCAGGAGGGCCGCAAGGAGGGTGGGGGGGTCGAGCTCCACCCACTTCATATCTCCGCCCTCGATGCTGGCGTCCAGTCCGTATCCCTTGGTCAGGACGATGCGGTCAGCGATCGTCCCCGTGGACCCGAACGACGTGACCCCGTACGTCCTTCCCTTCAGGTCCTCGGGGGTCTGGATGTCGGAGTCCTCCCTGACGTACGTCTTGAAGCCACCCCCGGTGTGCGCGAGAGTGATCCCCAGAACTCGGAGATCGACCCCACCCTCTCGGGCAAGCACCACGCCGGGGACGGAAGTGAGGGTGACGTCGTACTGGCCGGTACCGACGGCGGCGATGAGACCGGGGATCGTCGTGTAGCTGATCTCCAGCTCTCCGATGATGTCGGACTCCACGATCCCCTGCTCCAGGGCGTAGAAGGCCGAGCGCTCATTGTCGTTGTCGCCAGTCAGAACACTGAACGTCTCGCAGACGACCTGACCCTCGCCCCCTCCCGCGGCTTGCTCGTCGCCCCCGCCGCAGGAGGCGGCCAGCAACCCGAGGGACGTCGTCAGTGCCAAGAACCTGCGCATCCTCCTCACCCTCCTCCCTACGGACCCGGCCGGAACGCCTCCGTGGGCAGCCCAAGCCGCCGAAACGCCGCGGAGTCTACCCCCGCCCCGAGTGTCAACACAAGTTAAAATCTGACTTTCGGCCGATTTGTATGGCGCTTATGTCTGCTGGTAGCCTGAGACCTCCGCCGGAGTGACTCCGCTTCGTTCGACACCCGCGACGTGTCGAACCGGGAAGGAGGATGCGCGTGGAGACGACCCTGGAGAAGAGCGAGGTCCGCGACGGCATGCGGATCCATTGGGATGCGCCCATCGAGATGGACGACGGGGTCGTGCTGCGAGCCGACGTCTTCCGACCGGACGACGACGGGCGCTACCCGGTCGTGATGACCCACGGGCCGTACGCGAAGGGCCTTCCCTTCCAGAAGGGGTTCGCCTTCATGTGGGAGCGCCTGGAGCGCGACCACCCCGACGCGCTGGCCGGCTCCTCGAACAAGTACCAGAACTGGGAGACGGTCGACCCGGAGAAGTGGGTGCCGGACGGGTACGCCATCGTCCGCGTCGACTCCCGGGGGGCCGGCCGCTCACCGGGGTTCCTCGACGTCTGGTCGCCGAGGGAGACGCGCGACTTCGCCGCCTGCATCGAGTGGGCGGGGACCCAAGCCTGGAGTAACGGCAAGGTCGGGCTACTGGGCGTCTCGTACTACGCGATCAACCAGTGGCAGGTGTCGGGGCTCCACCCGGAGCACCTGGCGGCCATCTGCCCCTGGGAGGGCGCCAGCGACCACTACCGGGAGCTGGCCCGGCACGGCGGGATCCTGATGTCGTTCATCAGCCACTGGTACCCCGCCCAGGTCAAGGCGGTCCAGCACGGCGTCGGGGACCGCGGGGCGGTCAATCCCAACACCGGAGAGCCGGCCGCCGGCCCGGAGACGTTGCCGGACGAAGAGCTCGAGTCGAACCGGGCCGACGCGGTGGAGGCGCTTCACGAGCATCCGTTCGACGACGACTACCACCGGGCGCGCTCCGCGGACATCTCCAGGATCGAGGTGCCGCTCCTTTCGGCAACGAACTGGGCGCACGCCCTGCACACCCGGGGGAACTTCGAGGCGTACACGCGGGCGCCGTCGCGCCAGAAGTGGCTGGAGGTCCACGGGCTGGAGCACTGGTCGCTCTTCTACAGCGACTACGGGGTCGACCTCCAGAAGCGGTTCTTCGGGCACTTCCTGAGGGGAGAGGACACCGGGTGGGACCGCCAGCCGCCCGTGTTCCTCAACCTGCGCAAGGTCGACGGCACGTTCGTCCAGCGCGCGGAACAGGAGTGGCCGCTGGCCCGGACCGAGTGGACGAAGCTGTACCTGGACACCGAGGCGCTCCGCCTGAGCCGGGAGCCCACCCCCCGGGCGGCCACCGCCGCCTTCGAGGCCCTGGGCGAGGGCCTCACGTTCCTCACCGAGCCGCTGGAGCGGGAGACCGAGATCACCGGGCCCGCCATGGCCAAGCTCTTCGTGGCGTCCTCCACCAGCGATGCGGACATCTTCCTGGTGCTGCGGGTGCTCGACCCGGAGGGGGAGGACGTGAAGTTCATCAGCGGCATCGACCCCCAGGGCGTCGTGACGAACGGGTGGCTGCGAGCGTCTCACCGGAAGCTCGATCCGGAGAAGAGCCTCCCGTACCGCCCGTGGCACACCCACGACGAGCGCTGGCCGCTGACCCCAGGGGAGACGGTGGAAGTCGACGTGGAGATCTGGCCGACGTCGGTGATCGTCCCGGCCGGATACCGCATCGGACTGACCATCCTGGGGCGGGACTTCGAGTGGGCCGGCGACGGCCCGTGGCCCGAGTTCTACCCCGGCGTGCCGATGAAGGGCAACGGGGTCTTCGTCCACAAGGACCCGCGGGACCGGCCGCCCGAGGTGTACGGGGGGGTCACCACGGTGCTGTCGGGTGGTGACCAGGAGGCGTACCTGCTCCTGCCTGTCATCCCCGAGACGGGGAAAGAATGAGCGGAGAGCAGCGAGAGGGGGACCGCATGCGGACCTGAGGCCGCACCCCCAGACGACCGGAGCGGCGGGCGAGGTGACCCGCCGGCCCGCGGAGGAGGCGAGACGATGGAAGAGCGCAAAGTGTGGAAGGCGATCATCGGAGGCACCGCCCGGGACGGCTCGACCGGGGAGACCTTCCCGGTGCACGAGCCGGCAACCGGCGACATCCTGGCCGAGGTCGTGACGTGCGACGAGAGCGACGTCGACGTCGCGGTGGCCACCGCACGGCGGGCCTACGACGAGGACTGGCGGTGGCGGGCGCCCAGGGAGCGTGGGCAGCTGCTCCTCCAGGTCGCCCGGGTCCTGGAGGAGCACGCGGACGAGCTGGCGGAGCTCGAGACGCGGGAGATGGGCAAGCCGCTCGAGCAGTCCCGCCAGTTCGACGTCCGCTTCGCGTACGGGGTGTCCGAGTACTTCGGGGGGCTGGCCGACAAGCTCGTGGGCGACTTCATCCCCCAGGGCCCGGTCGGCGTGTACACGGTGCCCGAGCCATTCGGCGTCGTCGGCGCCGTGATCCCGTTCAACTGGCCGCCCATCCACGTCTGCGGGAAGACCGCGCCCGCGCTGGCGGCCGGCAACACCATCGTCATCAAGCCGGCGGAGCAGGCCCCGCTGACGGCGATCCGGGTGGCCGAGCTGATGAACGAGGTGCTGCCGCCGGGCGTGGTCAACGTGGTCCCCGGGTTCGGGCCCGTGGGCGCCGCGCTGGTGGGCCACCCCGGCCTCGGGAAGATCTCGTTCACCGGGTCGACGGCAACCGGACGAGCCGTGATGCGGGCGGCCTCGGACAACCTGACCCCCACCATCCTGGAGCTCGGGGGGAAGAATCCGCTGATCGTGTTCGCCGACGCCGACCTGGAGCTCGCGGTCAAGGGTGCCGTCGAGGGCATGTACTTCAACCAGGGAGAAGCCTGCACGGCGTCCTCGCGGATCCTGCTGCACGAGAGCATCAAGGACCGGTTCATGGAGCGGTTCTGTCCGGCGGTCGAGCGGCTGGTCGTCGGCGACGGGATGGCCGAAGGGACCCAGGTCGGTCCGATGGTCACGGAGCAGCAGCAGCAGCGGGTCCTCAACTACATACGGATCGGCGAGGAAGAGGGCGCGAAGATCGTGGCCCGCGGGAAGCTCCCGGATGACCCCAGACTGAAGAACGGTTACTTCGTCCCGCCGATCGTGTTCGACGACGTGAAGAACTCGATGCGGATCGCGCAGGAGGAGATCTTCGGGCCGGTGGTCACGGTCATGTCGTTCCAGGACTACGACGAGGCGATCCAGATGGCCAACGAGACGGAGTTCGGGCTGGTGGCCGCCGTCTACACCGGAGACATCGCGCTGGCCAACCGGGCGGCCCGCCAGATCGACGCCGGCATCGTGTTCATCAACAACTACAACCGCGCGTTCCTCGGGTCGCCGTTCGGCGGCATGAAGGGAAGCGGGAACGGGAGGGAGCACGGGCTGGAGACGATCCGGGAGTTCGTGACGACCAAGGCCGTCCGCATGCCTTCCGGGCTGGGGGAGATCCCCGTCTGGAGCGGCGCCCGGGACGTGTAGCGGACGACGGGAGTCCCGGGCGCCGCTCCAGACGGGGATCTCCCCCAGCCCGGAAGGCATGCGGACGGCCTTGGTCGTCACGAACTCCCGGATCGTCTCCAGCCCGT
>DASZZY010000012.1:0-1782 GCA_036260395.1 Actinomycetota bacterium
GAAGCTGGAGGACCTCAACCTGCCGCCGGCGATTCGGGAGCTGGCCGAGAAGCCGCAGGGCCTCGTCCTCGTCACCGGCCCGACGGGCTCGGGGAAGACGACGACCCTCGCCGCCATGATCGACCACATCAACAGCACCCGCGAGGTGCACGTCGTGACGATCGAGGACCCCATCGAGGTCCTCCACCCCGACCGGCTCGCGGCCGTGAGCCAGCGCGAGTTGGGTGTGGACACCGACACGTTCCTGTCCGCGATCCGCGCGGCGATGCGCCAGGACCCCGACGTCATCCTGGTCGGCGAGATGCGCGACCCCGAGACCGTCCAGGCGGCGCTCAGCGCCGCGGAGACCGGCCACCTGGTCCTGTCGACGCTCCACACCATCGACGCCACCGAGACCGTCAACCGCATCGTGGACTTCTTCCCGCCGTTCCAGCAGCAGCAGGTCCGGGTGACCCTGGCGGGATCGCTCCGAGGGATCCTCTGCCAGCGGCTCCTCCCGCGGGCGGGGAGCGGCCGCGTGCCCGCCCTGGAAGTCATGGTCTCCACCGGACGGGTCGCCGAGCGGATCCTCGACCCGCTGCGGACCTCCGAGATCGAGGAGGTCGTTCGGGAGGGCTCGTTCTACGGGATGCAGACCTTCGACCAGGCGCTGCTCGAGCTGGTCCGCGGGCAGGAGGTCACCGTCGAGGACGCGCTGGAGGCGGCCTCCAACCCGCACGACTTCCGGCTGGCTCTGGAGCAGGCGTCGGCCGGAGCCCCGGCCCTGTGACGGGGGTCAGGCGCCGCCCACGCCGCTGATGCGGCGGAGCGGCGAGCGGTCGGGCTCGTAGGCCGTTCCCCGCCCCTCGAACAGCTCCCCGACGCGCTCGGCGAGCTCGGCCACCTCCCACCGGTCGCTCTTGTCGATCTCCGCCACCGGCGTCCATCCCTGGTACAGCTGGACCAGCCCGCCGGTGATCCCGAACACCTGCCCGGCGATGTGGGCGGCCCGGTCGGTGCACAGGTACGCCACCAGCGGGGCCACGTTCTCCGGGGCCAGCGGGTCGAACCCGCCCTCCGGCGCGCGCAGCTCGCCGAACGTCTTCTCGGTCATCCGCGTCCGAGCTCCCGGGGCGATGGCGTTCACCGTCACGCCGTACCGCGCCAGCTCCATCGCGCAGATCTGTGTGAACGCCGCGATCCCGGCCTTGGCCGCCCCGTAGTTCGATTGCCCCACGTTGCCGAGGATCCCCGAGGTGCTCGAGGTGTTGACGATGCGGCCGGCGACAGACCCGCCTTCCTTTGCCACCTCCCGCCAGTGAGACGCTACCTCTCGGGTGCACAGGAACGTCCCCCGCAGGTGGACCTTCATGACCGCGTCCCACTCCTCGACGGACATGTTGAACACCATCCGGTCTCGAAGGATCCCGGCGTTGTTGACGAGGGCGTCGAGCCGGCCCCAGGTCTCGAGGGCCAGAGCCACGACTCCGCGTGCGCCGTCGGGTTCGGAGATGTCGTCGTAATGACCGACGGCCTCGCCGCCGGCCGAGGTGATAGCCTCGACGACCTCCGAAGCGGGCCGCGGGTCCTGGCCGGAGCCGTCCCACTCGCCCCCGACGTCGTTGACCACCACGCGCGCGCCCTCGTGGGCGAACAACAGCGCCTCGCCGCGGCCGATGCCCCGGCCGGCGCCGGTGATGACCGCGACCTTACCGTCGAGCATCCCCATGGGCGTCCCTCCTCCGGTCGGAAGGAACGATACCCGGGCGAGGAAAGGGGCGGCGCCCGGGCGTCCGGCCCGGG
>DASZZY010000013.1:0-10214 GCA_036260395.1 Actinomycetota bacterium
GGTCGAGACGATGCTGGGGGACACCGGCGTGGCGGTCCATCCCGACGACGACCGCTACCGCGACCTGCTCGGCCGCACCGTTCGCCACCCGTTCACGGGCGAGGACCTGCCGATCGTGGAGGATGCCGTCGTGGATCCGGCGTTCGGGACCGGCGCCGTGAAGGTCACCCCGGCGCACGACCCCACGGACTTCGACATCGCCGAGCGGACCGGCCTTCCGGCGAAGAACATCCTGACCGCGGACGCGCGGATCTCCGACGAGGCCCCGGAGGCGTTCCGCGGCCTGGATCGCTACGACGCCCGTCGGGCGGTCCTCGAGGCGCTGCGCGACCGGGGCCTGGTGGTGGCCGAGGAGCGCCCGTACGAGCACCCGGTCGGCCACTGCTACCGCTGCGGGAGCGAGATCGAGCCGTGGCTGTCGGGCAAGCAGTGGTTCGTGGCCGTTGACCGCCTGAAGGGCCCGGCGCGCGACGCGGCGGCCGACGGGCGGATCCGGTTCTTCCCCGAGCGGTGGGTGGGCCCGTACACGACGTGGCTCGAGAACCTGCGCGACTGGAACATCTCGCGACAGCTGTGGTGGGGGCATCGGATCCCCGTCTGGTACTGCTCGAACGGCCACGAGTTCGCGGCCGTCGACGACCCGAACGCCTGCGCCGAGTGCGGCACGTCGGACATCGAGCAGGACCCCGACGTCCTCGACACCTGGTTCTCTTCCCAGCTGTGGCCGTTCTCGACGCTCGGGTGGCCGGACGAGACGCCCGACCTCCGGTTCTTCTACCCGACGTCCGTCCTCGTGACCGGGTACGAGATCCTCTACCTGTGGGTGGCCCGGATGATCATGTCCGGGATGTACCTGGTCGGCGACGTCCCTTTCGAGCACGTCCTGATCCACGGCCTGGTCCGCGACGAGCGGAACCGCAAGATGAGCAAGTCGCTGGGCAACGTCATCGACCCGCTCGAGATGATCGACCGGTACGGGGCGGACGCGCTCCGCTTCGCGCTGGCCCGGATGGCCGGCCCCGAGCAGCAGAACATCCCGTTCGGCGAGCGCGACGTCGAGGCCGCCCGCCACTTCGCGAACAAGCTGTGGAACGCCGGCCGGCTGGTGCTCTCCGCCGCCCCGGAGGACGAGGGCGCCTCGCTCGTCGAGGCCATGGCCACCGCGGGCGACATCCCGGCCTCCTACCAGGACCGAGTGGCCTCGGAGTCGTACGTCGGCTCGGACCTCACGGCCCGGTGGATCCTGTCGCGGCACGAGGCCTGCCGGACTGAGGTGGACGCCGCGCTCGAGGAGTACCGGTTCTCGGACGCCGCGCTGGCGCTGCACCGGTTCCTGTGGTCGGAGCTGGCGGACTGGGGGCTGGAGATGTCCAAGCCCGCGCTGTACGAGCGCGGCGCCGAGCAGGCGGCCGCGGCGTGGCGCGTCCTGGCGTGGGTGCTGGAGCGGACCCTGCGGCTGCTCCACCCGATCATGCCGTTCGTGACCGAGGAGCTGTGGCAGCGGTTCGGCGCCGGAGATTCGATCGTCGTCGCGGAATGGCCGGAGCCGCACCCCGAGCACCGGGACGAGGAGGCCGAGGGGCGGTTCGCGCTGGCCATGGACGTCGTCTCGGCGCTGCGGTCGTTCCGCAGCGACCACGGGATCCCGCCGGCCACCGGGATCACTGCGCGGGTGTGGGTCCCCGAGGCGGGCCGCCGGGTCCTGGCCGAGCTCGAACACGAGATCCGGCGGCTGGCGCGGCTCGACGCCCTGGAGCTCCCGGCCGAACGCCCTGATCCCTCGGGGTCGGCTCGGCTGGTCGTCGGGGCCGCCGAGATCCTCCTCCCGCTGGCCGGTGTCCTCGACCGCGACACCGAGTGCGCGCGGATCCGCGGCCGCCTGGAGGCCCTGGCCCAGGCCGGCGAGCGCTCGGAGCGCAAGCTGGCCAACGAGGGGTTCCTCGCCAAGGCGCCGGCCGAGGTCGTGGAGGGAGAGCGCCGGAAGCTATCCTCGATCAAGGAGGAGCGCGGCGCGCTCGAGGCCCAGCTCGCCGAGCTCGGCTGCTGAGCGGTGCGGTTCGACGACGCGATCGCCGAACTCGATGGCCGCCAGCCGAACCGGCTGGTCCCCGACCTGGACCGGATCCGCGGGGTGGCCGACCTGCTCGACCACCCGGAGCGGCGCTACCCCGCGATCCACATCACGGGCACGAACGGCAAGACGTCCACGGCCAGGCTGGCCGGCCGCATGCTGTGCTCTCACGGCCTGGCCACCGGCGTGTATACCTCCCCGCACCTCGCGTCGGTCACGGAGCGGATCGCGCTGTGCGACGAGCCGATCGCGGAGCCCGAGTTCGCGGAGACCTACGCCCACCTGCTGCCGGTCCTGGAAGAGGTCGAGCGCGAGGCGGCGGACCGGGTGACGTACTTCGAGACGCTGACCGCCCTGGCGTACCTGTGGTTCGCCGACAAGCCGGTCGACGCCGGGGTGTTCGAGGTCGGCATGGGGGGGACGTGGGACGCCACGAACCTGGTCGACGGGCGGGTCGCGGTGGTCTGCGAGATCGGCCTCGACCACCCTCAGCTGGGGTCCACCGTCGAGGAGGTGGCCCGCGAGAAGTCCGGGATCATCAAGCCCGGCGCCGTGGCGGTGGTTCAGCGCCAGCGTCCGGAGGCCATGGCGGTCCTCGAGGCCCGGGCCGCCGCGGTCGGGGCCGAGGTGCGCCTGGAGGGGCGGGACTTCGCGGCGGCCGACCGCGAGCTCGGCGTGGGAGGCCAGCGCCTGCGGATCGAGGGCCTCCAGGGGGAGTACGCGGGGCTGCTCCTCCCGCTCCACGGCGAGCACCAGGCCCGCAACGCGGCCTGCGCCGTGGCGGCCTGCGAGGCCCTGCTGGGACGGGACCTGTCCCCGGACGCCCTCTTGGAGGCGCTCGGCGGCGCCACGTCTCCCGGCCGGATGGAGGTCGTGAAGCGTCACCCACTGGTGGTGCTCGACGGCGCCCACAATCCCGACGGCGCCGAGGCGCTGGCGGCGGCGCTCGGCGAGACCTTCGTGTGGCGCCGCCTCCACCTGGTGATCGGGGTGCTGCGCGACAAGGACGTGGACGGGATCGTCGGCGCGCTGGCGTCCCGGGCCGACGTCGGGTACGCGACGGCGAGCTCCAGCGACCGGGCGCTCGAGGCCGAGGCCATGGCCGCGGCGTGCCTGCGCGCCGGGGTGCCGGCCACGCCGCACCGCTCGGTGGCCGACGCCCTGGGCGCCGCGGAAGCGGCGGCGGGGGAGAACGACCTCATCGTGGTGACGGGCTCTCTGTACACTGTCGCGGACGCGCGCCGGCGCTACGTCGAGGACTGAGCGTGGCCCAGGAGGAGACCCTCGTTATCTGCAAGCCCGATGCCGTCCGCCGCGGCCTCGTGGGGGAGATCGTCTCGCGCCTGGAGCGCAAGGGGCTCCGCCTGGCGGAGATGCGGATGATCGAGATCGACCGCGACCTGGCGGAGCGCCACTACGCCGAGCACCGCGAGAAGGCGTTCTTCGGCGAGCTGGTCTCGTTCATCACCTCCGGGCCCGTTGTGGTGGCCCGGGTGGCGGGGGAGGACGCCGTGGCCGTGGTCCGGACGCTGATGGGGGCCACGAACCCGGTCGAGGCCGCGCCCGGGACGATCCGCGGGGACTACGGGCTGGTCATCACCGAGAACCTGGTCCACGGGAGCGACTCCCCGGAGTCGGCGAAGCGCGAGCTCGACCTCTTCTTCGGCTGAGCGAAACCGAAATAGCCCCCTCCGGGAACGGAACGGTCGTTCCAGACGTCCCTATAATGGCGATGCGGGGGGAGGACGCCGTAGACCGGGGGGCGCGGCGGTGGCGGTGAGACAAGGAAGCGTCGGCACGAGGCTCCGGGAGGCCCGGGCGGCCCGCGGCGTGGGCCTCGACGAGGCCTTCGAGCACACCCGCATCAACAAGCGGTTCCTTGAGGCGCTGGAGCGGGACGCCCCTCCCGAGGAGTTTCCGGCGCCGGTCTACGTGCGGGCGTTCCTGGTGGAGTACGCGCGGTACCTCGGCCTCGACCCCGACCCGCTGGTGGAGTCGTACCGCCGCGAGCATGCGGCCGAGGGCGTCGAGCCGGCCCCCATCCGCCTCCTGCGGCCGGTCGAGGAGCCCCGGGGCCCGTGGCTGAAGCTCACCCTCCTGGTCCTCTCCGTCGGCGCGCTGGTGGCTATCGCCCTGGTCGCCGTCCGGGCCACCCGGGAGCCGGTGCCGCCGACCAGGCCGGGGGTCAGCGTCCCCAGCCCCGTGTCGCCGTCCCCGCCGGCGGTGCAGGAGACCGCGGAGCCCCCCGAGCGCACGCCGCCCAGGGGCATCCGCCTGGCCATCTCGGTCGAGGACGCCCCGTGCTGGATCGAGGTCACCCGGGACGAGGAGGTCCTCTACCAAGAGACCGCCGAGCCCGGGTTCTCGATGACGTTCCGCGCCCCGCGCGACGGCCAGCTGGACCTCATCCTGGGCAACGCGGGCGCGGTCACGATGGTCCTCAACGGCGAGCGGCTCGACCCCCTCGAGGCGCCCGGCGGCGTCTTCGAGGGCTCGGTCGTGTTCGAGGACGGAGAGGCCCGGCTGATCCCGGCCGGGTAGGGCTCAGGCCCGGCGGAGCGCGACGACGGCGTTCTGCCCGCCGAACCCGAACGAGTTCGACAGCGCGACGCGGACCTCGGCCCGCCGGGCCTCGTTCGGCACGTAGTCGAGGTCGCACTCGGGGTCGGGCGTCTCGTGGTTGATCGTGGGCGGCACGGTCCCCGTGTTCACCGCGAGCGCCGCCGCGGCCGCCTCCACCGCGCCGGCGGCCCCCAGCGTGTGGCCGGTCATCGACTTGGTCGACGACACCGCCACCCGTCCGGCGTGGTCGCCGAGCGCCTTCCGGATCGCCCGGGTCTCCGCGGCGTCGTTCAGTGCCGTGGACGTGCCGTGGGCGTTGATGTGGTCGACCTCTTCCGGGGCGATGCCGGCGTCGGCCAGGGCGGCCTCCATGGCGGCCACCGCGCCGGCCCCCTGGGGCTCGGGCTGGGTGATGTGGAAGGCGTCCGCCGAGGCGCCGTACCCGGCCACCTCCGCGTAGACGGTGGCGCCCCGGGCCGCGGCCCGCCCGGCCTCCTCGAGCACGAGCAGGCACCCCGCCTCCGAGAGCACGAACCCGTCCCGGCCGGCGTCGAAGGGGCGCGAGGCCCGCTGGGGGTCCGGGTTCCGCGACAGGGCCCCCATCTGGGCGAACCCGGCCATGGCCAGCGGCGTGATGACCGCCTCGGATCCCCCCGCCAGGCACACGTCGGCCAGGCCGTCCCGGACGTAGCGGTAGCCCTCGCCGACGGCGTGGGCCCCGGCGGCGCACGCCGTCGTGATGCAGGTGTTGGGGCCGGTGAACCCGAGGTCCATGGCCACCTGTCCCGCGGCGGCGTTGGGCATGAGCGCCGGGACCATGAACGGGGACACCCGGTCGGCCCCCTTCTCCATCAGCGTCCGCTGCTGGGCGATCATCGTGGACAGCCCGCCGATCCCCGTGGACAGGACCACGGCCACCCGCGACGGCTCGGCGCGCGGCGTCCCGGCGTCGTCCCAGGCCAGCCGCGCCGCGGCGGCGGCCAGGTGGACGAACCGGTCGGTCCGGCGGGCGTCCTTCCGGTCCATGAATGCCGTCGGATCGAGGTCCTCGACCTCGCCGGCGATCCGGACCGGGAGGTCCGACGCGTCGAACCGGGTCACCTGGCCGATCCCCGACCGCCCGGCCACCAGCGCCTCCCAGAACGCCGGGCGCCCGATCCCCACCGGCGTGACCGGGCCGATCCCGGTGACGACCACCCGCCGGCGCTCGGTCATGCGGCCTGTCCCTGCTTGGCCAGCACCAGCTCCACCGCCTGGCCGACGGTCTTGACCCCGTCCATCTCCTCCTCGGGGATCTTCACGCCCAGCTCCTCCTCCAGGGCCAGCACGGCCTCGACCAGGTCCAGCGAGTCCGCGTCGAGGTCCTCCTCGAAGCGCGCCTCCAGCGTGACTTCCTCGGGTTCACGGGCCAGCTGCTCGGCCAGCACCTTGCGGACCCGCTCCTCGACCTCCTGCCGTTCCATCCGCGTCACCTCCTCATGCCGTCAGGGCACCGTCCACGACGAGGACGGCGCCGTTCACGTACGACGCCTCCTCCGAGGCCAGGAACCGGATCGCCGCGGCGGCGTCCTCCGGGGCGCCGATCCTCCCGGCCGGGATCTCCTCCAGCAGCCGCCGTCGCGCCTTGTCGCCGAGCGGAGCCGTCATCTCGCTCTCCACGAACCCCGGGCACACCGCGTTCGCGGTGATGCCCCGGCCCGCGTACTCGCGGGCCAGGCTCCTCGTGAGCCCGATGAGCCCGCTCTTCGAGGCGCCGTACGCGGCCTGCCCGGCGTTCCCCCGGAGGCCCGCCACCGAGGACACGGTGACGATCCGCCCCCAGCGGGCCCGGAGCATCGCCGGCAGCGCGGCGCGCAGGCACCGGAACGCCCCCGTGAGGTTCACGTCGAGCAGGCGCTCGAACTCGGGCAGCGGGTACCGGACCGCGAGCCCGTCCCGGTTCACGCCCGCGGCGGCCACCACGACGAGCGGCGGCCCCGCCCAGGCCTCCACGGCCCGGAACAGCTCGTCGACCGACGCCTCCTCCGCCACGTCGACCGCGAAGGCCTGGGCGGTCCCTCCGGCCTCCTCGACCAGCCGGACCGTCTCCTTGGCGGCGGCATCGCCCGAGCGGTAGGCACACGCGACGGTGCGGCCGTCCCGGGCCAGGGCCACGGCGGCGGCTCGCCCGATGGCGCCGGACGCGCCCGTCACCAGCGCCACGCGGCTCATCGGGCCGCTCCCTGCGGCGCCCGGGCCGTCCACCGGATGAGGTTCGCGCCCCACGCCAGCCCGGCCCCGAACGCGGCGGTGAGGACCACGTCCCCCGGACGGAGCCGCCCCCGGCGCCAGGCGTGGTCGAGGGCGATCGGGACCGACGCCGCCGATGTGTTCCCGACGTCCTCGAGGTCCAGGAAGACCCGCTCCATCGGGAACGACAGCCGGTCGGCCACGGCGCGGATGATGCGGGCGTTGGCCTGGTGGGGGACCAGGAGCCCGACGTCCTCCGGCGTGAGGCCGGCCTTGTCCAGCAGGCGGGCGGCGGCGTCGGCCATCCCCACGACCGCCCGCTTGAACACCTCCCGCCCGTCCCGCATCCGGATCACGTGGGCGCGTCCGGCCACGGTCTCCGGCGACGCCGGCCGCGCCGAGCCGCCGGCGGGGATCTCCAGGAGGCGGGCGTGCCGCCCGTCGTTCTCGAGGATCGAGCCGAGCACGCCGGGCTCGTGGCCCGGGACCAGCACGCCCGCCCCGGCGCCGTCGCCGAACAGGACGCACGTGGTCCGGTCGGAGAGGTCGAGGTAGCGGGACAGGACCTCGGTCCCCACGACGAGCACGGTCTCGGCGGCGCCGGCGGCGATGCGGGAGGCCCCGATGTCGGTGGCGTAGATGAACCCGGCGCACGCCGCGGCCAGATCGAACGCCGCCCCGCCGATCCCCAGGCGCTCCTGGACGAACGACGCGGTCGAGGGCAGCGGCTGGTCGCCCGAGACCGTGGCCACGATCGTGAGGTCGACGGCGCCCGGCTCGACGCCCGCGGCCTCCAGCGCGGCGCGCGCCGCGTCGGCCCCCAGCGTCGCGGCGGTTTCGCCGTCGCCGGCGAACCGCCGGGCCCGGATGCCGGTCCGCGAGAAGATCCACTCGTCGCTCGTGTCCACGAGCCGCTCCAGCTCCTCGTTCGGGACCACCCGCCGGGGGAGCGCGGACCCCACGCCGGCCAGCAGCGTGTGGCGCCCGGTCACCGCCCCGCCTCCGGGTCGATGGCCAGGACCGCCTGGCCCCGGACGACCGGCTCCCCGTCGAGCCCCAGCACGGCGGCGACCCGTCCGCCGACCGGGGCGGTCAGGACGACCTCGCTGGCGCCCTGCTGGAGCCGGGCCACCGGCTGGCCGCGCTCGACCCACTCGGCGCCGCCGCGGAACGCCTGCGGCGGGAGGAGCCGGAGCCGGCCGGGGGCGGGGGCGACGACCACGCGCAGCGTCATCCGGTCCGCACCCCGAGGTCCTCGGCGAGCGCCCGGGCCTCGGCCGGAGAGCCGACCGCGATGGCCCGGCCGCCCGGGACGCAGCGCTTCAGGAGCTTGGACAGGACGTCGCCCGGGCCGGCCTCGACGAACAGATCGATCCCCGCCTCGGCCATGGCGCGCATCGAGCGCTCCCACCGCACCGGGGACACCAGGTGGCGCGAGAGCAGGTCGCGGAGGGCGTACGGGTGCGTGACCGCCTTGCCGCTGGCGTTGGGCACCACCGGGAACCGGGGCTCGGAGAAGCGCAGCGCCGCCACCGCCGCGCGGACCCGGGCCAGCGCCGGCTGCATCAGCGGCGAGTGGAACCCCCCGGCCACCTTCAGGCGCACCGTGCGCGCCCCGCGGTCCCGGGCCAGGGCTTCGGCGCGCTCGACGGCCGCCACCGTCCCCGAGACCACGCTCTGCTTGGGGCTGTTCTCGTTGGCGACCGTCAGCACGTCGCCCCGGCCGGCGATCCGGCAGATGTCCGCGGCGTCGGCGGGCCCCAGGCCCAGGAGCGCGGTCATGGCCCCCGGCCGAGCCGCCGCGGCGTCGTGCATGGCGCGCCCGCGCTCCGCGACGGCGGCCACCGCCGCCCGCGGCTCCAGGACCCCGGCCGCGGCCAGGGCCGCGTACTCCCCGAGCGAGTGCCCGGCGACCATCTCGAATCGAACCCCTTCGGCCTCCAGCACCCGGAACGCGGCCAGCGCGCAGGCGAAGAGCGCCGGCTGGACCACGGCGGTGTCGGCCAGGCGGTCGCCGTCCCGAGCGGCGTTGGCGACGTCCCAGCCGAGGACCTGAGAGCACTCCTCGAGGACGGCCCGGCCGGCCGGATGCGATGTCCACGGGTCGGCCATCCCCACGTACTGGGAGCCCTGGCCGGGGAACAGCGCGCCGAGGGGGCTCATCTACGGCCTCCGGGCATGCGGGGACGCGCGGACGGCAACGGGCATTCCGTGCGGGGGGTCACGCAGGTACCGACCTACCCGCCGTGGCGGAGGTTACGCATCCCCCCAACCTCCTCCCCAGTAGGTTGCCGAGGCGGCGGGTCGGCGCGGACGGTACACCGGGCCCACGGTTAGGATGCCTGTTGCAATTGTCCGGGGGGCTCCTGTAGAAAGGGCCGATACCGCCTCCCCACCGTGAGTGGAGCGCGCACATGGAGCATCGCGACAGATCCGGCACCCGTCCCGAGCGACCCGAAGGCATCACCGGCCTGCTCGGACGGGACATGGCGGTCGACCTCGGCACCGCCAACACGCTGGTCTACGTGCGCGGGCGGGGCGTGGTCCTGAACGAGCCGTCGGTGGTGGCGGTCAACACCCAGAACAACCAGGTCCTCGCCGTGGGCGCCGACGCCAAGCGGATGATCGGGCGCACCCCGTCGCACATCCAGGCGGTCCGGCCGCTCAAGGACGGGGTGATCGCCGACTTCGACATCACCGAGAAGATGCTCCGGTACTTCATCCAGAAGGTGCACACGCGCCGGTTCCTGGCCAAGCCCCGAGTCGTGGTGTGCGTTCCCTCGGGGATCACCGGCGTCGAGCAGCGGGCCGTGGAGGAGGCCACGATCGCCGCCGGCGCCCGGGCCGCGTACATCATCGAGGAGCCCATGGCCGCGGCCATCGGCGCCGGCATGCCGATCCACGAGCCCGTGGGATCGATGGTGGTCGACATCGGCGGCGGCACCACCGAGGTGGCGGTGATCTCGATGGGCGGGATCGTCACCGCCACGTCGATCCGGGTGGGAGGCGACGAGCTCGACGAGGCCATCATCCAGTACGTCAAGAAGGAGTTCTCGCTGGTGCTGGGCGAGCGCACCTCGGAGGCCATCAAGGTGGCCATCGGGTAGGCGTTCCCGGTGCCCGACGAGATGATCGCCGAGATCAAGGGCCGCGACCTGGTGGCCGGGCTCCCCAAGACCGTGCACATCACCGCCGAGGAGGTGCGCAAGTCCATCGAGGAGCCGGTGAACGCCGTGATCGACGCGGTGAAGAACACCCTGGACCGCTGCCCACCGGAGTTGGCCGCCGACCTCATGGACCAGGGGATCGTCCTCACCGGCGGGGGAGCCCTGCTCAAGGGGCTGGACGAGCG
>DASZZY010000014.1:0-9560 GCA_036260395.1 Actinomycetota bacterium
CCTCGCCCTGGCGCTGGCCGGGCCGGCCGGCGCCATCGAGACCCAGCACTTCGGCGTCGAGCCGTACCCGCTCTTCGACGGGGACGAGGTTCGCCGGTCGTTCGAGGTCTCGCTGGAGCCGGGCGGCTCCCACACCGAGCGGATTCGCCTCTGGAACAAGCGAGGGAAGCCGGTCGAGATCCGCCTCTACGGCGCCGGCGTGCAGGTGGCCGGCGGCCAGTACCAGGTCGCGTCGTTCGAGGGCCGTTCCGGCGGGATCGGCGACTGGGTGGTCCCCGACCGCTCCACCGTCCGCCTCGGCCCGCGCGAGGACGCCGTGGTCTCCTTCACGGTCCACGCGCCCCCCGTGGCCGGCGGTCACGAGGGGCTGGCGGCCATCGTGGCCGAGAGCGACACCGGCGTCTCCTCGGGAGGCGTCGACGTCGTGGCCCGGCTGGCGATGCTGGTCCACGTGAACCCCGCTGCCGGCGGGTTGTGGGGCGTGTCGTGGTGGATCTGGCTCGCGGCGGCCCTGCTGGTCCTGGCGATGGCCGCGGCGTTCCTGGCCCGGCGCCGTTCCCGAAGCGCCGGCGCGGGCGAGCCCGTCGCCGAAGGTGCCCCGGCGCTCGAGCCGGCGGCGCGCTCCTAGAGCGGGGCCGCCGCGGCGCGGTGGTACGGTGCGCCGATGGCGGTCCGCGCCTCGGCCCTCGGTCTCCGGGACCTGCCCAAGGTCGAGCTCCACGTCCACCTGGGGGGGACGATCACCGTCGACCTCGCGCTGGAGCTGGCCCGTCGCCGGAGGACCCGGCTGGCCGCCCTCCGGGACGGAGGGTATCCCCGCCGGTACGGTGACTTCGCGGCGTTCCTCCGGACGTACGTGGCGGTGAACGACCTCGTCCGCACGCCCGAGGACCTCTTCCTCGTGGCCAGCGCGTTCGCCGGCGAGCAGGCCCGCCTCGGGGTGCGCTACACGGAAGCGACGTTCACCGCGATGACGTACGTCCGCGGCGGCATCCCTCCGCCGGAGCTGTGGGCGGCTCTCCGCGAGGGCTTCGTGGAGGGCGGTGGCGACGTCGACGTCCGCCTGATCGTCGACGTCATCCGGGATTTCGGCGAGGACGAGGCCGCCGCCACCGTCCGCCTCGTGGAGGCCGCGGACGCCCCGATCGTGGCCCTGGGACTGACGGGGATCGAGGGATCGGTCCCCCTCGAGCGGTTCCGGCCGCTCCGGCAGGCGGCGGATCGGCTGGGACTCGGGCTCGTGGTGCACGCGGGGGAGACCGGCCCGGCATCGAGCGTCCGGCAGACGCTGGACGTGCTGGCTCCCGACCGGATCGCCCACGGGGTCGCCGCCGCCCGCGAGCCGGCCCTCGTGGCCCGGCTGGCCGCCCAGGGAACGCCCCTGGACGTGTGCCTCACGTCGAACGTGGCCACCGGGATGTTCCGCTCGTTGGACGAGCACCCCTTCGGCTCGCTGTGGCGGGCGGGCGTGCGCCTCACGGTCAGCACCGACGATCCGCCGTTCTTCGGGACGACGCTCGAGGAGGAGCTCGGCCACGCGGCCCGCATCGTCGGGCTGGACCGCAGCGAGGTGGCCGCCCTCCAGCGCGGGGCCCTCGAGGCCTCGTTCGCGCCGCAGGCCGTCCGGCACGAGGTTCGCGCGGCGATCGACCGCTGGGACGAGCGGCCCCGGTAGCGGCGGGCGCCTCGCGGCGCGGCCGCCGGCGTGCTTCCCTCGTTTAGGAAGCGGCGGCCCAGGGAAGAGGCGCACCGTGGCGCTCCGTGCGATCCTCGACCGGCTGGCCGACCTGGAGGTCCTGGTCGTGGGCGAGGCGATCCTCGACAGCTACCTCCGTGGGACCAGCGACCGCCTCTGCCCCGAGGCGCCGGTGCCGATCGTCTCGGTCGCCGAGCGTCGCGACGTCCCGGGGGGCGCCGCGAACACCGCGCTCAACGTCGCCGGCCTCGGTGCCACCGCCCACTTGACCTCCGTCGTCGGCGACGACGCGGAGGGGGCCGAGGTGGCCCGGCTGGTGAAGGCCGGCGGGGTCTCCACCGGAGCGGTCCTCCGCGACCCCGCCCGGCGAACGCTGGCCAAGCACCGGGTCGTGGCCGACGATCAGATGGTCGTCCGGTTCGACCACGGGACGACCGATCCGATCTCCCCGGCCACGGAGCGCCGCCTCCTGGAGGTCCTCGAGGAGCGGTCCTCGGGGGCCGACGCGATCGTCCTCTCGGACTACGGCTACGGCGTCCTCTCCCCCGCGGTCATCGAGGCCGTGGCCCGGCTGGCCCGGCACGGCCCGCTCGTCGTCGACGCCAAGGACCCGCGGCGCTACGCGGCCGTGGGGCCGACGGTCGTCAAGCCGAACTACCGCGAGGCGGTGCGCCTGCTCGGGGAGCGGGAGGTCGAAGGGGCGGACGCCCGGGCCGAGCAGATGGAGGCCCGGGCCGAGCACCTGCTCCAGATCCTGCGGTCGGACCTGGTGACGGTGACGCTCGACAGCGCCGGCGCGCTGCTCCTCGAGCGCGACCGCCCCCCGTACCGGACGTACGCCCGGCACGTCAGCCGGGCCCGAGCCGCCGGCGCGGGAGACACCTTCGTGGCGGCGCTGGCGCTGGCCCTGGCGGCCGGCGGGGACCCGACCGAGGCCATGGAGATCGCCACCGCGGCGGCGGGCGTGGTCGTCGGCAAGGAGGGCACGGCGTCGTGCTCGCGCGCCGAGCTCCTGGAGCGGTTCCGCGGCGAGGACAAGGTCGTGCCGGACGCCGCGGCGCTCCGCGGCCGCGTCGAGTTCCACCGCGCCCAGGGGGAGCGCGTCGTGTTCACGAACGGGTGCTTCGACATCCTCCACCGCGGGCACATCTCGTACCTCAACCGGGCCAAGGAGCAGGGAGACGTCCTGGTCGTGGCGGTGAACGGCGACGCGAGCGTCCGGCGCCTGAAGGGCCCCCGGCGGCCGATCAACTCGCTCGAGGACCGGATGGAGGTCCTCGCCGCGCTGTCGTGCATCGACTACATCGTGTCCTTCGAGGAGGACCGGCCGGACCGGCTTATCGAGGTCGTGCGGCCGGACGTGTTCGTCAAGGGCGGCGACTACCGACGGGAGACGCTCCCCGAGGCCGAGCTCGTGGAGGCCCTCGGCGGCAGCGTGCGGATCCTCCCGTACGTCGAGGACCAGTCCACGACCGGCATTATCGAGCGCATCCGCGCCGCCGTCGATGAGGAAGCTGGCGTGCGCGAAGCCACCGGCGGCTAGCCCGGCACGCCTGCCCGGGTTGTCCCCTCCCCGGGCCGTCCGTATACTCGCCCGCCGTACCGTCCACGTCGTTCCGGTAGAGGTGGCCCGCCCCGGGGTCCCTCTCGGGGGAAGGAGGGATCTCGGTGACAACGTCGTCCCGTTCGCGCGTCCTGGCGGTGGCCGTCGTCCTGCTGGCAGCGGCCGGCGCGCTCTCGCTGGTCCCAGGCGCCTCGGCGGCGCCCCGGCAGCCCGTCAAGATCCAGCTGCTGAACGTATCGGACTGGCATGCGCAGCTCGACCCGATCTCGGGCGTCGGCGGTGCCGCCGTCCTGTCGTCGTACTGGAACGCCGAGCGCGCGGCCAACCCGAACACCCTCACGTTGACGGCGGGCGACGCGTTCGGCGCCTCCCCGCCGCTCTCCAACTACTTCAACGAGGAGCCCGCCGTCCGGGCCATGAATCTCATGGGGTTCGACGCGGATACCCTCGGCAACCACAACTTCGACCGCGGCATCGGCCACCTCCAGCAGATGATCGATCTGGCCGAGTTCGAGTACGTGTCGGCCAACCTGAAGAACGTCGAGGACAACCTGTCGGGCGTCGCGCCTTTCGCGATGTTCCAGGTCGGCGGGCTGGACGTGGCGGTTGTGGGCATCACGAACCCGGAGGCGCCGACCCTCGTGAAGCCCGGGAACTTCGGGACGATCGAGGTCACGGAGCCGGCGCCCGCGGCGAACAAGGCTCGGGCGGCGGCCCGGCGCGCGGGCGCGGAGATCGTCGTGGCCATCACCCACCTGGGGGTCACGGGGACCGATCCGGAGAGCGGGTCGGCGGTCGGGCCGCTGATCGACTTCGCCAACGACGTGGGCGGGTTCGACGTGATCTTCGGCGACCACACCGACGTTCAGTTCAGCTCGATCATCAACAATGCTCTCGTCGTGGAGAACCGGAGCAAGGGGATCCGCTACGCGAGGACGACGCTGTCCATGGACCCTGGGAACGGGCGGGTGCTGAGCCGGGACGTGCAGTTCGTCACCCCGACGGCCAACGCGGTCACGCCGGACCAGGCCATCGTCGACATGCTCCAGCCGTACCGGGAGGAGCTGGCCGAGGTCTTCGACGGCGTCATCGGCGTGGCCACCGACGTGTTCCCCCGAGGCGGCAACGTGGAGCGGCTCCAAGAGGTGGCCATCGGCAACCTCATCACCGACGCCATGCGGCTTCGCTACGGGGCCCAGCTGGCCGTGACGAACGGGGGCGGCATCCGGGCTCCGCTGCCGTCGAGCTACGCGCCCGAGGACACGACCCTCCGCCGCACCACGCCGGGCTACGCCGCCGGGCCGCCGTACGACCTGGTGCTCGGCGACGCGTTCACGGTCCTGCCGTTCGGGAACGTAGTCGTCACCCGGACGGTCACCGGGGCCCAGCTCCACGCCATGCTCGAGCACAGCGTGGCCCCGATCCCGAGCGCCAACGGGCGGTTCGCCCAGATCTCGGGGTTCCGGTTCACCTACGACGCCGCGCTGCCCGCGGGCTCGCGCGTCGTCTCGGTGGCGCTGGACGACGGCACGCCGATCCTGCCCGACGGGACGACGTACACGCTGGCCACGAACGACTTCATGAACACGGGCGGCGACGGCTACACGATGCTGGCCGATGGCCAGGGCGTCAGCCGCGAGGTCATGGCCGACGTCGTCGCCGAGTACATCGAGGAGCAGGGCACGATCACGCCGACGATCGAGGGGCGGATCACCCGCCTCAACTGAGCGACGCCGGCGCGCGGCGGGGGGAGGCCGGCCCTCCCCCCCCCCCGCCCGGGCGGGTCAGCGGACCGTTACCGGGACGACCTGGGCCATGTTGTTGGCCATCCCCTGGTAGTTCCACGGTGGCTCGACCGGCTGGGTGTGCCCCGCCGCGTCTGTGGCCCGGCAGGTCAGCTCGTGGTCGCCGGGGGTCGCGTCCCAGTCCCACCGCCAGCCGCGCCAGGCGAAGTCGCCGGCCGGCGGACCGACCTCGGCGTCGTGCCACGCGCCGTCCACGCCGACCTCGACGCGCGTCACCGGCGCCACGCCGCTCCACGCCCGGCCACCCAGCGGCACGTTCCCCCGATCCACGAAACGACGCCGGGTCAGGAAATCGGGATGCCCGGGGGGAATCATCAGCGCCCGCACCTGCATCCGGCTCACCGGGATCCCCGGGTCGTCCTCATGCTGCTGGAAGCGGTACGCGGTCGCTTGCTGGTATCCCTCGAACGGCTCGGTCACGGCGCGGATCCGTGTGAGCCACTTCACGCTCGTCATCCCGTACCAGCCCGGCACGAGGAGGCGGACCGGGGCGCCGTGCTGCGGCTCGAGGGGACGGCCGTTCATCTCGTACGCCAGCAGGATCTCGTCCCGAGAGGTCTCCTCCAGCGGCAGGCTCCGTTCGTAGTCGTGCTCGACCTCGCCCTGGACGCCGTGGTCGGCGCCGGTGAAGACCACCTCGACCGTGTCCGGGCGCACGCCCGCCTCGTCGAGGACGTCCCGGAGCGGCGTCCCCGTCCACTCCGCCGTGGACACCGCCTCCACGAGCCACGGCTGGCTGACCGGCCGCGGGGTGAGCCGGGCCCGCCCGTTGCCGGCGCACTCCATCGTGACCGTGAGCGTCCGGGCCGGGCGGCGGCGGACGTCCTCGAGCGACAGGCTGAGGGGCCGCTCGACGTTCCCGCCGATCTCGAGCCGCCAGGCGGCTGGGTCCACGGGCGGGATGTCGAAGTGGACGAGCAGGTAGTGCAGGCCCGTCGGCGTCACGTCGTACCGCAGCGCCTCGAGCGGGGTGCCGCGGTTGCGGGTGGCGAGCTGGAGCTCCTCGAAGCTCAGGGGCTCGTCGGTGGGGGGCGCGCCGGTCACGGCCGGAGCGTACTCGCGGCACGGGCGACCGGCAATGCGCGCCGTCCGGTCGGTCCGGTTTGCGTCGCGGCGAGACGGCCCCGCATAATCCTCCGCTGTCGCGCCTGAACGCGGGTCCCGGGACGGCTCACGGTCGCGCGCGATGGAGCCTGCGTCCGAGGGGAGGGAGCATGTCCGCTGGTCGATCCCGTCTGTCCGCGCTCGTATCCGCCGTCGCCTCGGTGGTGCTGGGAGCGGCGCTCCTGGCCGCTCCGGCCGGCGCCCAGACGCCGAGCGAGCTGTTCCTTTCCGAGTACGTCGAGGGCTCGAGCAACAACAAGGCGCTGGAGCTCTTCAACGGGACCGGCTCGCCGGTGAACCTGGGTGCCGGCGGCTACAACGTCCAGATGTACTTCAACGGGAGCCCCACGGCCGGGCTCACCATCAACCTCTCGGGGACGGTGGCCAACGGCGACGTGTTCGTCCTCGCGCAGTCCTCGGCGAGCCCCTCCATACTCGCCGTCGCCGACCAGACGAACGGCGCGGGCTGGTTCAACGGAGACGACGCGGTCGTCCTCCGCAAGGGGCCGATGTTCCTCGACGTCATCGGCCAGGTCGGGTTCGACCCGGGGGCGGAGTGGGGGACGGGCGACACCTCGACCGCCGACAACACCCTCCGGCGCAAGGCCGCCGTTGTCGCCGGTGACCCCGACGGTTCCGACGCGTTCGACCCCTCGGTCGACTGGGACGGCTTCCCGGTGAACACCGTCGACGGGCTGGGTTCGCACGGCGTCGAGCAGCCGGTGCCCACGGTGACCATCCCCCAGATTCAGGGCGACGGCCTGACCTCCCCGCGGGAAGGCGAGACCGTCATCACCGCCGGGGTGGTTACCGGCATCCTGGGGAACGGTTTCTTCCTTCAGGACTCCGCCGGCGACGGCGACCCGGCCACCTCGGACGGCATGTTCGTGTTCACCGGGTCCTCGGGGGCCCGAGCCAGGACGCCGGGTGAGGAGGTCGAGGTCAGGGGCACCGTCGTGGAGTTCCGCGCGTCGTCCCGGCCTCGGGACCTGACGCTGACCGAGCTGACCGGGGTCACCGTCACGCCGGCGAGCGCCGGCAACATCCTCCCGGGCCCGGTGGCGATCGCCGACCGGCCCGACGAGGAGATCTTCCCGGCCGGGACGTTCGGGTTCGAGGCCCTGGAGGGCATGCTCGTGGCGGTCGACGACCCGACCGTCGTCGGACCGACGAACCGGTTCGGGGAGCTCGTGGTGGTGCCCGCGGGCGACGCCGGGAACGGCTCGCCGTCCGGGAACTTCCTGCTCCGCCCGCTGGGCGGCGGGGCCGTCGACTACAACGCGGAGCGGATCCTGGTCGACGACGAGGCCCGGCTCCCCGGCGGGGCCGGTAGCGGAACGCGGATCAACTCACCCCAGGTCGACGTCCAGGTCGGGACCGAGGCCGCCGGCGACATCGTGGGCATCCTCGACTACCAGTTCTCCGAGTACCGGGTGCAGGCCACCCACGGCCTCTCCGAGGTCCTGTCGAGCCCTACCCCGACGTCCCCGGCCGGCGCGCTGCGAACGGCCGCGCCGTTCGAGGGGCGCATCGCCACGTTCAACGTGGAGAACCTCTTCGACTGCGTCGACGCCCCGGCCAAGGACGACCGCGCCTCGTGCAGCCCCGCCGACCTGGCGGCGCTGGAGACCCAGCTCACCAAGCTCGCCGCGGCGCTGCAGGAGGAGCTCGACACGCCCGAGCTGGTCGTCGTCGAGGAGATCGAGAACACCCAGGTGCTGACGGGCGATGCGGCCGGGTTCGTCCCCGGGACGACGCTGCCCGCCCTCCTTCCGAGGGTCTCCGGGACTGCCTACGACGCGGTGTCAGTCGACGCCAGCGACGAGCGGGGGATCGAGGTGGGATTCGTGTTCGACACCTCGCGGGTCACGCTCCACGACCACTTCCTGGCCACCGACGTGCTACCGGACGCGGGCGGGATCTGGGACGGGAGCGTGTTCCGCGCCGGCCGCGAACCCCTTGTCGGGATGTTCACCCTCGACGACGTCGACCTGACGGTGGTCGGCGTCCACCTGAAGTCCAAGGGAGGCCCCCAGTTCGGCGTGGATCCGACCGAGGCCGGCGATGACCCGCTCTACGGGGCGTTCCAGCCCCCCGTCCGGTGGACCGAGGAGGTCCGCCACGTCCAAGCCGACTACCTGCGCGACCTCGTCGACCTCATCCTCGATGAGCGGCCGGGCGGCAACGTCGTCGTCGCCGGCGACCTGAACGACTTCGAGTTCGGCGAGCCGGGCGAGGGGCGGCACACCCTGGCCCGAGTCATGGACTCTGCCGAGGAGCCCCTCACCAACCTGACCGAGCGGGTCCCGGCGGCGTCGCGCTACTCGTTCAACTTCATGGGGAACTCCCAGGCCCTGGACCACATGCTGGTGACGGAAGGGCTCGAGGCGCTCCACCGCGAGCAGGCGTTCGCCCACTTCAACGCCGACTTCCCCGTCGGCTTTGGGGACGACCCATCGGTGACGTTCCGGGCGTCGGACCACGACCCGCTGGTGGGGTACTTCTGCAGCGACGCGACGGCGCCGTCCGTGTCGCTGCAGCTCTCTCCGGACACCCTGTGGCCGCCCAACCACAAGCACGTCACGGTGGAGGCCACCGTCACCGTGGACGACGCCGCCGATCCCGGCGCCGCCGCGACGCTGGTGTCGGTGACCTCCAACGAGCCCGACGACGCCCTGGGGGACGCCGATGGGAGGACCACCGGCGACATCGTCATCGTGGACGACGACACGTTCCGGCTCCGGGCGGAGCGGGACGAGACGGGGACGGGCCGCGTCTACACGGTGACCTACCGAGCCACCGACGCGTGCGGCAACGGGGCTACCACGACGGCCGAGGTGGCGGTCCCCATCACCCGCACCTAGCGGGGCAGAGGCCCCGCGCGACGGAGGACGCAGGAACGAGGAGGGGCCATGGGGGACACCCGCCGCTACGGCGCCGAGGCTCGGTCGACGGACGTCGTCGGCCGTCTTGAGGTGAGTGCCCGGCACCACCAGGTGCTGGTCGACGGCCCGACGTGGAACGGCTTCCCGGGCCAGGAGCTGATGCCCGGCGAGCTCTTCCTCGGCGGCGTCGCCGCCTGCGCGGTGGAGCTCCTCCAGATGTTCGCGCGCGACGAGGGGTTGTCGCTCGGCCGTGTGGCGGCCGAGATCCGCGGCGAGGTCGACCCGGACGACCAACCGGACGCCGGGCGGACGGTGTTCAACCGGGTCCGGATGCGCATCGAGGTCCACGGCCTGCCGGCCGCGACCGCCGAGGGCCTCGTCGAGCGGTTCAAGGGGAGGTGACCGCTCTACGGGACGGTCGCGGTCGCGACCCCCGACGTGCAGGTCACCGTCGAAGCCCGCCCGTAGCGGTCGGGCGGACGACCCCGACCATGGAGGAGGGGGGG
>DASZZY010000015.1:0-6971 GCA_036260395.1 Actinomycetota bacterium
GGCGCCGCTCGACCACGAACGCCACCGCGGTCATGATGGCGCCGAGCGCCACCCGCTCGGCGGCGCGGGCCCAGCCACGCCTCGGCCGCAGCCTCACCACGCGGGCACGCTAGGTCGCCGCGGGCGGCTCGGCAACCTCAGGCCGCTCGGCGGATCCGCGCCTCGTCCTCGGCGCGCTGCTCCAGCGGGCGCCGCGCCGCGATGACCGCCACCCCGGCCAGGAGCCCCAGCGCCACCGCGCCGAGCCCGAAGGGCCATCCCGCGAGGGGCAGGCCGAGCGCCGCGTCGAGCGAGTAGCGGCCGGGGCCGGCGAACGCCAGCGCGGTGGCTCCGACGGCGAACAGCAGCGGCAGCTCGTACCCGCCGCCCGTGGCCCACAGGCCCTTGTCCCCGTGGACGACGACCGAGGCGACGAGCATCACGCCGACGACGGCCCCGGCGCCCAGCGGCGTGAGGAACCCGAGGGCGAGCAGCGCCCCGCCCGTCGCCTCCGCGGCACCGTGCAGCGGGGCCCACCGGCTCCCCGGGCGGAACCCCAGGGATTCCAGGAAGCCGCTGGTGCCCCGGAGGCCGTGACCACCGAACCATCCCCACAGCTTCTGGGCGCCGTGACCGAACATCAGCCCGCCGACGCCGATCCGCAGGACCAGCAATCCGACGTCCATGCGATCCCTCCTTGGGTGAGATGAGGTCGAGGAGGGCGACCCTCCTCGCTCCCAACTTTCCCGCCGGCGCGCTGCCCGTAACGTGCCGGAACGCAGGGCTCACGCGGGCGCCGGGACCCGCTCGGGCAGCGGCGTGACGGGGCGCGGGGCCGGGCGGCGGCGCAGGAGCGCCACCACGGGGATCGCCATGGCCACGTACACGGCCAGGTTGATCCCGAAATGGAACCACACGAGCCCGAGCTCGCCCCCCACCAGCCCCGGGGCGGGGTCGATTCCCGACGCCACGTGCTGGACGATCTTCGCGGTGTGCTCGGCCAGGTGGTAGCCCTGCACGACGAGCGCGGCGAGCGCCCAGGAGGCGGCCTTCCGAGGGAGGGCCGGCCGGCGGGCCGGGCGGCCCAGGGCCCAGACCCCCGCGATGAACCCGAACACCGCGAGGTTGTAGACGAAGTGCACCCACTCCGTGTCGATCAGCGAGCCGAGCAAGCCGCTGCGGTGCTGGGAGTCGAGCACGTAGACCTGGACCACCTGGACGGCGTGCTCCGTCATGTGGAACGTCTGCACCACCAGCCCGCCGAGGAGCACCAAGGCCATCGGCGAGGCCAGCGGCGCCGGCGAGCCGCCCGATCCCCGCAGCCGCCAGCCGGCGACGGCCCGGATCGCCCCGACCCCCAGCAGGCTGAGGCCGGCCACCCACAGCGCCGGCAGCGCCCCCCGCCACCCCGGCGGCCAGACCGAGAGGGGGAACCGCTGGGTGACCGTGGAGCCGAATCCCACGCGAAGGCGGCGATCAGGAGGGACGTCGAAGACGTTCTCCGCCAGCCGGAGCGTCGAGTAGTACCAGCCGACGGCGGCATACCCGTCCTGGTTGCGGACGCCCGAACCGTCCGACGCGACGTCGCGGACCTCATTGCCGACGACCTCGCAGTGCGACATGTCGCCGCAGTACAGGCCTACGCCGTGGACGCCGGCCACCGTGTTCCCCCGCATCACGCCCTCGCTCATCTCGGTGATGGCGATGGCCCGCTGCGTGGTACCTGTGACCCGGTTCCCCCGGAACTCGACCCGGGCGGAATGCGTGAGGAGGCCCTCTCGCCCTCCGGTGACGGTGCATCCGTCCACCAGGCTGGGGGACCGGCTCGACGAGTTGCGAATCTCGATCCCCTGCGCGTACGGACTCTGGAGGCCGGCGATGCGGCACCCGGTGATCTGGGCCGAGGCGTCCACGACCTCGATCCCGTGCAGCCGGGCTCGGTCGACCGTCACGTCGTCGAGGACGACGTCCTCCGCGCCGGCGACCACGACCCCGCTCTCGCCCCCGACCACGTCGAGCCCGCGGAGCGCCACCCCGTCGGCCAGGACCTCCACCGGCCCCCGAACGATCGCGCCGGGGAGGGCCTCGACCACCACCCCCGGCTGGTCAATCGCGAAGCCGGGATGCACGCCGGGGAGCAGCTGGACGGTTCCCCTCGCGGCACCGGCGATCGGATCCCCGGGCGCGATCTCCATCTCGCCGCCGCGTGCCCAGGCCCACGTGCCGCCGCCGATCGCGGCGGCCAGGACGACGACCGCCAGCCGGCTTTGGCTCACCGCTGCGAGCCGGCCAACAGGCCCTGCACGAAATACCGTTGGAACGCGAAGAAGACGATCAGCGGGACGAGCATCTGGATGAACGCTCCGGGCGCGATGATCTGGATGTTGCCTCCGAACGTTCGCAGCTGCTCGCGGATCGCCACGGTGAGCGGCGCGGCGTCCGAGCCGGCGAACACGAGTGCCACCAACAGGTCGTTCCACACCCACAGGAACTGGAAGATCAACAATGAGGCGATGGCCGGGATGCCCAGCGGGAGGACCACCCGGCTGAACACGCGCCACTCGCTCGCGCCGTCCATCCGGGCCGCCTCCAGGAGCTCGTGGGGGATCCCGATGAAGAAGTTCCGCAGCAGGAACACGGCGAACGGCAGTCCGAATCCCACGTGGAACAGCACCACGCCCGGGATCGTGCCGAACAGTCCCAGCTTGCCGTACAGGTCCGCGATCGGGATCAGCCCGACCTGAAGGGGGACGACCAGGAGGGCCACCACGATGAGGAAGACGATGTCGCGGCCGGGGAACTTCACCCAGGCGAAGGCGTACGCGGCTCCAGCCCCGATCAGGACCAACAGTACGCACGATGGAACGGTGATGAGAACCGAGTTCCGCAGCGCCGTCAGGATGCCGCCCCCGGGCGGGATGAGGCTGATGACCTCGAGCAGGATCACGAGCAACGTCGTGACGGCGAGGCGCCCGAGCCCGCCTCCCTCGAACGCAGCTCGCGCCGCGGTGACGAGCGTGGGGACGGCCACGGCGAGCACGATGGCCGCCGCGATCCCCCCCACGACGTAGAACGAGTAGAGCATGTAGGCGCTCAGTCCGCCGATCACCACCCACCCGGCGATCCTGGGCCACCCTTCGGCCATCGTGGCCCGGGTGGCGGCTGCGATAGCGATCGTCCCGGCCACGGCGATCAGCGACGCCACCGCGAAATCGCCGGTCACGCTGGCCTGCTCGAGCAGCGCCACGTAGTTCGTGATCGTGAGCTGTCCCGGGTTGGTGAAGGCCTGCCACCACCCGGTTGCCTGGACCTCCGCGGGCCGGAACGACGCCATCAGCAAGCCGAACGACGGGACCAGCCACAGGAACCCGACGACGAGGAGGAACAGCCGTGCCGGCCCGGCGGTGACGGCCTCGACCAGGCGCCCGGCCAGCCCGCGCCGCTGGGGCCGTGGGAGTGTGCCGGCGTCTGCGGTCGCCGTCGCCATCTAGCCCTCCGTCCGAAAGCGCTTGATGTTGAACGCCATGGCGGGGGCCACCAGGAGGAACAGGAACACGGCCAGCGCGCTGCCGAGACCGAAGTCGCGGGCGCCGCCGAACGCGGCCTTCCACATCCGCAGCGCGATCACCTCGGCGGACGCAGCCGACGCCGTCCCGGACGTCATCACCAGGACGATGTCGAAGACCTTCAGGACATTGATCGCCAGGGTCACCAGGACGACGGCCAGCACGGGCGCCAGCAGTGGGACGGTGACCCGGCGGAACACCTGCCACTCGTTCGCGCCGTCGACCCGTGCCGCCTCCATCACGTCGCGTGGGATGGCCGCCAGCCCGGCACCGATCACCACCATGGCGAAGCCGGCCCACATCCAGATGTACGCGACGATCATGGCCGGCGTGACGAGCGTGGGCCCGAGCCAGCTGAACCCCGCGAACGCCGGCCGGAAGTTCGACTCGGCCAGCCGCAGGGTGTACCTGCCACCCTCCAATCCCTCGAGCGTGAAGGTCCCGTCGGCCGCGGTCTCGGCTGTGGCGGCCACCTGACCGTCGCGGACGGCCTCCACCGTCACCCGGGGAAGCCCTTTCTCCGTGGAGTCCACGACGCCGGACTCGCCGCCGCCCCCCCTCGTGAAGTCGAGCCAGACGGTTCCGGTGATCGCTCCTGACGGCGCCTGCGGCGGTTGCGCCGCCGTACCAGCGTCGGGGGGGAGATCCTGGGGGGTCAGCGCCACGAGGCCGAGCCCGGCGGTGTCGCCGGAACTGAACGTCCGCGAGGTGACGAACGCTCCGCCCTCACGCCGCAGCGCGTCCTCCTCCGACGCCCGCGCCCCGGCGTATTCGCCGGGTTGTCGGATGATCCCGGCGGTCCCCTGGATGACCGCGTTGGCGAGCCCCTTGTTCGGGTCCTCGTCGTAGATGAGGCGCCAGATCACGCCGGTCGCCAGGAACGAGATGGCCATCGGCATGAACACCGCGACCTTGAAGGCGGTGGCCCACCGGATCCGCTCGGTCAGGACCGCGAACACCAAGCCGAGGGCCGTCACCACGGTGGGCGCGAAGACCACCCAGATGACGTTGTTCTTGACCGCCGTCAGCGTCTGCCGGTTGGTGAAGATCGTCTCGTAGTTCTGGACGCCGATGAACGCGTCACCGGCCCGGTCATACAGGCTCCGGATGACCGAGAACAGGATCGGGTAGACCACCAGCGCCCCCAGCACGACGAGGGCCGGCAAGAGGAACGCGCCTAGGACGAGGAGCCGCTTCCAGCCCCCGCCCGCCCCGCGCCTCCGTTCCGGCGGCTCGGGGACGCGCACCGCCGTGGGCCCGCCGGCGGTGGCCGCCTCCGGGCGGTCCCGCGGCGGGGTGTCCGCGACGCGGTCGCCGTTCCCCACGGGCCCCTAGCCGAACGCCCTGCTGGCCGCTTGCTCGAGCTGCTGCGTGATCCCGTCCACGTCGTCGGGGTTCCGGACGAACTCCTGGAGCAGCCCCCAGATCCCTTCGCCGGTGGTCGCCCCGAACTCCGACGGCTGGAGGTCGGAGAGGTCGAACCGGAAGTTCCCCGCCTCCGCGGCCTCGACCAGCGCCTCGGCGGTCCGGCGGGTGATGTCGTCCGGGTACACCGAGGTGTCGAGGTTCTGGTTGGGGGAGAGGAACCCTCCCTCCGCAGCCCAGACCTCCGCTGCCTCCGGCGTGGCCAGGAACTCGATCAGGGCCCTCCCGCCCTCGCTGTCATTCATGAGGACGGCTGCGTCTCCCCCGCCGATGACCGCGGGACCTGAACCCTCGATCTCGGGGAACGGGAAGAAGTCCGCGTCCGTGCCCAGTTGCGCCTCGGTGTTTCCGGTGATCTCTCCGGCCACGAAGTCACCCTCGTAGACGATGGCGGCCTCGGGGCTCTGGGGATTCGCGTAGACCTGCGTCACCGACGTGGTGAAGTCCGTCTGGAGCGCGCCGTCGGTGCCTCCGGCGATGAGGTCGGGGTTCCCCACCACGTCGGCGAACACGGTCAGAGCGTCTTTCACCGACTGGTCTGTCCACGGGATGTCGTGGTTCGTCAGCTGGTCGTACGCGTCGGCGCCGGCTGTGCGGATGTAGATGTTCTCGAACCAGTCGCTGAGGGTCCAGCCGTCGCCGCCCCCGATCGAGTAGGGCGTGACCCCGGAGTCCGAGAGCGTCTGGGCGACCTGCTGGAGCCCGTCCCAGTCCTCCGGCGGCTCGACGCCGGCGTTCTGGAAGGAGTGGATGTTGAACCAGACGGTCGACTTGTTGGCCATCTTCCAGTAGAGCCCGTACAGCGTCCCGTCGACCGAGCCCAGCTCCTGGAAAACCGGGGCGAAGTTCGCTTCGAGCTCGTCGCCGACGACGTCGTCGATGGGGATCAGGGCGTCCTGCCCCGCGAAGTCCCTGAGGAGCCCGGGCTGGGGCAGGATGGCCACGTCGGGCGGGTCCCCGCCCTCGACCCGCGGGCCGAGCACCGCGGCGATGTCGTCGCCGGTCGAGGTGAAGTCGGCGGTGGCTCCGGTCTGCTCCTCGAACGCGTCGAGGACCGCCCGGAACCGCTGCTGCTCGGGCCCGCTCCAGACCGCCGCCACCTCGATCTGCTCACCCGAGAGGTCCTGCTGGGCGTCCGGCTGGGTGCCGTCCCCCCCGTCGTCGCCGCCGCCGACGCAGGCCGTGCCAAGCAGGCCGAACGCCGTCAACGCCACCAGCCATCGAGTCCTTCGCACCACGATCCCTCCTCGCTCTCGCGCCGTGCTTCCCGTCCTACTCCTTGTAGATCCCGAGCCCCGTCTCGGGATCGAAGAAATGGAGCCGCTTCGTGTCCACGAAGAGCTGCAGCCGCTCCCCCTCGCGGGCCCTGCTTCGCGGGTTGAGCGCCGCCACGAACACCGACTTCGCCTCTCGGGCCCGTTCCTCGAGGTCCTCGAGGGCCTCGGTCCCGACGTCGACCGCCAGCTCCTTGGTGTCCTCGGTGAGGACGATCGGGGCGTCGACCGTGAAGTGGATCAGGACCTCGGAGCCCAGCGCCTCCTTCAGGTCGACCGAGGCCGACAGGCGGCGGTCCTCCGGCGCCTCGCCCACCAGGCTGGCGTCCTCCATGTCCTCGGGGCGCAGGCCGAGGACCACCTTCCTCCCCTCGTAGTTCCGGAGCCCGGGCCGCGAGCCGACCAGCTCGTCGTCCACGCGGAGCCGCACGGTCCCGAACTCCACGAACGTCCCGTCACCGTCGGAGGTGACCGAGGCCTCCACCATGTTCATGGCCGGGGAGCCGATGAAGCCGCCCACGAACAGGTTCACCGGCCGCTCGTACAGGACCTGGGGGCGCTCCGCTTGCTGGAGCTGGCCCTTCTTCATGACCGCCACGCGGTCCCCCATCGTCATGGCCTCGATCTGGTCGTGGGTGACGTAGATCGTGGTCACCTCCAGGTCGCGCTGGAGCTTGGCGATCTCCGCCCGCATCTGGACGCGCAGCTTCGCGTCGAGGTTCGACAG
>DASZZY010000016.1:0-5091 GCA_036260395.1 Actinomycetota bacterium
GCGCGCTCGGTGGCCGAGGGAGCGGTCGACCTCGAGTCGCTGGCGTCCCCGGGCGGGCTCTCGGACGACGAGGTCGAGGCTCGGCTGGTCGCCCTCCCGGGGATCGGGCCCTACGCCGCCGCCCACGTCATGCTCGTCCTCGGCAGGTACTCGAGGCTGATCCTCGACTCGTGGACCCGGCCGAAGTTCGCGCGCGTGCGGGGGTCCCGAAGGCCGGCCTCGGACGCGGCGATCCTTCGGCGGTTCCGGCGGTACGGCGCCTGGGCGGGCCTCGCGTTCTGGCTGTACCTGACCCGCGACTGGGTGGCCGACTGAGTTTCCGCCGCCGCGCGCGGGTACGGGACGGAAGGGAGGGCGTCGCCAGCTACTTCCTGGGCGAGTAGTCGCCCCACCAGCCCGGTACGCGCCGCTTGCCCGCTTGGTGCGCCGCGGGTAGGATTCGCGCGTCCTAGTCCCAATGGGGGGAAAGGGGGAGGGAATGCGCAAGGTCTCAGTACTCGTTGCCGTCCTGTCGGCGGTCGCGCTGTTGGCACCCGGTGCCGTGGCTGCCGACCCGGACGAGCCCGCGGCGTCTGGAGAGATGTTCCCCGGCGAGGGCGTCGCTCCGGAGGACGCCCACCAGCACGGAGAGAACACCGGTCACCTCCCGGCCGTCAGCCGGGGCGTCAAGCTGATCGGCAAGGGGGAGGTCAGCGTCCAGGGCGGCACGACCGCTCCGCGCGGCAGGGTCGCCGACGTCTCCGCGTTCGGCAACTACGCCTATCTCACCGCCTTCCGGACGGACAACTGCCTGGGTGGCGGCGCCTGGGTCATGGACATCTCCGATCCGGCGAACCCCACCGAGGTCGGCTTCCTGCCGACGACCGACGGGAACTACGCCGGCGAGGGATCGCAGGTGATCAACGTGGCCGCCGGGCCGTACGCGGGCCGGCAGCTCTTCCTGCACCAGAACGAGACCTGTAGCGCCGCGCTGGCTGCGGCCCAGAAGCCGGCGCCCAACACGGGCGGGATCAACATCTGGGACGTCACCGACCCGACGAACGCGACGCTGCTGGTCGAGCACGCCGGCGACATGACGCCGAACCGCGTCAACCCGAACACCGTCCACTCCGTCTTCGCCTGGAACGACAAGGAGGACGGGAAGACGTACGCCGCGCTGGTCGACAACGCGGAGCTCGCCGACGTCGACATCATGGACATCACCGACCCGACGGCGCCGGTGCTGGTCAACGACACACTCGACCTCGTGGCGCAGTTCGGCGTGAACCAGTCGTCACCCTCGAACCTGACGTCGATCTTCAACCACGACATGGTCGTGAAGCGGGTCGGCGAGCGGTACGTGATGAACGTCAACTACTGGGACGGCGGCTACGTCCTGCTCGACGTCACCGACCCCACCGCCGGGAACGTCTCGCTGATCGCCGAGTCCGACTACGCCGCGCTCGACGAGGAGCGGCTCGCCCGCGGGCACGAGATCTCTCCAGAGGGCAACGCCCACCAGTCGGAGATCTCGCCGGACAACCGGTTCCTGATCGGGACCGACGAGGACTTCAACGCGTTCCGCGTGGTGGCCAAGATCACCTCCGGCCCCTACGACGGGACGGAGTTCACGGCGATCTCCGCCTCCGGGACCCCGCCGATCGACGAGGACACCTCGATCAGCGGGACGCCCACGTTCCTGGGGGAGGCCTGCGGCGCGGTCCCGGCGGGCGACGGCGTGGCGCTGATCGAGCGCGGCACGTGCTCGTTCCAGCAGAAGTTCGACAATATGAAGGCCGCCGGCTACGACGCCGGCATCGTCTTCAACGCCGTCCGGCCGGACTGCATGAGCCTGGTGCGGATGCTGGCCTCCGGTGACCTGCCGTTCGTGTTCGTCAACCGGCTGGTCGGCCTCCAGCTCCTGCAGGTGCCCGGCGTCAACGCCGGCAACGCCTGCACGACGCTCACGCCGGGGCCGGGGTCCCCCGTGGCGTCCACCAGCATCGAGGCGATCTTCGACGGCTGGGGATACGTGCGGCTGTTCAAGACCCAGATCCCCGGCGACGTGGGGACCACCGGGTCGATGACGCAGATCGATACCTACGCCATCCCGGAGTCCCAGGACGCGGCGTTCGCCGGAGGGTTCGGGGACCTCTCGGTGCACGAGGTGGCCATCGATCCCAACCCCGGGAAGAGGCTGGCGTACTTCAGCTACTACTCCGGCGGCTTCCGGGTGGCCCGCTACGGGAACGGCGGGCTCGAGGAGGTCGGGGCCTTCATCGACGACGGAGGCAACAACTTCTGGGGCGTGGAGGTCCACAAGATCGGCAAGCAGCAGTACGTGCTGGCCAGCGACCGCGACTTCGGGCTGTACATCTTCCAGCCCACGGTCTGAGCGTCGCCCACCGGTTGAACGAAGCGGGCCCCTTCGGGGGCCCGCTTCGCTTCCTCACTCCAGGAGCACGCCGACGGCCTCCGCCGCCTCGCGCACGATGGGGTGGGAGGTCGTTAGCACCTCGGGCTCGCCCGCCACCCGGAGGGCCCCGAGGGCGCGGTCGGCGAACAACGTGACGTTGATCCACGAGGCCTCGATCGTCGACCACCACTCGAACCCGGCGTGCCCCTCCCGGTACAGCCCCAGGGCGATCGGGCGCGTTCGTTCGCGCTGCCGAGTGGCCACCCGCGACGGACGCAGGCCCCGAGCGACGAGGTTCGCGGGGTCATCGAGATCGAGGACCGGGACGTCAGGGTCCACGAAGGCGGCCAGGGCGATCGGGAAGCCCTCTCGAAGCAGCGTGCGGGCCGTGACGCCGCGACCGACGTACTCGCGGAGGAGCTCCGCGACGGGGGATTGGGGGACGCGGCTCACGTAGAGGGCCCCGTATTCGTCCGGATTGTCATGGCGGCCGTCTCCCTGGTCGGCGCGAGGGACGAACAGCGCGCCGCCCGGCTCGGAGGAAGCTGCGCCCGGGATCTGGGGGAACGCGCGGAACAGCATGCTCCGGCTAATGGAAGGAGCCCGCTCGGTGGGCGCGGGCAGCACCGATCACTTCGGTGACGCGCCCCCGAGCGAGGAAGTCGATGGGACGGAAGTCGTTCAGGAACCCGTTGTGACCGTTCAGCCAGGCGATGGCCGTCTCGGGGTGGAGGAACGAGAGCAGGTAGGCCAGCACGAACTCCAGGCCCTCGATCTTCTGTCTGTTCGCGGGGTCCGGCTCCTCCGTCTTGAGCCACCGGCTCACCCGGGACGGGCTGACACCGAGGGCCCGCGCGACCCGAGCCTGGCTCCCCAGGTCGTCGGCGATCGCCCGCAGCTTGGTCCTCGTCGGCACCGGCATATCCTTCGACCTCCCGCCGACATCGTAGCAGGCGGCGCAACGAAAAGCGTTGCGCTCGCTCCAAGGAGCGGGGGCGCCGGGCCGTCCGCGGGCCGCTGTAGAGTAGGTCCACAAGGCGAGCGAGCGGGAGGAGCGATGGCCGGCCAGCGCACGAAGTACGTCTACGGCTTCCGCGAGGGCAACCGGGACATGAAGGACCTCCTCGGTGGGAAGGGCGCCAACCTCGCCGAGATGACCAACCTCGGCCTCCCGGTCCCTCCGGGGTTCACGATCACGACCGAGGCCTGCATCGAGTACCTCCGCAGCGGCGACTTCCCGAGCGGGCTGTGGGAGGAGGTCGAGGACCACCTCCGTGCCCTGGAGGGCGCGATGAAGAAGCGCCTGGGGGAGCTCGACAACCCGCTGCTGGTCTCCGTCCGCTCGGGAGCGAAGTACTCGATGCCGGGGATGATGGACACGGTCCTGAACCTGGGGCTGAACGACCAGTCGGTCTGGGGGCTGGCCCGCCAGGCGTCGAGCGACCGGTTCGCGTTCGACTCCTACCGCCGGTTCATCCAGATGTTCGGGAAGATCGTCATGGGAATCCCCGGCGAGGCGTTCGAGGACGCGCTGGAGGCCGCCAAGGAGAAGAAGGGCCCCGACGCGAAGGACACCGACCTCGACGTGACCGACCTCCAGGATCTCGTCGAGCGGTTCAAGCGTATCGTGCGGGACCACGCCGGCCGGCTGTTCCCCGAGGACCCGCGCGAGCAGCTTCGGATGGCGATCGAGGCCGTGTTCGGCTCGTGGAACAACGAGCGCGCCAAGACGTACCGCCGCCAGTACAAGATCCCCGACGAGCTCGGGACCGCGGTGAACGTCGTCGCCATGGTGTTCGGCAACCTGGGCGAGGACTCCGGCACCGGCGTGGCGTTCACCAGGGACCCGGCCACCGGCGAGCAGGGCACCTACGGCGACTACCTGCCGAACGCCCAGGGCGAGGACGTCGTGGCCGGGATCCGCAACACGCTCCCGCTGGCCGACCTCCGCAAGCTGAACTCGACGGCGTACCGCCAGCTCCTCGAGATCATGCGCAAGCTGGAGCGCCACTACCGCGACATGTGCGACATCGAGTTCACGATCGAGAAGGGCAAGCTGTGGATGCTCCAGACCCGGGTCGGCAAGCGGACGGGGGCCGCGGCGGTCCGGATGGCCGTGGACATGGCGAACGAGAAGCTGATCACCCGAGACGAGGCGGTCGCCCGGGTCGAGCCCGACCAGCTCGACCAGCTCCTCCACCCGCAGTTCGACCCGAAGGCCGACCTCGAGGTCCTGGCCAAGGGGCTGAACGCCAGTCCCGGCGCCGCGGTGGGGAAGGCGGTCTTCGACGCCGACACCGCCGAGGCCTGGGCCGAGCGCGGGGAGGCGGTGGTCCTGGTCCGGCGGGAGACGAACCCCGACGACCTCCACGGGATGATCGCCGCCCGGGGGATCCTGACGTCGCACGGTGGGAAGACGTCGCACGCGGCGGTCGTGGCCCGGGGGATGGGAAAGCCCGCGGTGTGCGGTGCGGAGGCGCTCAAGATCGACGCCGGGCGGCGGGAGTTCTCGGTCGACGGCACGAAGGTCACCGAGGGCCAGGTCATCTCCATCGACGGGACCACCGGTCGCGTGGTGCTCGGGGAGGTCTCCCTCGTCGAGCCGAAGCTCTCCGGTCAGTTCGAGACGCTGCTCGGGTGGGCCGACGCGGTCCGCCAGCTGAAGGTCCGGGCCAACGCCGACGACGCGCCGTCGG
>DASZZY010000017.1:0-5069 GCA_036260395.1 Actinomycetota bacterium
GGCAGGACCTCTCCGTGCTCTTCGAGGGGAAGGCTCCTCAGCCGCGAGACCACTTCACTTTGGGCTACGGCGAACACGTCTGGTGTCGGGACGATCGGTACGTGATGTTCGTCCGCGGCGACATGCTCATCGCGGCCATCCTGGCCCTGTGGGTGGCCGGCCACCTCGACGACGTCCTCGGCGGGCGCGCCCGCGGCCTGGGCGGGCATCTCCGGAGCGCCCTTCGGGGACGGCCGACGACCGGGATCCTGAAGCTCGTCGCCGGGGTCGCCGCCGGCGTGGGGCTCGCCCTGGCCCTCGGCGGGGGGGCGGTGCGAGTCGCGGCCGCCGCCATCCTCGTGGCGGTGGCCACGAACCTGTGGAACGCCCTCGACGTGGTCCCCGGCCGGGCGCTGAAGTGGGGGATCGTGGCGCTGGTGCCGCTGGTCGCCGCGTCGTGGAGGGGCGACTACGGGATCGTGGGCGCCGCCACGCTGGGCGTGGCCGCCGCGGGCCTCCCGTTCGACCTTCGGGAGCGGGCGATGCTGGGCGACGCCGGCTCGAACCCGCTGGGGTTCGTGGTGGGCGCGGGGCTGGCCCTCTCGCTCCCGACCGCGGGCGTCGTCGCCGCCGCCGCGGCGGCCCTGGCGCTCCAGGCCGCGGCCGAGACCGTCACGATCTCCCGGCTGGTCGAGGCGGCCCCGCCGCTCCGGTGGTTCGACCGGCTCGGACGCCCCGAGTGACGGCGGTCACCGAGATCGGGGAGCCGTTCTCGCCCCGGGCGGCCGGCCATCTGCTACAGTCGAATCCCGAGGTGGGTAACCCGAAGTACATCTTCGTGACCGGCGGGGTCTCCTCGAGCCTCGGGAAGGGCATCACCACCGCCTCGCTGGGCCGGCTCCTCAAGTCCCGTGGGCTCCGGGTCACCCTCCAGAAGCTCGATCCGTACATCAACGTCGATCCCGGCACGATGAACCCCTTCGAGCATGGCGAGGTGTTCGTGCTCGACGACGGCGCCGAGACGGACCTGGACCTCGGCCACTACGAGCGGTTCACCGACGAGAGCCTCCACCGCGGGTCGAACGTCACCGCCGGCGCCGTGTACCAGTCGGTGATCGCCCGGGAGCGGCGTGGGGAGTTCCTCGGCAAGACGGTCCAGGTCATCCCCCACATCACCGACGAGATCAAGGCCCGGATCCGTGGCATCGCGGCGGCCTCCGACGCCGAGGTGGTCATCGTGGAGGTCGGGGGGACGGTCGGCGACATCGAGAGCCTCCCGTTCCTCGAGGCGATCCGGCAGCTTCGGAACGAGGTCGGGCGTGACCGCTGTGCGTTCGTCCACGTCTCGCTGCTGCCGCACATCGGCCCGACCGGAGAGCTGAAGACCAAGCCGACCCAGCACTCCGTCAAGGAGCTCCGATCGCTCGGCCTCCAACCCGACGCCATCGTGTGCCGCTCCGACCGTCCGATCGGGCGGGGGCTGAAGGAGAAGATCTCCCTTCTGTGCGACGTGGAGATCGGGGCGGTCGTCTCCGCCGTGGACGCGGACAGCATCTACGACGTCCCGCTCGTGCTCCGGGAGGAGCGCCTCGACGACTACCTGGCCCACCACCTGCGGCTGCCCGAGCGGGAGCCGGACCTCTCGGAGTGGCGGCGCCTCGTCGACCGGATCGAGCGCGCCGAGGCGCCCGTGGAGATCGCGGTCGTCGGCAAGTACGTGAACCTCCCCGACGCCTACCTCTCGGTGATCGAGGCTCTCAAGCACGGCGGCTACCATCACGGGGCGCGGGTACGGATCCGGTGGGTGGCCTCGGACGAGCTGGCCCGGGGCCGGGTCGACGACATCCTGGGGTCGGCCGACGGCATCCTGGTTCCCGGCGGGTTCGGGGTCCGGGGCGTGGAGGGGAAGATCGACGCGGTCCGGTTCGCCAGGGAGCGGGGCGTCCCGTTCCTCGGCATCTGCCTCGGCCTCCAGTGCGCCGTGATCGAGTTCGCCCGGCACGTGGCCGACCTGCCCCAGGCCAACTCGAGCGAGTTCGAGCCGGCCAGCCCCGACCCGGTGATCGACCTGCTCCCCGAGCAGAAGGACGTGACGGACATGGGCGGGTCGATGCGCCTCGGGGCGCAGCCGTGCCACGTGGTCCCCGGAACGCGGGCTGCGGAGGCCTACGGGGAGCGGGTGATCTCCGAGCGGCACCGCCACCGGTACGAGGTCAACCCCGCCTACCGGCGGACGCTCGAGGAGCACGGCCTGGTGGTCTCCGGCACGTCGCCGGACGGACGCCTCGTCGAGATCATCGAGCTGGCGGAGCACCCGTTCTTCATGGCCTCGCAGTTCCACCCCGAGCTCAAGTCCCGCCCCACGCGGCCGCACCCGTTGTACCGCGACTTCGTGGGCGCCGCCGCGGCCCGGCGCCTGGCCCCCAAGGCAGCCGCCGCCGCCCGCTAGGCTCCGGTGGAGCCGCGCCCGGCCCACGTCGACGAGGTCTTCCGCGGGTCGCTGTTCAGCGTCGAGGTCCAGACCTGGGAGCGCCCGCGCCGCCGGCGGGAGGTCGTACGCCATCCCGGGGCCGTCGGCATCGTGGCCGTCACCGGCGAGGGGGCGGTGGTCCTCGTCCGGCAGTTCCGGGAGGCGGTCCGGGAACCCGTCCTCGAGATCCCCGCGGGCGTCCGCGACGTCCGGGGGGAGGACCCGGCGGAGACGGCCCGCCGCGAGCTGGCGGAGGAGACCGGGTACCGCGCGACCTCCGTCCGCCCCCTCGGCCGGATCCACTCGTCGCCCGGGTTCACCGACGAGACGGTCGAGCTGTTCGTGGCCGGCGCCGAGCCGGGTGGCGAGCCGGAGCCCGGCGTCGAGGTCGTCACGATGGCCCTGCAAGACGCGCTCTCCGCCGTGTCCGCCGGGTCGATCACCGACGCCAAGACCGTCACGGCGCTGCTGCTGGCGGGCCGTGCGGCTCCGCCTGCCTGAGGCCGGGGTCACACCGGCGGGGTATCCTTCTGGCCCGGACCGGACGGCGCATCCGCCACCGGAAGGGAGCCGGCGTGATCGTAGGCGTGCCCCGGGAGGTCAAGGACAACGAGTACCGCGTCGCCGTCACCCCGGCCGGGGTGCGCGAGCTGACGGCCGCGGGGCACGAGGTGCTGGTGGAAGCGGGGGCCGGGGAAGGGTCGGCCATCCCGGACGAGGCCTACCGCAAGTTCGGCGCCCGCATGGCGTCGGAGGCGGCGGAGGTATGGGGCTCGGCCGACCTGGTCCTGAAGGTCAAGGAGCCCGTCGCCGAGGAGTACGCCAACCTCCACGAGGACCAGGTCCTGTTCACCTACCTCCACCTGGCCGCCGACCGCCCGCTGACCGAGGCCCTGATCGAGCGGAAGGTCGTGGCGGTCGCCTACGAGACGGTCCAGCTCGGCGATGGCCGGCTTCCGCTCCTGGCGCCGATGAGCGAGGTCGCGGGACGGATGGCCCCCCAGGTCGGGGCCCACGCGCTCGAGCGGGAGAACGGCGGCCGGGGGGTCCTGCTGGGCGGTGTGTCGGGGGTCCATCCCGCCCGGGTCGTCGTGCTGGGCGCGGGCATGGCCGGGTCCAACGCGGCGTGGATCGCGGCCGGCATGGAGGGGGAAGTCATCATCATCGATAGGGACGTCGACAAGCTGCGCGGGGTGGACCTCATCCACAAGGGCCGGATCCTCACGGTGACGAGCAACCGGCTGGCGATCGAGCACCACGTCGGCCGGGCCGACCTGGTGATCGGCGCGGTCCTGATCCCCGGGGCCAAGGCCCCGAAGCTGGTGACCGAGGAGATGGTGGCCGGGATGCGGCCGGGCTCCGTGATCGTGGACATCTCGATCGATCAGGGCGGGTGTGTCGAGACCTCCCGCATGACCACCCACTCCGCGCCCACGTTCGAGAAGCACGGGGTCGTGCACTACGCGGTCGGGAACATGCCCGGAGCCGTCCCCCGGACGTCGACGTACGCGCTGACCAACGTCACGCTGCCGTACGCCGTGGAGATCGCGTCCCGGGGGCTGGAGGACGCCGTGCGCGCGGACCCGGCCCTGGCCCGGGGCGTGAACGTCTACGGCGGGGCGGTGACGAACGCGCCGGTCGCCGACGCCCACGGGATGGATCACACGCCGCTCTCGTCGGTCGTGGCGGGCGCGCCCGACTGAGCGTGTCGCTCCCGAAGGCGATCGAGCGGTTCCTCGACTACCTCGCCGTCGAGCGAGGGCTCTCCCGGAACACGCTGGACGCGTACCGCCGGGACCTGGCCCGGTACGCCGAGCACCTCGGAGGCCGCGGGGTCGAGGATCCCGTGGCCGCCGGCGAGGAGGACATCGCGGCGTTCGTGGCGGTGCTGTCGGCCTCGGAGTACGCCCCGGGGAAGGGGTACCGGGCGTCGTCGGTGGCCCGGGCCCTGGCCGCCGTCCGGTCGTTCCACCGGTTCCTGGTCCGCGAGGGCGAGTCCGCCGCCGATCCGGCGGAGGGCGTGGCCAGGCCCAAGGTCCCGCGGAACCTCCCGCGGCCGCTCTCGGTGGACGAGGTGGCGGCCCTGGTGGCCGCTCCCGGCGACGACGGGCCCGTGGCGCTGCGGGACCGGGCCATCCTCGAGACACTGTACGGAGCGGGGCTCCGGATCTCCGAGCTCGTGGCGCTGGACGTCGACGACGTCGACCTCGAGGAGGGCAGCGTGCGGGCCCTCGGCAAGGGCTCCAAGGAGCGCGTCGTGCCCGTCGGCCGCTATGCGGTGCGGGCCCTCGACGCGTACCTGGTGCGGGGCCGCCCCGCCCTGGCCAGGGCGGCATCGCGGGGGGCGCTGTTCCTCAACCGCCGGGGGGGCCGCCTCACCCGCCAGGGATGCACGAACGTCATCAAGATCATGGCCCGCAGGGCCGGGATCACCAAGCGCGTCACGCCGCACATGCTGCGGCACTCGTTCGCCACCCACCTGCTGGAGGGAGGCGCCGACGTCCGCGTGGTCCAGGAGCTCCTCGGGCACGCCAGCGTGGCCACCACGCAGATCTATACGCTCGTGACCAGGGACCGGCTGCGGGAGGTGTACTTCACCTCGCATCCGCGGGCCCGCCGG
>DASZZY010000018.1:0-14354 GCA_036260395.1 Actinomycetota bacterium
GCCGCGGCGCCCCTCGCGGCGGTCGCGCGGCGGCCCGTGCCCGCCCTCCGGCCTGGGCTCCGGGCGCGGGCGGGTCTCGGTGGCGGCCTCGGCCCGAGCCGGCCCGTCGGAGCCGCCGGCCCGGTCCTGCCCGCCGTCCGCCTGGTCGGCGGCGCCCTGTCCGTCGCCGCCCGACCGGGCCACGATGGCTTCGATCAGTTCTCCCTTCTTCAGGCGCTGATAGCCCTCGACCCCCAGGCCGGAGGCGATCTCCTGGAGCTCCGGCAGGACCTTCTGCTCCAGGGTGGCCTTGTCGACAGCACGAGACTCCACGGTCACGCTCCTTCCTTGCCCAGCTCGGGCCTGCCGAGCTTGCGCTTCAACGCCCCCCAGTCGTCGAGGAACTTCGTCATCCCGACGTCGGTGAGCGGGTGCTTCACCAGCTTCTTGAACACGTCGTGCGGCATCGTGGCGATGTCCGCCCCGACCAGCGCGGACTCGACCACGTGCATCGGGTGGCGGAGGGACGCCGCCAGGACCTGCGTCTCGTAGCCCTGGACGCGGTAGATCTCGCAGATCTGCCGCAGGGCGTGCATCCCGTCCGACGCGGCGTCGTCGATCCGTCCGAGGAACGGCGACACGATGTACGCGCCGATCTCGGCGGCCAGGATGGCCTGCGCCGGCGAGAACGTCAGCGTCACGTTGATCTTGATCCCGTCCGAGACTAGGCGCTTGCCGCACCGGAGCCCGTCGGGCGTCATGGGAACCTTCACCACCGCGTTCGGGCCGAAGGACGCCAGGCGCTTCCCCTCCTCGTACATCCGGTCGGCCTCGGGCTCCGTCGTCTCGAGCGAGACGTCCCCCTCGACCTCGGACAGGATCTCCTTCCACACCTGCTCCGGGTCGAGCTGCTCCTTGAAGATCAGCGACGGGTTGGTGGTCACCCCGGACAGCACGCCCCACCGGTTGATCTCCCGGATCTCGTCGATGTTCGCGGTGTCGAGGAACAGTCTCATCTCGGCTTCACCCCTTCGAGCTGGAGCGCCGGCTCGGCGCGCCGGGCCCTTCGTCCTCCGACCCGTCCGGTGGCCTTCTCGACCACCAGGTCGATGACGGCGGCGATCGTCTGGTCGAGGCTGTAGCTCGCGACCACCGGCCAGTCGTGGGACAGGGCCTGGCTCTTGATGTACTTCTGGACCTTCCGGATGTTCCCGAAGTTGGCCAGGTACCGGTCGAACGGGCGGGCCGCGGAGTCCGCGGACCGGGCCTGGAAGTGGCTGCGGTGGAGCTCCTCGTCCTCGACCGTCACGATCAGCGGCACGGCCAGCACCCGCTCGGCGAACCTCGGGACGTCGAGGAACCCGGGGACCACGTGGGCACCCTCGATGATGACGCTCGTGCCCTCGACCGCGGAGCGCTCGATGAGCGCACGGATGCCGACCGCCACCGCCGCGGTCTGCTCGCGGAAGCCGACGATCACCCGGTCCACCGCGCGGGCCGGCGGCTCGCGGAGCGCCGAGTCGGCGTCGAACGAGGACGTGTAGAGCGTCGGCATCAGGTCGTGGGAGAACATGGCCCGCATCACCTCGCGGACCGCGTCGCTGGCGATGGCCCGGACGATCCCGAGCCGCGCCGCGAGCTGCGTGGCGATCGTGGATTTCCCGACGCCCGTGGCGCCTCCGATCAGGATCACCAGCGGGACGTCGAGCGCGCTCACCTCCTGCCAGCGGACGAAGTTGTTGGCGTACCGGTCGCCGGCCACCTCGCCGAGAACCTCGACGGCCAGGGCCTGAAGCTCCTCGCTGGTCACCGAGGCCTTCCGCCGCTCCACGAGGACGTGCTCGATCCGCTCGGCGACCTGGTAGGACCGGTACGGCGACAGCCCGGTGACCATCACCTGGGACGCCATCAGGCCCTTCGAGTAGGGCAGGCCCGGCTCGCCGTCGGACACGATGATCTGGGGGCTGCGCTTGGCGCGCCTCATCGCCGTCCGCCCCGGTCCACCGCCGCCCGGGCCGCCTCGAGGAGCACGTCGGGCAGGTCCCCGTCGCCCGAGACCGTCCGGGCCCGGTTGTCGCTGAACACCACGTCGGCGCCCCGCTCGCGGGCACGCTCCACCGCCACGTCGATCGCGGCGGCCTTCAGCTCGGTGAGGAGCACGTCGTAGGCCGGCGCGGCCTCGAGATCGGCAGCCAGCCCCGCGCGGTCGGCCAGGCGATGGCTGGCGGCCACGACGGTGCAGCCCTGGTCCACCTCGAGGGATCCGACGAGCGTCGGAAGGGCGGCCTCGGGAGCCGTGGTCGTGAAGAGCACCTTCTTCCCCCTGACTTCCCCCAGCGGCGCGGGCCGGAATTCCGTAACGACGATCCGCGCGTCGGGACGAAGCCTTCGGACGTGGGATATGAGACCGGAAAGATCCTGCGGCCCGACATCTGGGCCACCTCCCATTGTAAAGACCACCACGTCGCTTAGCAATAGCCGGTAGGGGCCTAGGTATCCCCCCAGGTACTCCGCCGGCGCGTGGGCGGGGCACACCAGGACCCCGGCGTCCCAGGCGATCGGCGGGACCGCCGCGCCGCTGCCCTCCAGCACCAGCAGCCCGGCCCCGGAGTGGACCGCCACCTCGGCCGCCTCGCGGACGTTCGAGACGAACGGGGCGCCCCCGAGCCCGCCGCCGCACCGGCGGGCCCCCACGGTGGTCACCCCCGCCGTCACCGCGTCCTCCAGGTAGTCGCTGGCCGCGTGGTCCCCGGCCCGGACCAGGTCCAGGAGGCGGTCGAGGTCGACGGACCCGGCCTCGGCGACCTGCGGGGCGGCCGGCCCGCCCCGGCCCATGGCCACGATCACCGGCCGGAGGCCGGCCCGGGCGGCCACCCGCGCGGCCTCCGCGGCGACGGCGGTCTTCCCGGTCCGCTTGCCGGTCCCGATCACCGCCAGCGCCGGCGCGTCGGGGGGCGGCCCGGAGACCGCAGGCTCCAACGCGAAGTCCGACCCCCGGTAGGGCACGCCGGAGGCGAGGCTCACCGCCGCCACGAGCATCCGTTCGCGGTACCCCAGGACCGGCTCGTCGGAGAGGTCGAGCACGACGTCCGGGCCGTGGCGGCGGATCGCGTCGCGGAGGGACGACGCCAGGTCCTGGCCCGCCAGCTCCACCGGGACCCCGTCGAGGTCGATCCGGCGGTCCGCGGACAGCTTCTCGGCGCCCCCCACGAACAGGCAGGCAACGGGCTCGTAGCCCATCGTCCGGGCGGCCGCCAGCCCCCACCTGGTGGTGGGTGGGTAGTGCTCGCCGTCGATCAGGACCAGGGAAAGGTTCAAGAGGGTCGGGCGCGACGCGCCGGGCCCCTAGTGTACGCCCCGCGGGTTCCGGCGGCGGCCGCCCGGCCCCGTGAGAGGATTGCGCCCGTGAACCTCCTGGACGCCGTGCTGCTCGCGCTGGTGGTGCTGTCGGTGGTCACCGGGTTCCGGCGCGGGGCGGCCCTCCAGCTGCTGACCTACGTGGGGCTCATCCTCGGGCTCGTCGCCGGGGCGTTGCTGGCGCCGGCCACCGCCCAGCTGGCCACCGACCCCTTCGCCCAGGCCACGATCGCCCTCGTGACGCTCCTGGCCCTCGCCGCGTTGGGCGACGCGGCGGGGTGGGCGCTCGGTACCCGGGCGTGGCTGGCCGCCCGCCGGAGCGCGCTGTCGCCGGTGGACCAGGCCGCCGGCTCCGTGGTGGCGGGGGTGGCCGCGCTCCTGGCGGCGTGGTTCCTAGCCTTCAACCTGGTGCAGGGCCCGTTCCCGGCCCTGTCCCGGCAGATCCGCGGCTCCGCGGTGGTCCGGGCGATCGACCACGTGCTGCCCCGGCCCCCCACGGTGCTGGCCCAGGTCCGCCAGTACCTCGACCGCTTCGGGTTCCCGGAGGTCTTCGCCGAGCTGCCGCCGCCGCCGGCCGGGCCGGTCAACCCGCCGTCGCAGGCGGAGGCTCGGCAGGCGTTCCGGGCCGCGGACCAGAGCACGTTCAAGGTCACCGGCCAGGCCTGCAACCGGATCCAGGAGGGAAGCGGGTTCATCGTCGAGCCCAGCTACCTGGTGACCAACGCGCACGTGCTCGCCGGCGTCACCTCGCCTCGGGTCCAGGCGCCCGACGGCAGCACGTTCGGCGCGACGACCGTGTTGTTCGACGACGACCTCGACCTCGCCGTCCTGCGGATCGGCGGTTCGACCACCGACCTCGACCTGGCCCGGGCGCTCGCCGACCGGGGCACGCCGGGCGCCGTCGTCGGCTACCCGGGGGGCGGCGGCCTCACCGGCGTCAGGGCCGCGGTCCGCCAGGTCATCACCGCGCGGGGCGCCGACATCTACGGCGAGGACACCGTGACCCGCCAGGTCTACGAGCTCCAGACGGTGGTCCGGCCCGGGAACTCCGGGGGGCCGTTCGTGACGCCGGACGGCCAGGTGGCCGGCGTGGTGTTCGCCGCCTCGGCCGGGAGCGAGGGGCTGGGGTACGCGCTCACCTCCGAGCAGGTGCTGCCGAGCGTCCAGCGGGCGTTGGGCCGAACCCAGGCGGTCGACACGGGGCCCTGCCTCCGGTAGCCGTTACTCCGCCATCACCACCCGGACGTCGCCCTGCTTCGAGAGCAGCGAGAAGCCGGTGGTCTGACCCTGCCGGCGGAACTCCAGGCTCAGCGAGCTCTCGCCGACCCGGAGGTCCCGGATCTCCACGCGGTTGAGCCACGGCGGCAGGCTCGGCTCGTTCACCGTCAGCAGGTTGTCCGCCGCCACCGCGGACACGCCCAGCATGGCCTGGAGGAGCAGGAACGGCGCGCCGGCGGCCCAGGCTTGGGGGGAGCACGCCAGCGGGTACTCCACCGGGGGGCTCGGCGTGCGGCGGGCGAACCCGCAGAAGAGCTCGGGCAGCCGCAGGTAGTCGGCGTGGGCCGCCACGTCGAACATCGCCGTGGCCACCCGGTTCGTCGGCCCCACGAAGCCGTAGCGCTTGAGGCCCGCGGCGATCAGCGCGTTGTCATGCGGCCACACCGTGCCGTTGTGGTAGCTCATCGGGTTGTAGGCCGCCGCCGACTTGCTCATGGTCCGGATCCCCCAGCCCGAGAACATGTCGGGCTGGAACAGCCGGGCCGCCACGCCGTCGGCCTTCTCGGGGTCGATGATGTCGCAGTAGAGCCCGTGTCCCGGATTCGAGACCGGGGTGCGGACCTGCCGCTTGTCGCCGTCCAGGGCCCCGGCGAAGTAGCGCTCGTCCTCCATCCAGAAGGCCTCGTTGAACCGCCGCCGCAACGTGGCGGCCTCCTCGTGGAGCCGGACCGAGCGCTCGCCGTCGCCGAGCGCGGCGAACACGTGGGCCATCCGCGACTTGGCCAGGTACACGTACGCCTGGACCTCGGCCAGGGCGATCGGCGGGCGGGCGGGCGTGCCGTCGGCGTGGACCACGGAATCGTTCGAGTCCTTCCACCCCTGGTTCATGAGGCCCTGCGGCGACCGGGATCGGTACTCGACGAACCCATCCCCGTCGAGATCGCCGAACTCGTCGATCCACCGGAGGGCGGCGTCGGCGGCCGGCAGCATCTCCTTCACGAACCCGAGGTCGTTCGTCCACCGGAAGTACTGGGCCAAGACGATCAGGAACCACGGCGTGGCGTCGACGGAGCCGTAGTAGGGGGTGTGGGGCAGCTGCCCCGAGGCCGCGAGCTCGCCCCGCCGGATCTCGTGGAGGATCTTGCCGGGCTCCTCGTCGCGCCAGTCGTCCACGTCGGTCCCCTGGAACGACGCCAGGACCCGGAGGCTCTCCCGCGCCGGCCGCGGGTTCAGCATCAGCATCTGGTGGGCCGTGATGAGGGTGTCGCGGCCGAACACCGCCACGTACCACGGGATGCCGGCGGCGATCACGCCGCCGTCGTCGACCCGGGTGTAGAGCGCCCGGAGGTCTCGGACCCCGCGGCGGAGGAGCTGGTCGAACAGCTCGTTGTCGGTCCGGATCGAGGTGCACTCGCGCTCCCACTCCTCGTAGGACCGTCGCTGGCGGTTCAGGGCCAGGTCGAACTCGACGGGCGCCGGCTGCTCGTCGCCCTCGAGCGGCTCGATGTGGACCGGGACGATCTTCGTCTCGTTCCGCCCCAGGCGCACGTCGAACGTGACCCGGACCAGGTCGCCGCGCACCGACACCTCCGCGGGGGCGACGCCGAGCTCGATCCGCGTCCGCCGGACGACGCCGTCCTCGCCGTCGTAGGCGAACTCGATCGTCCGGCCGTCGACCTCCGGGGCGCGAGGGCGGCCGGGGGTCGCCCGGGCCAGGCCCCGGACCTCGAAGATGTCGGCGAAGTCGGCGGCGAAGGCCAGCTCCAGGCGGACCACCACCGGGGCGGCGTTGTAGTTCTTGAGCCGGATCCGCTCGAAGACCCGGTCCTCGATGACCCGGATCCGCCGCACGCTCACGGTGTGCTGGGGGACCGGCCCGTCCTCCCCGGGCAGTTCCGGGTTGGTGAGGTCCACGTGGGCGACGTAGGCCCGCTCCGCCGAGGAGGACAGCAGGACCGGGTCCATGCCGGAGATGCGGAGACGGAGGTGGGACAGGTACCGGGTGTCGCGGCGGTACAGCCCCATGCCGGCCTCGCGCCGATCGTCGATGTCGCCGTGCGCGTCGGAGTACATGAAGGTCTCGGCCTCTTTCACCGCCAGGACCTTCGCCGGCAGGCCGGGTACCGCGGGAACCCGGGGGACGGAAAGAGCGCCGGCGTCGCCTCCCGGCCGCCGCCGCGAGGCCATCGAGGGCCGGTCGGCCATCCCCGCCAGTGTAGGGTCGGCCTCCGACCCGAACAACGACTAGGGGCCCTCGCCCCCCGGCCGCCCGGCGGGTGCCGCGACCTCCTCGACGGTTGCCCCGGGCGCCACCTCGACCCGGATGGCCCTCCACCGCGGCCCGAGCTCCGGCACGGCGGCACCGCCGACCTCGAAGCCCACCAGCGAGGGCCCCGACCCGGCGACGCAGACCGGCACGCCCGCCGAGCGCAGCTCCTCGAACACCGCCCGGCTGGAGGGGACCAGCGGCAGGCGGCGGGGCTGGTGCAGGCGGTCCTCGAGCGCCTCGGCCAGCAGGTGGGGGCGCTCCGTGAGCGCCAGCACCGCGAGGGACGCCCGGGCCACGTTGAACGCGGCGTCGGGGAGCGGGACCTCCCGGGGGAGGACGCGGCGGGCGTCCTGCGTGGCCAGCCGCTCGTCCGACGGGACCAGCAGCACCGGCCGGAGGGCCGGATGCGGCTCCAGCGCCTCGGCCCGCCACCCGAGCCGCGACAGGTAGGCGACCACGAGGCCGCCCCGGAGGCAGGCGGCCACGTTGTCGGCGTGCCCCTCGAGGTCGATGGCCATCTCCAGGAGCGCGTCGGCCCCCAGGCCGGTCGCCAGGAGGCGGTCGCCGAGCAGGAGGCCGGCCACCACCGCGGCGGCCGAGGAGCCCAGGCCGCGCTCCAGCGGGATGCGGTTGGTGCAGCGGAGCGCCATCTGGTGAAGCGGCCGCCCGGCCTCGCGGGAGAGGTACGTCATCGCCCGGAACACGAGGTTCGAGGCGTCGGCCGGCAGCTCGCCGGCGCCCTCGCCCCGGACCTCCACGGATGGCGCGGCGTCCGTGTCGGCCACCACCTCGTTGTGGAGGCCGACGGCCAGGCCGAGGGCGTCGAAGCCCGGCCCGAGGTTCGCCACCGTGGCCGGGACCCGGGCGACGAGGCGCATCGCTACCGCAGCCCCAGCGCGGCGGCCACCGCGTCGGGGTCGGGCGCGATCGGCCGCGGCCTGGTGGCCCGGCCCAGCGCGACGTCGGGGTCCTTCAGCCCGTGCCCGGTCAGCACGCAGACCGCCGTGGCCCCCGTCGGCACCTGGCCCCCCTCCCGCAGCAGGCGGAGCCCCGCCACGGAGATCGCCGATGCGGGCTCGGCGAACAGCCCCTCGCCAGCCAGCTCCTCGTACGCCCGCAGGATGTCCTCGTCGGGGACCGCCAGGACCTGCCCGCCGGAGTCCCGGGCCGCCTCCTCGGCCCCCCGCCACGACGCCGGGTTGCCGATGCGGATCGCGCTGGCCACGGTCCTCGGCTCGGCGACCGGATGACCCCCGACGATGGGCGCCGCGCCGGCGGCCTGGAAGCCGATCAGCGCGGGGGCCGCGTCGATGACGCCGTCGCGGAGGTACTCCCGGTACCCGATCCAGTGGCTGGTGATGTTCCCGGCGTTCCCCACGGGGACCAGGTGCAGGTCGGGCGGGCGGCCGAGCTGGTCGCAGATCTCGAACGCGCACGTCTTCTGGCCTTGGAGCCGGTCGGGGTTCACCGAGTTGACCAGCGTCACCGGGTAGGCCTCGGCGAGCGCCCGCGTGACCCGGAGGGCCTCGTCGAACCCGCCGTCGACCTCGAACGCCGTGGCCCCGGCCACGAGCGTCTGGGCCATCTTGCCGACGGCCACGCCGCCGCGGGGGACCACCACCGCGCACCGCAGCCCGGCCCGGGCGGCGTACGCCGCGGCGGACGCGCTGGTGTTCCCGGTGGAGGCGCAGGCCACGGCGCGGGCGCCGCCCTCCAGGGCCCGGGACACCGCCACGGTCATGCCCCGGTCCTTGAACGAGCCGGTCGGGTTCGCGCCCTCGAACTTCAGGTAGACGTCGGCGCCGACTTCCTCCGAAAGCCGGGAGGAGCGGAGCAGCGGCGTCCCGCCCTCCCCCAGCGTCACGACCGGCGTGTCGTCGGAGACCGGTAGGCGCGCGCGGTACTCGGCGATCACGCCGCCCCAGGGCCGGGCCGCGGCCCTCAGGGCTCGGCCCCCTCGACCCGCATCACGCTCCGGACCTCGGCCACCACCTCGAGGTCCCGGAGGTCGCGCACCGTCCGCTGGAGAGCCCCCTCGTTGGCCCGGTGGGTGATCATCACCAGGAGCGCCTCGTCGCCGAAGCCCTCCTGCCACACGCTCTTGATCGAGACCGCGTGCCGGCCGAACGCGCCCGCGACCTGGGCCAGCACGCCGGGGCGGTCGACGACGTCGAGGAGCAGGTAGTACTGGCCCTCCATCCGCTCCATCGGCCGGAGCGGCCGGTCGAGGTACGTCGTCGAGGGCACGCCACGAGCCCCGCTCAACAGGTTGCGAGCCACGTCCACGACGTCGCCGACCACCGCGGTGGCCGTCGGCCCCCCTCCCGCACCGCGCCCGTAGAACATCAGCTCGCCGACCGTCGGGCCCTGGACGAACACCGCGTTGAAGGTGTCCCGGACCGCGGCGAGGGGGTGGTCGGTCGGGATCATGGCGGGGTGGACGCGCACGGCGACCTCGCCGTCCTCGAGCTCGGCGATCGCCAGGAGCTTGATGACGTACCCCAGCCGGGCGGCGAACGCGATGTCCTCGGCGGTCACGCGGGCGATGCCTTCCCGGTACACGTCGCCCGCCACCACCGCGGTGTTGAACGCCACCGAGGCCAGGATGGCGCACTTCGCGGCGGCGTCGGCGCCCTCGATGTCGTCACTGGGATCGCGCTCGGCGTACCCCAGCCGCTCCGCCTGCCCGAGCGCCTCCTCGAACGACAGCTGATCCTCGCTCATCCGCGTCAGCACGTAGTTCGTGGTGCCGTTGACGATCCCCAGGACGGTGGCCACCCGCTCGCCGGCCAGCGACTCCTTGAGCGGATGGATCAGCGGGATGCCGCCGCCGACGGCGCCCTCGAAGTACAGGTCGACGCGGGCGGCATCGGCCGCCTCGAAGAGCTCGCGCCCCAACGTGGACACCAGCTCCTTGTTCGCCGTGACGACGTGCTTGCCGCCGGTGATGGCCTGCAGGAGCAGCGACCGGGCCGGCTCCACGCCGCCCATCACCTCGACGACGATCTCCACGTCCGGGTCGGAGACCACCGACGCGGCATCGGCGGTGAACCGCTCGGCGGGCAGCGGCACCTCGCGGGCCAGCGCCGCGTTGCGCACGGCGACCTTGACGATCTCCAGGCGGGCCCCGGCCCGCTGGACGATGTCCTCGGCGTGGGCGTGGAGGAGCCGGGCCACCGCCGAGCCGACGTGCCCGCACCCCAGGAGGCCGAGGCCGATCCGCCTCGGCTCGCTCACAGCCATCGCCCCATGACGATCTCGTCCTCGTAGCCGTAGGACTTCTTCGAGTGCCCCGTCAGCCGGCCTTCCTCCTGGAACGCGAACTTCCGGTACAGCGCCAGCGCCGCCTCGTTATGCGGATACACCGACAGCGCCAGCTTCTCCACGCCGGCCCACCGGGCCCACCGGAACGCCTCCGCCAACAGGGCGGAGCCTACCCCGCGCCCGCGCCAGTCCCGGGCCACCGCCATCCCGAGGGAGGCGACGTGCCGCGTCGCGGCCCCCTCCTCCCGCGAGACGCTCAGGTGCCCGACCACCCGGCCGGCCGCCTCGGCGACGACGTCGGCGTGGTCCGGCGTCCATCCCCGCCGGATCCGCCGCCCGACCTCGCGGGCCGGGACGGCGGTGGCGCCCTCCATCCGGAGGAAGCGCCCCTCGGCCGCCACGTCGCGGAGCATCCCGAGCATCCCCCGGACGTCGGCCCGGCGAGCCGGGCGGACCTGGACGCCCGGCGGCGGCTCGGCCCTGGGCGGCGGCGGGCCGCCGGCCGGGCGCTCCACTACGAGCGGTCGTCGAGGCGCTCCATCGACTCGGGCGCCGAGACGCCGAGGAGCGCGAGGACGTTGGCGATGGCCTGCTTGGCGGCCGCGGACAGGTGGAGGCGGGCCTGGGTCAGCGCGGCGTCGTCGGAGACCACCCGGCACTCGGTGTAGAAGCGGTGGAACTCCGCGGCCAGCTCCTCGGCGTAGCGGGTCAGGCGGTACGGCGCGCGCAGGGCGGCCGCCATCCGCACCTGTTCGGGGAGCTCGGCGATCTTCCGGAGGAGGTCGAGTTCGGCCTCCTGGACCAGCTCCTCGGCCCGGACCCGGTCCAGGGGCTGGAGGTCGATCCCCTGGCCTCGGGCGTACTCGAGGACGCTGGCGATCCGGGCATGCGCGTACTCCACGTAGTAGACGGGGTTGTCCAGCGACTGCCGCTTCACGAGGTCGATGTCGAACTCCACCGGGGTGTCGGTTGACCTCGTGAGCAGGGTGTACCGCGCGGCGTCCGGACCCACCTCGTCGAGCAGCTCGTCGAGCGTGACCAGCTCGCCGCTGCGCTTGCTCATCCGGACCGGCTCCCCGCCGCGGTACAACGCGACGAGCTGGGTCAGGACGAACTCGACCCGTTCGGGGTCGTGGCCGAAGGCCTGGACGGCGCCGAGCATCCGCTTGACCGTGCCGTGGTGATCGGCGCCCCAGACGTAGATCAGCCGGTCGAAGCCGCGCGAGAACTTGTCGAGGAGGTACGCGCAGTCGGCCGCAAAGTAGGTCGGCTCTCCGGTGGCCCGGATCAGCACGCGGTCCTTCTCGTCGCCGTACCGCTCGGCGCGGAACCACACGGCGCCGTCCGACTCGTACGCCAGGTCGCGCTCGCGGAGGAGCGTCACCGCCTCCTCGATCCGGCCCTGGCGGTGGAGCGACGACTCGTGGAACCAGACGTCGAACCGGATCCCGAAGCGCTCCAGCGTGACCCGGATCTCCTCGAGCATCCGGCGGATCGCCTCATCGCCCAGCCGGGCCCGGCGCTCGGCCGCCGGGACGCCGAGGAGCGAGTCGCCGACCTCGGCGGCGATGGCCTCCGCCAGCGACGTCACGTACGCCCCCCCGTACCCGCCCTCCGGGATCGCCGCCGGCCGCCCGAGCTGCTCGAGGTACCGGGCCTCGACCGAGGCCGCGAAGAGGTCCGCCTGTCGGCCCGCGTCGTTGACGTAGTACTCCCGCTCCACGCGGTACCCGGCCGCCCCAAGGATCCGGGCCAGCGCGTCGCCCACCGCCGCGTTGCGCCCGTGCCCCACGTGGAGGGGGCCCGTGGGATTCGTCGAGACGAACTCCACCTGGACGCGCTCTCCGGCCCCGGCGTCCGAACGCCCGAAGGCCGCTCCCTGGCGCTCGACCTCCTCGAGGACGCCGTAGAGCCAGGCGTGCGCCAGATGCAGGTTGATGAACCCTGGTCCCGCGACCTCGACCTTGGCCACGAGGTCGGACGGAGGGAGGTGCCGGACGACCGCGTCGGCCACCGCCCGCGGGTCCCGGCCGGTGGCGGGCGCCAGCGTGAGCGCCACGTTCGTCGCGTAGTCGCCGTGCGCGCGCTGGCGGGGGCGGGTGACCTCGATCTCCGCCGGGGCGGCCTCCAGGCCGAGGTCGGGGGCGGCCGCCTCGACGGCCGCCCGGATGAGGGCGGCGAGCTCGCGCTCGATCACGAGCTCAGGCTACAGCCGGGGGCGGGCCAGCCGCCGGATCGTCTCGGCCAGCTCCGACGGATCGAACGGCTTGGTGATGTACGCGTCGGCGCCGAGCTCCTGCCCGCGGCGCCGGTCCTCCTCCTGGGTGCGCGCCGACAGCAGCACGACCGGGACGTCCGCGGTGGTGGGATCGGCCTTCAGCTCGCGGGCCACGTCCCAGCCGTTGAGGCCGGGCATCATGACGTCGAGGAGGATCAGCGCCGGGCGGCTCCGCCGGGCCTTCGCCAGCGCCTCCTCGCCGCGGGCGGCGGTCTCGACGTCGAACCCCTCGAGCCCCAGGTTCACCTCGAGCAGCCGGAGGATGACCGGATCGTCGTCCGCCACCAGGATGCGAGCGCGGTCGCCGGCCAAGGCGGCGGCATCATAACAAGCACCCGAGCGCCCATTGCTAACATGGAGGCGTGCCCCCGTAGCTCAGGGGATAGAGCACTGGTCTCCGGAACCAGGTGCGGAGGTTCGAGTCCTCCCGGGGGCACCAGCACGACCCATACCGCTCACGCTCCGGGCTCCATGCCGTTGGCCCTCCGGCCCCGAAGGCCGTCGCCGTTAGCGGCTCTGGCCCGGCGGGTAGGTACGTTTCAGGAGGTGATTCGCATGGCGACGGAGCCCGTCAAGCTGCGCAGAGAGCTCCGGAACCCCGCCTACCAGGCGTTCCTGATGCTGAGGACCGGGTTCACCATCGCCCCGATCCTCGCCGGGGTCGACAAGTTCTTCAACTGGATGGTGGACTGGACGCAGTATCTGGCCCCGTGGATCGACCGGCTGGTCCCGGGGACCGCGCAGCAGTTCATGTACGCGGTCGGCGTCATCGAGATCGCCGCCGGGCTGCTGGTCCTGGTGGCGCCCCGCATCGGGGCGTTCGTCGTGGCGGGTTGGCTCGGAGGGATCGTCCTGAACCTGCTCACGGCGAACCCGCCCGAGTATTACGACATCGCCCTCCGCGACATCGGGCTGATGCTCGGCGCGCTGGTGCTGGGCAGGCTGGCGTGGGGCCTCCGGCGGCCCGGCGAGGGTCCGGCCGTCCGGAGCGACATGCGCCGAGCGGCCTAGCGGCGGCTCTGCGAACCCACGAGAGCCGGCGGGCTCGCCCGCCGGCTCTCGCCGTCCCAACCCCCGGGTCGCGCGGCCAGCGACCGCGGCGGCAAGTAAGAACGTTCTCATGGCGCTCTCACCCGGCGCCCGGGGTCGTCGCACACACTGCGATCGATGCGAAGGAGGAGCGCCATCCTCGCGCTGATCGTCGGGCTGGCGGCCGCCCTGCTGGCGTGGGGCGTGGTCCGCGCCCTCGGTGCGCGCCCGCCGACGCCCATCGATCCGGTGATCCTCGAGGTGTCCGACGATCGACCCTCCGGTCGCAACGAGCGCGACGATGGGAAGGCCGAGCGTGGGGACGGTGGCCCCCGGGCCACGGCGCCCGCCGGTGGGGGCGGCGCGCAGCCGGCCCCCCCACCGCCACCGGCGCCGGCCGGGGAGCGCGACGCCGGCGGGGACGACGATGATGATGCTGCCGAGGACGACACCGGTGCGGGAGACGACGGCGGAGATGGCTGACCCGGGGAGCGCCCATGAGCGGGGACCGAGGTTCCTCTCGGGGATCCGGTCGCGGATGCTGCTGTGGTACATCGCCCTCCTCGCCGTGGCCGTCACCACGTCGGTGCTGGTGATCCACCGCATCCTCACGCTGCGCGTCGACGAGCAGATCGACGCCGACCTGTACCAGGAGAGCCGCGAGATCAGCGTGCTGGCTGGCGGCATCGACCCTCGGACCGGCGAACGGTTCCGCGACGACGTGGAGCGCATCTTCGAAGTGTTCCTGTCACGGAACATCCCGCACGAGAACGAGGTCTACCTGACGTTCGTCGACGGCGAGCCACACCTCCGGCGCCCGCAGGAGGCCGCGTACCGCCTCGACCGCGACCCGCGCCTGGTGGAGCTGTGGAACGACGTCGACACGCCCCAGCGCGGGCGGGCCGAGACGCCCGGCGGCGAGGTGGAGTACCTGGCCCTGCCGCTGCGGGCCCAGGGCCG
>DASZZY010000019.1:0-17553 GCA_036260395.1 Actinomycetota bacterium
AAGGAGGCGTCGTGGGGGAACGGGCAACTGACCGTCGATGTCCTCCGCACCGTGGTGACCTTCGCGTCGGACGGCACCGCCGACGGCCTGGCCTGGACCGTGGCCACCAGCGCGCAGGGCGCCACGCTGGGCGGCCGCCCGGTCTCGCTCCCCCCGGGGCGCGTCGTGTCGGCCGGCGGCCTCCAGGCCGGCGTGGCCGCACCCTACGTGCGGGCGCCGGCGAACGGGCGCGACCTGGAGATCGTGGCCCCGGGCCTGTTCGTGGCCCACCAGGAGCAGTCGGCGTACTTCGCCGGCGCCGAGGTCTCGGCCTCGTTCACCCGGCAGCCGGTGACCGAGTTCGAGCCGTTTCTCGGCGACCTCAACGGGATCGTGGCGGGCGTCGGCGACGCGGGGCTCGGCGGCGGATTCGACGCCGGGGCCGCGACGTCCGCGCCGGCGTCCCCCACGACCGCGCCGACGGCCATGCCGGCCACGGGCCAGGGCGAAGCGCCGGAGCCGTCGGTCTCCGTCGTCCGGTACACCACCGGGACGGGCGCCATGGCGACGGTCCTGGGCCTGGCCGCGGCGGGCCTCCTGCTCCTGCTGATCCGGTGGATCGGCCGCTACGGCTGGGGCCGCCGCCTGTACCGCAGGCAGCCGCTCCGGGGCGTGGACTGGCTCTACCGGGCGTTCCTGAAGACGTGAGCGGAGGAGCGCCGGTCGTCGAGATCGCGCTGTTCGGCCTGTCGTCCGGGGCGGTCTTCGGCCTGCTGGCCCTGGGGCTGGTCCTGATCTACCGCACGACCGGGATCATGAACTTCGCCCACTGGGCCATCGGCCTGCTCTCGGTGGTGGCGTACATCGGCCTGACCGCGGCGGGCATCCCCGGCTGGGGCGCGGTCATCATCTCGCTGCCGCTGGCCGTGGCGGCCGGGGTGGGGTCGTACCGGCTGGTGTTCCGGAAGGTCTCCCGCGCCAACCAGATCATCGTGATCCTCATCGCCATCGCGGTCGCCCAGCTCTTCTCGTCCCTGGCCGCGTTCGCCCTGGGCTTCGACGCGTTCACGCGCCTGGCGCCCTGGCTCCCCGTCACGCAGGTCACCATCGCCGGCGCCGTGCTGAGCGCCAACGAGCTCATCACCGCCGCCGCCGCGGTGGCCATCGCGTTCGGGTTCCTGGTGTGGTTCCGGCTCTCGACCACCGGCCGCGCGCTGCGGGCCGTGGCCCAGAACCCGGAGGCGGCCATGCTGGCCGGCATCGACGAGGCGAAGTACTCCCAGATCGCCTGGGGGATCGGCTCCGCGCTGGCCGGTCTCTCGCTCCTGCTGGTCCTGCCCCACGTGGCGGGCGAGCAGGGCGGCGTGCTGACGGCGTTCGAGGTCTCGCCGCTGGGCACGCTCCTGATCCCGGCGTTCGGGGCCGCGCTGGTCGGCGGCCTGGTGAACATGCCGATGGCGCTCGTCGGCGGATTCGTGTTCGGGCTGGCCCGCGAGCTACTGATCCTGGCGCCCGCGCCCTGGAACGGCCTGCGCTCGTCCATCGCTGCCATCCTGATCGTCGTGCTCCTGCTGCTGAGGACCGAGCGGTTCTTCACGGTGCGCCAGGAGCGGGAGGCCCTGGAGGCGTGAGGGTCCGGTGAGCGCGGACGTGGCCGTTCGCCGGCCGGCGGCGGAGCCGCTCCCCGCCCGCCCCCGGGCCCTCCGGCGGCTGACGCCCGGCCATGTCGTGGCGCTCTTGGGGCTGCTCGCGCTCGCGGCGCTCCCGGCCGCGTTCGGCGACTTCGGGTTCTTCGTCGGCCAGTACGTGATGGTCTACGCGATGGTCGGGCTCTCGGTCGTGGTGGTCACCGGCTACGCGGGCCTGATCTCGCTGATGCCGTACTCGTTCGCCGGCGTCGGCGCCATGGTGACCGGCGCCGCGATGGCCTCGTGGGGATGGCCGTTCTGGCTGGCGGCGCCGCTGGCGGCCGTGGCCACCGTTCCGGTCTCCGTCATCGTGGGCGCCGCCTCGGTGCGGCTCCGGGGCCTGTACCTGGCCATCGCCACGCTGACCGCCGCGGACTTCCTGGGCGAGACCTTCTTCCGGTGGGACGCCGCCACCGGCGGCGAGACGGGGTGGACGGTCACCCGGCCCGCGCTGGGGCCGATCGACCTCTCCGGCGACCCCGCCTTCTACCTGCTGACGCTGGTGGCCGCCGGGCTGCTCGTGTGGATGGTCGAGGGCCTGCGGACGTCGCGCCTCGGCCGGGCGATGTATGCGGTCCGCGACAACGAGATCGAAGCCCAGGCCCTGGGCATCAACGTCTTCAAGACGAAGCTCGTCGCGCTGGTGATCGGCGGGATGCTGGCCGGCCTCGGGGGCGCGTTCCTGGCCGCGCTGCTCGTCACCTCGGCGCCCTCGCCGTTCTGGTCGCCGGTCGTCCAAGCCACGTCGATCCTGTTCGTGACGCTGGTGGCCATCGGCGGCATCGACCGGGCGCTGGGGGCGTTCTTCGGGGCGCTCGTCGTCGTCGTCCAGCAGCAGATCTTCGGCGGGGCGGAGTTCTTCTTCGCGTTCGTCGGCATCTACGCGGCTCTGCTGTTGATCGTGCTCCTCCGGTTCCGTCCCGGCGGGCTGGTCCAGATCGGCAGGATGCAGTGGCAGCTGATCCAGCGCCGGCCGGCCGTCGGCACGGCGGTGGCCGTCGGCGTGATCGCCGTCAACGTCGGGCTGGCCTGGTTGTTCGTGGGGCTGTCATGACCGCGATCCTCCGGACTCGGGACGTCACGCTGCGGTTCGGCGGCGTGACGGCGCTGGAGGAGGTCGACGTGCGGGTCGGCCCCGGGGAGATCGTCGGCGTCCTCGGGCCGAACGGCGCCGGGAAGAGCACGCTGTTCAACGTGATCAGCGGCTTCCTCCGACCGGAGCACGGGCGGGTGCTGTTCCTGGAGCGGGAGATCGGCCACCTGCTCCCGTACGAGCGCGTGGCGGCCGGCATCGGCCGGACGTTCCAGCACGTCCGGCTGTTCCGCAGCCTCACGGTGTACGAGAACCTCCTGGCGGCCCAGCACCGCCACCTGTCGTCCGGGTCGTTCGCCGCGATGCTCCGGCTGCCCTCGGCCCGCCGGGACGAGCGCGAGGCGGCCCGGCGGGCCGACGCGGCGCTCGAGCTGATCGACCTCGGGCCGTGGCGCGACGCCCGCCCCGACGAGCTCTCGTACGGGACGCTGCGGTTCCTCGAGCTGGCGTGCGTGCTGTCGCTGGAGCCCACGGTGCTGCTGCTCGACGAGCCGTCCTCGGGCATCGCCCAGAAGGAGGCCGAGGCGCTGGGCCCCATGCTCGAGAGGATCCGCGACGAGCGCGACTGTGCCCTGCTGCTCATCGAGCACGACATGAACGTGCTGCTCGGCGTGTCGGAGCGGGTCTACGCCATGGATCTCGGGCGGATCATCGCCGAGGGGACGCCGGACGAGGTGGTCTCCGACGACCGGGTGCTGGAGTCGTACCTTGGCCGGACGACGGGGAGGGCCCGTGCTCCGGCTTGAGAACGTCCACGCGTATTACGGGCCGGTCCACGTTCTGTTCGGCGTCGACCTCGAGGTCCGCGACGGCGAGATCATCGCGCTCCTGGGCACGAACGGGGCGGGCAAGACCACGATCCTCCGGGTGATCTCCGGCGTGATCCCCGCCGCGCACGGCCAGGTGCGGTGGCGGAAGCGGCCCATGCGCGGCCTGCGGCCCGCCGACATCGTGAAGCTGGGGATCGTCCAGATGCCCGGGGGCCGGGGCGTGTTCCCGGGGATGACCGTCGAGGAGAACCTGGAGCTCGGCGGGTTCCTCTACGGGCGCGACAAGGCCCGGCGCCGGGCGGCCGTCGAGCGCGTGTACGAGCTGTTCCCGATGCTCCGCGACCGGCGGCGCCAGGTGGCCGGGACGCTGTCCGGCGGCCAGCAGCAGATGCTGACGCTGGCCAAGTCGTTCGTGATGCAGCCGCGGCTGCTGCTGATCGACGAGCTGTCGCTCGGGCTGGCCCCCGTGGTCGTCGAGGAGCTGCTGGAGACCGTCCGGCGGCTGAACCGCGAGGGGGTGGCCATCCTCCTCGTCGACCAGCACGTGGACCTGGCGCTCGACGTGGCGTCGCGCGCCTACTTCATCGAGCGGGGGGAGATCCGCTTCTCGGGGCCCGCGGAGGACCTGCGCGGCCGCGACGACCTCCTGCGTTCGGTGTTCCTGCGGGGGGAGACGGTGCGCGAGGTGGCCGGCTCCTCGGCCGGCGAGTCCGCCCGGTAGATGCCTCCGGAGGTGATCGATCTCGCCGACCGGCTGTGGCGCGGCGAGGCCTCGACCGAGGAGCACCATCCGCTGTTCGGCCCGATCGAGGGGGCGGAGGTGGCCCCGGCGACCCTGTTCGTCCGGGCGTTCGGCAACGTCACGGCGTTCGCCGCCGGGGACGGGCTGGTCCTCGTCGACGCCGGGAGCGCGATGACCGCCGCGGAGGTGCACCGGGCGGTCCGGGAGTGGTCGCACGCTCCGGTGACGACCGCGGCGTTCACGCACGGCCACATCGACCACGTGCTCGGGCTGCGGCCGTTCGAGGCACAGCGCCCCATCCGCGTGGTGGCCCACCGGGACGTGCCGCGGCGGTTCGAGCGCTACCTGCGGACCGCCGGGTACAACGCCGCCATCAACGCCCGGCAGTTCGGCGTGCCGGGGCTCGAGTGGCCGACCGAGTACCGCTTCCCCGACGAGACGTACGACCGGGAGCTCGTGCTGGAGGCGGGCGGCGAGCGGTTCGAGCTCCGCCACGCCCGCGGCGAGACGGAGGACGCCACATGGGTATGGGTCCCGGCGCGGCGGGTCCTGTGCACCGGCGACCTGTTCATCTGGGCGCTGCCCAACGCGGGGAACCCGCAGAAGGTCCAGCGGTACCCGGACGAGTGGGCCGCTGCGCTGCGGGAGATGGCCGCGCTGCAGGCCGAGGTGCTGCTGCCCGGCCACGGGTGGCCGGTGCTGGGAGCCGGTCGGGTACGCGAGGCGCTGGAGAGCACCGCCGACCTCCTCGAGTCGCTGGTGGAGGAGACGCTCGAGGCGATGAACGCTGGGGCGACGCTGGACGAGGTGCTGATGACCGTCCGGCCCTCGGAGGAGCTCCTGGCCAGACCGTGGCTGCGGCCGGTGTACGACGATCCCGAGTTCGTGGTCCGAAGCGTGTGGCGCCTCTACGGCGGTTGGTGGGACGGCGACCCCGCGGCGCTGAAGCCGGCGCCGCGCCGGGCCGTGGCCGAGGAGGTGGCCCGGCTGGCCGGCGGCGCCGGCCGCGTCGCGGAGCGTGCCGGCGAGGTGGCCGCAGCGGGCGACCTGCGGCTGGCGGCGCACCTGGCGGAGTGGGCGGCGCTCGCGGCACCGGACGACGAGGCGGCGCGGTCCGCGAGGAGCGAGGTCTACGCCCGTCGCGCCGCCGAGGAGCCCTCCACGATGGCCCGCGGGATCTTCAACTCCGCGCTCGAGCCGTAGCGGACGCTACAGCAGCGCGCGGAGGGCCTTGCGGTCGACCTTGCCGATCGGGGTGAGCGGCACGGCGCCGACGATCCGGACGTCGCGGGGATACGCTTCGCGCGACAGCCGGCGCTTGGACCACTCCACGAGCTCCTCCCGCGTCACGTTCTGCCCCGAGTGGAGCGACACGAAGGCCACCACCTCCTCGCCGCGAACCGGGTCCGGGCGACCGACCACCCCGGCGGCCTGCACGCCCGGGTGCTCGACGAGGGCGTCCTCGACATCCCGGGGGAAGACGTTGACACCGCTGCGGATGATGAGGTCCTTCTTCCGGTCGACGATCCACAGGTAGCCGTCCTGGTCGAGCCGGCCGAGGTCGCCGGTGCGCAGCCACCCGCCGCGGAGCGCCCGCTCCGTCTCCCCAGGCGACCGCCAGTACCCGGCCATCATGCCCGGCCCCCGGCTGGCCACCTCGCCGACCTCCTCGGGAGCCACCGGCCGGTCGTCGTCGCCGAACACCGCCACCTCGTACCCGGGAAGCGGCAGGCCCACCGAGCCGAGCTTGCGCCGCCCCGGCGGGTTGACGGTCATGATGGCGCCCGATTCGGTGAGCCCGTAGCCCTCCAGGACCTCCGCGCCCGGCACGCGGCGCTCGAACTCCCGGGCCACCTCGGGTGGCAACGGCGACGCCCCGCAGGTGATGACCCGGAGCGACGAGAGATCGTGGTCCTCCAGCGGGAGGCCCAGCAGCAGCTGGAGCATCGTGGGCACCACCACGGCGCGCTGCATCCGGTGCTCGGCGGCGAGCTCCAGCCAGGCCTGCGGCTCGAACCACCGCATCAGGACCGCTTGCCCCCGCTCGGGGACATGGAGAGCGGCCACCGAGACGACGAGCCCGTAGCCGTGCGACAGGGGCAGCGCGGCCAGCGTCCGCGTGACACCGTCGATGTGCGCGGCCCGCTGGGCCGCCTCGCCGACGCGCCACAGGGCCTCGTGGGACAGCATCACGCCCTTGGCCCGGCCGGTGGTGCCCCCCGTGTACATGAGGGCCGCCAGGTCGCCGTCCTCCCGATCCACGATCCCGCCGGGCGGCGCCTCCTCCAGCGAGGAGAGCGACAGGACGCCGTCCTCCTCCGGCCCCGCGCTGACGATCCACTTCACCGACTCGACGCCCGAGGCCGCGGACCGGACGGCGGGCAGGAACTCCGGCGTGGTGATGACCGCCCGGGCCTCGGCGTCCTGGAGGATGAGCCGGATCTCCTCGGGCGGCAGCAGGAACACCGCCGGGGTGATCACCGCGCCCGCCCGCCACAGGGCGTGGTACGCGATCGGCACCTCCGGGCAGTTGGCCATGACCACGACGACGCGGTCCCCGGGGGCGATCCCGAGCTCGACGAGCCCGCGCGAGAGCCGCCGCACGCGCTCCTGGAGATCCCCGGAGCGGTACCACCGGCCCTCGAAGAACAGCGACTCGTAGTCGCCGTGGCGCTCGAACGCCGCGTCGGCCAGGCGGGCGAGGTGGTACCGGCCCACGGCGGCTACTGTACGTCCCCCGCCGTCAGGGGGCCCGCCCCACCACCACCCGTGTGACCTGGGGCGGCCCGATCGTGCTCCGGACGTCGCGGTACCCGGCACGGACGACGAGGGCACGCACGGCCCGGGCCCGATCGGGGCTGACCTCCATGAGGATCCAGCCGCCGGGCCGCAGCCACGCGCGGCCGTCGACGGCGGCTCGCTCCGCGATCCCCAGCCCGTGGTCCGAGTAGTCGGTCAGGGTGTGTTCCGGCTCGAAGCCCCGGATCTCCAGCGGCAGCGTCTCGACGTCCGAGCGAGGGACGTACGGCGGGTGGATCGTCACCACGTCGACGACGCCGGCCAGGCGCCGCGGCAGCGGCGCGTAGAGATCGCCTCGGCGGAACGAGACGTTGGCCAGGCGGAGGGTCCGCGCGTTCCGGCGGGCCACGCCGACGGCCTCCTCGGAGACGTCGGTGCCGTGGACCTCGGCTCGCCGCAGCGCGTGCGCCACGGCCAGGGCCACCGGCCCCCCGCCGGTGGCCAGGTCGACCGCGACCGGCCGTTGCCGGCCGCGGAGCCGCCGGAGCGCCTGGTCGACCATGAACTCGGTGGACTGGCGCGGGACGAAGATCCCCGGCGTGACGGTCAGCTTGAGCCCGCAGAACCGCGTGTACCCGAAGATCTGGGCCAGCGGCTCCCCTCCGGCCCGCCGCCGCACCAGCTCGCGGAACCGCCGCCGGCGACGCCCGTCGATCGGCTCGTCGAGGTAGGGCGCCTCGTCGTCGAGCCCCAGCACGAACGACATCACCTGCTCGGCGTCCCACCGCTCGCGGTCGGACGGCCAGTGCTCGATCGCCGGGGAGCGCTTCAGCCGCTGGACGGCCTCGTCGATCAGGTCGCCGGCGGTGGTGGGCTCCGTCACGCTGGCGGCACCTTACCCTCGCGTCCGCCGCGGCACCGTCGCGGTATCCTCGCCGCGGTGGCGAACCGTCCGATCCGACCCGTTCCCGGGCCCGACCACGCCAAGGCGGTCCGGATGATGACCGACCGGGTGCTCGTGCGCCGTCCCGAGGAGGACGGCGAGCGGCGGTCCCGCGGCGGGCTGGTGATCCCGGCCACCGCGAACACCGTCAGCAAGCGCGGCCGATGGGGGGAGGTCGTGGCGGTCGGGCCCAACGTGCGCAACGTCGAGGCCGGCGACCGGGTGCTGCTCCTGCCGGAGTCGGGGATCGAGGTCGAGATCCGGGGCGAGGAGTACCTCCTGGTCCGCGAGCGCGAGATCCACGCGGTGGCCTCGGACCGCGAGGACGCCGGCACCGGCCTGTACCTCTAGGTCGCCTGCCCGAGGAACCCGCCCACCTTCCGCGTTACGGCCACCACCTCGCGCAGCAGCGCGTGGCGGTCCCGGAACATGAGCAGCTCCGCGTGGGGAAGCGCCCCGGCCAGCTCCCGGGCCACCTCCGCCCGGTGCACCGGGTCTCCCTCCTGCGCCACGATGAGGGCCGGCGCGGTGACCCGCCGGAGCGCTCCGAGATCCGGGATCGGAGGGTCATCGAGGGACTCTCGGATGGCATAAGGCATGCCGTCGCCGTTCATCGCCAGGATCGCCTCCCGGCGGCGGTCCCGGGCCGCCGGGAACTCCGCGAACATCCCTTCCTCCTCCTCCTCGGCGACGACGAGGTCGGCCACCTCGTCCAGCGGCTTGGTCTCCAGGAGGTCGGCCAGCCGGCGGAGCGCGCGGTGGGCGGCCGCCGAGCGCTCGAGGCGCGCCGGGAGGATGAACACCAGTCGCTCGAAGCGGTCCGGCTTCGAGCGCAGCAGGCGGAGGGTGGCGCCACCCGCGAGTGACACGCCGACGACGGCCGTGGCCCCGAACGCCGCGGCGACGTGATCGACGTCCGCCGCGAAGTCGTCCATCGAATAGCTCCCGGGCGGCGGGCGGTCGCTGTCGCCGTGCCCGCGGAAGTCGAACAGCACCTTGGTCCCGGGGACGAACGGGGCCAGGACCGAGAGGTCCTTGCGGCTCCCGGTCAACCCGTGGCCCACGACCGTGACCGGCTCGCCATCGCCGATCACGTCGACCGCCAGACGGACGCCGTTCGAGACCACGAAGCGCACGGCGACAGAGGATACTGGCGACCGCCATGGAGCTGAACCGGGGGACCGAGCCGGCCTACGCCGGCGTGGGCCTGACGTTCTCCCGGACGCCGCTGGTGCTCCGTCCCGAGGACCTCGTCGGAGCCGACGTGGCGATCGTCGGGGCCCCCATCGACGAGACGACGGTGGTCCGTCCCGGGGCGCGCTACGGGCCCCGGGCCATCCGGCAGGCGGACCCCAGCGGCGCCCCGCCCAGCCGGCACCACATGGACCTCGGCGTGGATCCCTTCGAGGTGCTCACCGTCGTGGACCACGGTGACGCCGAGGTGGTCCCGGCCGATCCCGCCCGGAGCCACGAGGCGATCCGCGGCGCCGTCCGTGACGTGATGGCCGCCGGCGCCGTGCCGCTGGTGCTCGGCGGCGACCATTCGATCCTCCATCCGGACGCCGGGGCGGCCGCGGAGGCCCTCCGACCGGCGTCGCTCGGCGTGATCCACTTCGACGCCCACGCCGACGACGCCGAGCACCTGTACGGCGTCCGCCGCTCGCACGGGACGCCGGTCCGCCTGCTCGTCGAGGAGGGTGCGGTCCGCGGCGAGCACATCGTCCAGGTGGGGCTCCGGGGGTATTGGCCGGGGCCCGAGGAGTTCGCCTGGGCCCGCGAGCGGGGGCTGGTGTGGTTCACGCAGGGCGAGATCGACGAGCGCGGCTTCGACGCGGTCATGGACGACGTGATCGAGATCGCGCGGGCGCCCGACCATCTGTGGCTGTCGGTCGACATCGACGTCGTGGACCCGGGAGCCGCGCCGGGGACGGGAGCGCCCGAGCCGGGCGGGCTGCAACCGCGCGAGCTGCTGGCGGCCGTCCGGCGGATCGCCGTGGAGCTCGGCTTCGCCGGGATGGAGGTGGTCGAGGTGTCCCCGCCCTACGACCACGCCGAGGTGACGGCGCTGCTGGCGAACCGCGTCGTCCTCGAGGCACTGTCCGGCCTGGCGCTCCGGCGGCTGGGCGGGGAGCCACGCCCCGAGCGCCCCGCCCGCGGCGGACCCGACTTCAGCTCCGCGGATCGACGAGGACCTTGACCTCCGACCCCTCCCCGTCGGCGAGGCGGGCCATGGCAGCCCCGGTCTCCTCCAGCGGGACCACCGACGTCGCCACCCGGCGGATCTCCGGGCGGCGGGCCAGCAGGTCCAGCGACGCGACGATGTCCTCCCTGTTCGGCCCCGAGATCGAGAACGCCCGGAGCTCCTTGACCGCCAGCACCGCGGGGATGATCGGCACCGGCTCGAACGGGATGCCGAGGATGCCCACGACGCCGCCGTGCCGGGCGGTGTTGAACGCGAGCTGGAGCGCCGAGGGGACGCCCGAGCACTCCATGGCGACGCGGGGGCCGAGCGGGTCGTAGGCGAACATCTTCCAGAAGGGGTCCTCTGCGGTGGGATCGAAGGCGTCCTCGCACCCGAGCTCGAGGCCGAGCGCCCGGCGATCCTCGCGTGGGTCGCCACCGACCACTCGCGCCCCGGCATCCACGGCAGCGGCCACCGTGAGCAGGCCGATCGAGCCGAGCCCGGAGGCGTACACCACGTCGCCAAGCGCGACCTCGGCGAGGCGGACGGCCCGCGCCGCGACGCCGAGCGGCTCGGCCAGCGCGGCGGTGCGATCGTCGAGCCCCTCGGGGATCGGGACGAGGTTCTCGGCAGGGTAGGTCACGCGCTCGGCGAATCCCCCGTAGCGGTCGAGCGGCTCCAGGCAGTACCGAGGCTGCCCGCGAGCGCACCACGCGCATTCGCCGCACCCGCGGACCGGCAGCGGCACGACACGGTCCCCCGCTCGCCACCCGCCCGCCGGGGTCTCGACCACGCCGGCGATCTCGTGACCGAGGACGCGGTCGGGCCCCGACATGATCCCGGTCTTGAACAGCGAGAGATCCGAGCCGCAGATCCCGCAGTACCCGACGGTCAGCCGGACGTCTCCGGGGCCCGGTTCGGGATCTGGGAGGTCGCGAACCACGACGCTCCGGTAGCCCTCGAACACCGCCGCCCGCACGGGCGGCATCCTATGGGAACATCCGGCTCGGGAGGGAGGTCGGATGGGCGTGCGGCGGGTACTCGTCGTAGTGGTGGTGAGCGGCGCGGCCGTGGCGCTCTCGGCCGGCCCCTCGTGGGCGTGCACGTGCGTGCAGTATTCCCCCGAGCGGCACGCCAAGTTGGCGGACGTCATCGTCGCGGGCCGGATCGACGCGCTCACCGAGGGACCGCAGATCGACGTGGCGCACCTGACGGTGACCGACGTCTACAAGGGGCCCCGAACCGGCGGCTGGACGGTGGAGACCGCGGCGGACGGCCCCGCGTGCGGGTACGAGTTCGTCGAGGGCCGCCGGTACACGGTGTTCGGGTCGGTGGACGACGGCACGCTCAAGGGCACTCTCCACACCAGCCTCTGCACGGCGACGACCGCCGGTGACATCGATCCCCACGTCTTCGGGCTGGACCCGGCCGTCCGGCTCCGCAAGCCACCGCCGCCGGCTCCCGCGCCGGGGGAAGAGGACGCCGCCACCCAGTGGCCGTGGGCCGCCGTCGCGGGCGGCGCGGTGGCGGGCGGGCTCGCGGCGCTGATCGCGGTCCGCCGGACGCGGAGGCCCAAGACGCTGACGTAGACTTCCGCGCCGTGGAGCTCTCGGGGAGCGAGCACGGCGGCGTCCTGGCGGCCCGGGCCCTGAAGGAGTGCGGCGTCACCACGATCTTCGCGCTGCCGGGCGGCCACATCCTGCCGCTGTTCGAGGGGGCCCGCCGCGAGGGCATCCGCATCATCGACACGCGGCACGAGGAGGGGGCCGCCATGGCCGGCGTCGGCTGGGCGCTGGCCAGCGGCGAGCCCGGCGTCGTGGCCGTCACCGCCGGGCCCGGCGTGACGAACGCCATCCCCGGGCTGGCCGAGGCCCACGCCTTCGGCGCCCCGGTCGTCCTCATGGCCGGCCGGACCGCCTTCCGCCAGCACAACCGGGGCGCGGTCCAAGACCTCCCGCAGCTGCGCCTGGTCGAGCCGATCACCAAGTGGCAGGCCACCTGCCACGAGACCGCGCGCGTCGGCGATTACGTCCGCGAGGCCCTCCACCGGGCGCGGGCCGGCAAGCCGGGGCCGACGTTCCTGGAGATCCCCCAGGACGTGATGGGGAACGCCGCCGTGGAGCCCACGCGCCCGTTCCGGTTCGGCTACCCGGACGACGTGCCGCGCGCCGCGCCGCGCGCCGCCGACCTCGAGCGCGCGCTGGACCTGCTGGCCTCGGCCGAGCGGCCGCTCGTCGTGGCCGGGGGCGGCGCCTTCTGGTCCGGGGCCGGGGAGGTGCTGGCGGCGTTCTGCGAGCGGAGCGGGATCCCGGTCACGACGACCAGCGCGGCCCGCGGCCTGGTGCCCGACGACCATCCGCGCTGCCTGGGCGGCCTCGTCCACGGCGGCATCGCCCTGGCGAGCTCCGACGTGGCGCTGGTCCTCGGCTCCGCGTTCAACGCGAACCTGGTCTACGGCGGCCTCCCGCTGTTCCCGCCGGACGGCGCGGTGATCCAGGTCGACGTCCGTGCCGAGCAGGTGGGCGGCAACCGCCGGCCGGACCTCGCGCTGGCCGCCGACGTCCGGACGTTCCTCGAGGCCGCCACCGAGGCGTGGACGGCGCCGGCGGACCGATTCGACGAGTGGACGGCGAAGGCCCGGGACGGCGTCGCTTCGAGCCTCCGCGGGTGGGAGCAGCAGACCGAGGCCTCCACCGCCCGCCTCCACCCGGGGTGGGTGGCCCGCGAGACGGCCCGGTTCGCCGCCGCACTCGGCCCCCACACGTTCGCGTGCGACGGGGGCGACAGCCTGGTCTGGGGGCTGGCGTTCGCCCGCGTCGCAGGCCCGGGCCGCCACCCTGCCACGGGCTCGGCGCTCGGCACGCTCGGGGTCGGCCTCCCGTTCGCCCTGGCCGCCAGGGCGGCCCGCCCCCGGGAGCCGGTGTTCCTGTTCACCGGCGACGGGGCCTTCGGGCTGACGGCCATGGAGCTCGACACGTGTGCCCGCCACGGTCTCCCGGTCGTCGTCGTCGTCGTCAACAACGGCGGGTGGGGCGACGTCCGCCACGAGCAGCGGGCGATGTACGGGGCCGAGGCCGACGTGGGCGCGATCCTCTCCGAGCTCCGCTACGACCTGCTGGCCCAGGCCGTCGGCGGCTACGGCGAGACGGTGGAACGCGCCGAGGACCTCCGCCCCGCCCTCCAACGGGCGGTCGACGCGGGGATCCCGGCGGTGCTGAACGTGCTGTGCGAGGCCGAGGTCATGAGCGAGCTCATGAGGAATCTCGCCGCGCTCGACGTTATGTGACGGTCGCGCGTCCGGCGCGGCGGCTCAGCGCTTCCGGCGCTCCTCGATGGCCTGCTGGATCTTGGTGGCGACGTGGGGCATCTGGTGATCCATCTGCCGGAAGTCGCGGCCGAACATGACCACGACCTTCATGGCGCTGGTCGCGGTCACCGAGGCCGTCCGCCGCTCCTCCTCCAGCAGCGCGATCTCCCCGAAGAAATCGCCCGGGCCGAGCTCGGTCAGCCGGTCGCCGTCCTTGGTCACCTCCGCGGTGCCCTCCAGGATCACGAAGAACTCGTGGGCGAAGGCGCCCTGGTGGACGAGGTGCTCGCCCTGGCGGACGTCGATCTCGTCGGCCCACCGCGCGACCTGCTGGCGTTCGTCATCGGACAGCTCGGCGAACAGCGGGACGGCCTTCAGTCGAGCCGGATCCATCTCCTCCCCTTTCGCTCCCGTGCCGGTCAAGTCTTCCACGACCGCCCCGGAGGAGGCCAGCCGGCGCGCCGCCCGCTGGGCTGAGCCCGAGGCTACGGGGCCCCGGGCTGCGGCTCCGGCCCCTTCCGGGCGATGCCGGCCGCCACCGCGCCGGCCAGGATCAGGACCCCGCCGGCCACGACCCCCTCCGAGAGCCGCTCACCCAGGATCCACACCGCCAGCAGGGACGTCGAGACGGGCTCCAGCGCGGCGATGATCGAGCTGCGGACCGCCCCCAGCCGCCGGAGCCCGAGGAACAGGCAGAAGAACGCCGCCGCCGTCAGGGCCCCCATCCCGGTCACGAGCAGCCATCCGGGGCCGTCGGGCGGAAGGCGGCCTCCCCCTGACACCGCCGCGTACGTCGCCAGGGCGGCGGCGGCCGCGGCGCTGACCCACATCGCCGCCGCCAGCGACGAGGTGCGCTTCAGCCACAGGTCGGCCCCCACCAGGTAGCCGGAGAACGCCACAGCGGCGGCCAGCGCGAAGCCGATCCCGGTTGCGGTGATGTCCAGCCCGCCCGAGGAGGCCACGACGAGCCCGGCCCCGGCGACCGCCGCCGCCAGGGCTCCCCCCACCAGCCACCCCGGCCGCCCCATCCCCAGCACGACCGACAGGACGGCCACCCACACCGGATAGGTGAAGAACAGCAGCGTCACCGCCGCGGCGGTCCCCCGCCCGATCGCCACGAAGAACAGCACCGACTCGAGGGCGTAGCCCGCGGCCCCCAGCAGCGCCAGTCGCCAGCCCTCGCCCGGCGCGGGCCGGAGCTGCCTGCCGGTCCCGGCCAGGATGATGGCCAGGACCGCGGCGGCCACCGCGAAGCGGACGGCCAGCATCGAGGTGACCGGGATCCCCTGGCGCCCGATGATGTCGCCGAGGATCACCACGGCCCCGAACAGGACCGCCGCCGCGGCCACCACGAAGGCGCTCCAGGGGTCGGCCCGCCCGGCGCCCGCGCTCCCCGCTCCCTGATCGCGGCGTCGGCCCACGGAGCGGCATCCTGCCATACCGCCCCGGGACCGGCCGGGGGGCCGTGCTACAGTGGCCGGCCGATGGCAACACGAGAAATCCTGTTCGAGACGTTCTTCCTCCGGGCGCCCGGTGGCGACAAGCTCCGCAAGACGGCGGAGGGTCGCCTGCGGTCCCTGCTCCGCGACGGCTGGCACGAGATGGCGCGGGAGCCCGTGGCCCCCGACGCGCTCCGGATCCGCTTCGAGCGCGAGGTCGCTACCCGCAAGCTGCCGCCGCTCCGGCGGGTCCCCGAGCCCCCGCCGCGCCGCGACCGGCGGGGCGCTCCTGGGGGACGCGGCGCGCCCGGCGGCGGCCGGGGAGGTCCCGGGGCCCGCGGCGGCCCTCCCCGGAGGGGCTAGCGCCGCTCAGGCCGCCCGGGGGGCCGGCACGTGGTGGTCGGTCACCCGCTGGTACGCCACGCCGAGGCGCAGGAGCGCGCCCTCGCCTCCCGCCCTCCCGATCAGCTGGATCCCCACCGGGAGCCCCTCCGCGGTGAATCCCGCGGGCAGCGAGAGCGCCGGCAGGCCTGCCATGTTCACGGGGCGGGTGAGGAGCGAGACGCCGCCCCGGATCGCGTCGAGCACGGTGCCGTCCTCCAGCCGCACCCGCCGCTCGTGCGACGACGGGGCGGCGACCGGCGTGGCCGGGGCCAGGATCGCGTCGGCGTCGCCGAGCAGGCGCAGGAACGCATCGCGCAGCGCCACCGCACGCCGCTCGGCGCCCAGGCGCTCCTCGGGACGCAGGGCACGCCCGTACTCCAGGAACCGCCGGGTGGGTCCGCCGAGCGGCTCGGGCCGGTCCAGCAGCTGCCCGTGGGCCTCGTACAGCGCCGGCCAGGCTAGGCGCTCCCAGTCCTCGGGGTCGTACCGGAGGTCGCCGCGGGCACGTACGACCCGGGCCCCGGCCTCCGCCAGGGCCCGCCCCGCCGCCTCCACCGCGGCGCGGACCTGGGGGTCGACGGGGGCCACGAAGGTACCGTCGGGGACCACCACGCCCCCGGCCGCCGCGGCGGAGGCCTCATCGTCGGCAGCGGCGGGCCGTCCCCCGAGCGCCGAGAAGGCCAGCGCGGCGTCGAGCGCGCTCGTCGTCATCGGCCCCACGGTGTCCATGCTTGGAGCGAGCGGCATCACGCCGCGGAGGCTGAGGGCTCCGTGCGTCGGCTTGAGGGCCACCGTGCCGCACAGCGAGGCCGGGATCCGGAGGGAGCCGCCGGTGTCGGTCCCGAGGGCCAGGGGGACGACCCGGGCCGCCACCGCCGCGGCGGAGCCGCCGCTGGAGCCGCCGGTCATCCGCGCCCGGTCCCACGGGTTGGCCGTGGCTCCGCACGCCGACACCAGGTTCGTCCCGCCCGCCGCCAGCTCGTGCTGGTTGGTCTTCCCCAGGATCACGGCGCCCGCCCGCCGGAGCGCCGCGACGGCGTCCGCGTCGCGCTCGGCCAGCCGTCCCCGGTAGGCGGCGCAGCAGCCGGTGGTCTCCCACCCGGCCACGTCGAACAGGTCCTTGACCGCCACGGGCACGCCGTGGAGCGGGCCCATCGGACGCCCGCGCGCCACGTCCTCGGCCCGCGCGGCGGCCTCCGCGATGGCCCCCTCGGGGTGGAGCTGGCTGAACGCGTTGGTGAGCGGCTGCCACCGGTCCGCCTCTCGCAGGGCCGCCTCGACGAGCTCGACGGGCGACACGGCGCCCCGGCGCACGTCGGCCGCCTGCTCGGCCAGCATGGGCGCCAGGGTACCCGCAGGGCCCGCGCGGAGGTCCCACCGTTGCTCGGCTAGGCTGTCCCCATGGCGGACATCGAGGTTCGATCGGCGGACCCCGGGGAGACCAGCACGTTCGCGGTCCGGGTCTCCGAGGGCGGCGGGCACACCGAGCACGAGGTCACGCTGAGCGAGTCCGACGCGTTCAACCTGGCGAGCGGCTACCCCTCCAAGGAGGAGTTCATCCGGGCCTGCTTCGAGTTCCTGCTGGAACGCGAGCCGAAGGAGTCGATCCTCCGGCGGTTCGACGTCAGCGTGATCTCGCGGTACTTCCCGGAGTTCGAGGAGCGGATCCGCCGCTAGCCGGGCCCCGCCCCTCGACCGGCAGCCCGTCGTGCGACGGGTCGCCGACCGGCTCCTTCTTCCGGCGCGCCGGCCCGCGCGGTCACGATCAGCGCCACGCCGATCAGGATCACGCCGGCGGCCAGGAGCGTCCTCCGCCCCAGCGGCTCCGACAGGAACGCCCAGCCGAGCAGCAGCGCCACGACCGGGTTCACGTACGCGTAGGTCGCCACCAGGGAAGTCCGGGCCACGCGGATGAGCCATGCGTACGCGGTGAACGCGACCAGCGACCCGAACACGGTGAGATAGACCAGCGCGAGCACCGACGCGGTGGAGATCGACCGTAGCTCGACGTCCGCCAGCTCGCCGGCGACGATGCCGGCGATCCCCAGGGCCAGGCCCCCGGCCAGCATCTGCATCGCCGCCCCCACCAGCGACCGGGACGGCATCGGCGCTCGCCGGGCGTAGAGGGAGCCGGCCGCCCACGACAAATCGGCGATCAGCAGCAGGCCGATCCCCAGGGGGTCGAAGCCTCCGCCGGTGAACGGGTCGACGAGCAGGACGATGCCACCGAACCCGATCCCGATGCCCACCGCCTCGCGCCACGTCACCCGCTCGCCGAGCGCGATCC
>DASZZY010000020.1:0-2839 GCA_036260395.1 Actinomycetota bacterium
GGCGGCGGCCCTGGCCGAGGGGGGCGAGGTGTTCACGCTCGAGATGGGCGAGCCCATGAAGATCATGGACCTCGCCCGGCGGGTGATCCGGCTGGCGGGCCAGGTGCCCGAGCGCGACGTGCCGATCACGATGGTCGGGCCGCGCCCCGGCGAGAAGCTCGTGGAGGACCTGGTCGATCCCGACGAGGGCCCGATGCCCAGCGCGCACCCCGCGATCATCGTGTCCCGCCCCCCGGCCCCGGACCCCGAGGAGCTCGAGCGGATCCTCAAGGAGTTCCGGACGCTCCTCGGCGAGCGGCGCGAGGACGAGCTGGCGGAGCGGCTGAAGAGCCTGGCGCGCGGCGGGCTCGCCGCGCTGGCCGAGCGCTGACGCTCAGAGCGTCCGGTCGAGGAACGCGAAGAAGTCCTCCCACAGCGGCGAGTCGGCGGGCTCCCGCTCCATGAACCCGTGCGAGAGGCCGTTGTAGTACCGGACGGTCGGGCTCCGGCCCTCGGCCTCGAGGGCCTCGGCCATCTTCACGGTCTCGGTCGGCGGCGGTCGCCGGTCGCGCAGGCCGTGGGCCATGTACACCGGGACCGTGATCTGGTCGGCGGCGTAGTAGGGAGAGCGCTCGATGTACGCTTCCGGGACCTCCTCCGGCGTGCCCCCGAATGCCTCGAGGAACTCGCCGCCGACCCGTCCGCCGGCGAGCTGGAGCGCGCACGCCCAGTCCACGATCGGGTAGAACGCGCCGACCGCGTCGAACACCTCGGGCTCCCGGATGACGGCCAGGAACGCCATCGCCGCGCCCCGGCTGCCCCCGGCCACGGCCACCCGGTCGGGGTCCACCTCCGGGAGGCCCGCCAGGTAGCGGCCGGCGGCGATGACGTCGTCCACGTCCTTCTGGCCGATGTCGGGCTGGCCGCTGATCTCGGGGCCGTACCCGCCGCTGCCCCGGTAGTCCACGCCGAGGACGGCGTACCCGTTCCGGGCGATGGCCTCCACCACCTGGGGGTCGACGCGGTCGGCCAGGCCCCCGTGGACCCACACGATGCCCGGATGCGGTCCGCCGCCTCGCGGCGCCATCAGCATGCCGGGGATCCGGAGCCCGTCGGTGCTCTCGAACTCGACCCGCCGCTGGGTCACCGGGACCAGCGGCCGGTCCGAGGCGGGGAGGGCCCGGGGGTCGGTGACGTTCTCGAGCTGGCCCGGGTCCACGCGCTCCGTGCACGGCGCGGTGAACTCCGGCGGGAGCGTGAACGTCCTCGCGGGGCCCCCGCGGCTCGGCCGGTCCGGCCGGTCCGGCCGGTCCGGCCGCTGGTCGAAGCGGCGATCGTCGCGGCGCCCGGGCCGCTCGCGCTCCGGCTCGGCGAGCAGCCTCGACAACAGCAAGCCGCCGGCGCCGCCCATGGCGATGAGGAGGGCGCCGACGATCGCCAGCGTGATCGTCGAGGTCCGCCGTCGGCGAGCGGGTGACCGGGACACGGCGAACGAGCGTAGCACCGCGCCTCGACAACGGGTCGGACGGATCCCTCATCGGGTCGGAGCAACACCGGTAGACTGTCGGACCCATGGACCGACCCGACGCCCCGTCGGCCACGGATCCGTCCCTCCCTCCCGAGCAGGAGCTCGAGGAGGCGCGGATCGGCCACGGCATCCCCACCGTCCGCCCCCTGCGCGACGACGAGCTGCCGACCGAGCCGCCGCCCCGGGAGTCGTACCGCCAAGGGATGTGGGAGGGGCTCCGAGAGCTGTTCCGGTTCCGCGAGGTGGTCTACACCCTGGCCTGGCGCGACATCCGGGTCCGGTACAAGCAGGCCGCGCTGGGGGCCACGTGGGCCCTCCTGAACCCGCTGGTCCTCATGGTGCTGTTCTCGCTGGTGTTCGGCGTCGTGGCCGGGATCAACCCGCCCCGCGGCGTCCCGTACCCGATCTTCAGCTACACGGGGCTGGTGCCGTGGGCCCTGTTCGCCGGGTCGCTGACATACGGGGCCACGGCGGTGGTCTCGAACGCCTCGATCATCCGGAAGGTGTACTGCCCGCGGGAGGCCTTCCCGCTGGCGGCCACGTTCGGGGCCGGGTTCGACTTCCTCATGTCCTCGGTCGTGCTGCTCGGCATGCTGCTGTTCTTCGGGTTCTATCCCAGCGTCACGTGGGTGGCGGCCCTCGGCCTGGTCCTCATCCTGTACGTCCTGTCGGTGGCGCTCACGATGCTGGTGTCGATCATCACGGCGTTCTACCGCGATACGCGGTACGGCGTGCCCCTGCTGGTCCAGGTGCTGCTGTTCGCCACGCCGGTGGGCTACCCGCTGCAGCGGGTGCTCGACTCGCCGGGGCTGTCTCCGCTGGTGAAGGACCTCTACGTGTACGCCAACCCGCTCACACCGCTCATGGACGGATTCCGCCGCACGCTGCTGTTCGACCAGTGGCCCGAGACCATCCCGACGCTGGTGTCGGTGGCATGGGCGGTCGGCCTGATGCTGATCGCGTACTGGACGTTCAAGCGGTTCGACGCCGTGATCTCGGACGTGACGTAGCGGTGGCCCGGGCGATCCGCTTCGAGCGCGTCTGGAAGCGCTTCCGGCTGGGGCTCACGCGGCGGCGGCACAAGCGCAACCTCCGCGACGCCGTGAGCCGCGACCCGCAGCGGTCGGGGCTCGGCGAGCGGACGATGGCCAAGTACATCTGGGCGCTGGCCGGCGTCTCGTTCAACGTCGACGAGGGGGAGGCGGTCGGGATCGTCGGGCCGAACGGCAGCGGGAAGTCCACCACGCTCCGGCTGGCCTCGCGGGTGTCCGTCCCGTGGAGCGGGCTGGTCCGGACCAGGGGCCGGGTCGGCGCGCTGATCGAGCTGAAGGC
>DASZZY010000021.1:0-6924 GCA_036260395.1 Actinomycetota bacterium
GGGCGGACCTCGGTCCGCCCTCTCGCCGTCTCTGCCCCCTATCCTGAGGGCCCCATGCAGCCGAACGATCGCGCACGCCGGTTCCGCACCATCGCCGGCTGGTCCCTCGTCGGCGCGGCTGCGGTGATCGTCGCCATCGGCGTCGTCGTGGCGCTCACACGCGACGATGAAGGCTCGGGCCCGTCCTACCGCTTCGCCACTGAGCGGTTCGTCAACCAGGAGGGCCGCTACTCCTTCTACCACCCGCCGGATTGGGAGGTCGAGGAGGACGAGACCGTGACCCGCGTGCTCAGCCCTGAGGAGCACACCTCCGTGACGTTCGGGCTGGGCGCCGAGGGCGACCTAGAGGCAGCCGAGACCGAGTTCGTCGAACGGGTCCAGGCCACGTACCGCCGGGTCGAGCTGTTCGCCCTCCAACAGCGGGACGTCGGCCCCTACCCGGCCTTGTCGGTCGCCGGCATCGGTACGAACCCCGAGGGCGTGCGGGTCCGCTTCCTGGCCATCACGGTGCGGGCCGGCGAGAGGAACTACTCGATCGGCGTGTTCACCGCCGCCGGGAGCGACCCCGACGAGGTCGTCCCGCCGACCCAGGAGATCGTCAACTCGTTCCGCCGGCTCCCGTCCGGCTAGCGACGCCGCCCGGCACGGTCCGCGTCCGTCAGGTACAGGGCCTTCGTCGTGCGGACCTCTTCGCGGGAGGCCAGCAGGGCATCCTCGACGTGCGGGGGCAGCGTCCGGCTCTCGATGAGGTCGTGGAGCTTCCGGGGGTCGACCGCCAGCACCGACTCGTAGAGGCCCAACGGCTCCAGGTGCCGGCGGACCGCGGCGGGGTCGGGCGCGGTGTCCACCCGCTGAACGACCTTGATCGCGCCGTCCGACCCGTAGAGCCGTCCGAGGCCGTGCTCCTCGGCGTAGGCCTTGATCGTGGCCGCCAGCTCCTCGAGGCGCCGCCACCGGGCCCGGTCCTCGCGCTTCAGCGCGATCCACTCCTCGACGACCTCGGCGATCCGCGGCGGGGCGTTCTCGCGCTCGTAGCGATGCCGGAACAGCGGGCACAGGTGCTGGTAGTCGCACCAGTCGCACAGCGGGTTCTCCCGCGGCTCGAACCGGCCGGCCTCGATCCGCTCGGCGATGTTGGCCACCCGCCGCCGGAGGTTCTCCAGGTCCCCGGCGGTCCGCGACGTGCTCATCCGCTGGCCGGGGAGCAGGAAGTACAGCGTCAGCCGCTCCGGCTCGATGCCCCACACCTCGCGGGCCGCGTACGCGTAGAGCGAGAGCTGGAGGTCGCCCTCCAGGCGGTCCCGCGGGGGAAGCCGGCGGTTGGTCTTGTAGTCGATGATCTCGTACCCGCCCCCCGGCAGCCGGTCCATCCGGTCGATGACCCCGGTGAGGGCCACGCCCTCGACCTCCACGCGGAACCGGAACTCGAGCGCGGCCGGGATGCGGTACCGGTCGGCGTTGTCGCGGTGGTACCGGGCCAGGACCTCCCGGGCGTGCTCCCGGTACAGGCGCTCCTCCGACGGGTCCACGTACCCCTCCGACACCCACACGTCGTCGAGCGTCTCCCACAGCTCCGGGAGCGGCGGCGCCACGGGCACCGGGCGGGCGTGGAACCGGTGGAGGGCCTGGTGGAGCGAGTCGCCGAACGCCAGCGCCGGGGACGGGCGGCCCGGCACCCGCTCCTCGTACTGGAAGCGGTACTTCGCCGGGCACGTCTCGTACGAGTTGATGCTGGTGTAGGAGAGCTGCATATCCAGCGCCTTTGACTCGGCCCTGGCCGGAGTATAGAGTTCCGGCCGCAGGGATTACAAGGATGTGATTCTCCACAGGATATCCACAGGCCGCGTCGGACGCGGCGGGTAAGCCTGGGGGTCGTCGGGGAGCCATGGGGAGCGCCGGAAGCTTCGTCCACCTTCACACCCACAGCGAATTCTCGCTGCTCGACGGGGCCTCGAGGATCGGGGAGCTCTTCGAGGCCGCGGCCCGGTTCGAGATGCCGGCCCTCGGCCTCACCGACCACGGGGTGATGTTCGGGGCCCTGGACTTCTACAAGGCCGGGCGGGGGGCAGGCGTCAAGCCGATCCTCGGCGTGGAGGCCTACGTGGCGCCCGGGCGGCGGTTCGACCGGACCCCCGGCGAGGACGAGGAGAAGTACCGCCACCTCACGGTCCTGGCCCGCGACGAGCGCGGCTACCGGAATCTCCTGCGGCTGGTCACCGACGCGCACCTCGAGGGGTTCTGGCACCGGCCGCGGATCGACAAGGAGCTCCTGGCCGAGCGGGCCGAGGGCCTGATCGGGTTCACCGGCTGCCTGGCCGGCGAGGTGTGCCGCCTCCTGCTCGCCGGGCAGGACCGGAAGGCCTACGAGGCCGCGGCCACCTACCGGGACATCTTCGGCCCGGGCTCGTTCTACGTTGAGCTCCAGGACCACGGCCTCCCCGAGCAGCGCCAGGTGAACCCGAAGCTCGTGAGGCTGGCCCGGGACCTGGGGATCCCGCTGGTGGCCACCAACGACACCCACTACACGGAGCGGTCGCACGCCCGCGCCCACGACGTCCTGCTGTGCATCCAGCAGCCGGGCAAGGTGCTGGCCGATACCGACCGCCTGAAGTTCGACACCGAGGAGTTCTACGTGAAGTCCCCCGCCGAGATGCGGGAGCTGTTCCGCGACCTGCCCGAGGCCTGCGACGCCACGCTGGAGATCGCCGAGTCAGTGGAGCTGCTGTCGGACCTCGACCGGGCGCTGGTGGAGGAGCGGCCGGCGATGCACGTGCCCCGGTTCGAGCCGCCGGCCGGGCGCGACCTCGACACGTACCTGCACGAGCTCGTAGAGGACGGAGCCCGGCGGCGGTACGGCGAGATCGCGCCGGAGCTGCGCGACCGGCTGGAGCACGAGCTGGCCATCATCCGGTCGAAGGGGTTCTCCGGCTACTTCCTGATCGTGTGGGACCTGATCCGGTTCGCCAGGAGCCAGGGGATCCGCGTGGGGCCGGGGCGTGGCTCCGCGGCGGGCTCCGTCGTGTCGTACTGCCTCGGCATCACCGACCTCGACCCGCTCCGGTACGGGCTGATCTTCGAGCGGTTCCTGAACCCCGAGCGGAAGCAGATGCCGGACATCGACATGGACTTCGACGAGCGGCGCCGCGACGAGGTCATCCGCTACGTGGCCGAGAAGTACGGCTCCGACCACGTGGCCCAGATCGTCACGTTCCAGACCATCAAGGGGAAGCAGGGGATCCGCGACGCCGCGCGCGTGCTGGGGTTCCCGGCGTCGGTGGGCGACCGGCTCTGCAAGATGTACCCGCCCGCCGTGCTGGGCCGCGAGAAGACGATCGACGACGCCCTGAAGCTCTCCCAGGAGCTGCGCCAGGCCTACGAGGCCGAGCCGGAGTCGCGGGAGATCATCGACACCGCGCGGCAGCTCGAGCTGCTCCGCCGGGAGGACTCGGTCCACGCGGCCGGCGTGGTGATCGGCGACGCCCCGCTCGTGAACTACATGCCGCTCAAGCTGTCGAAGGACTCCCGCGACGACTCGCGGCGGATCGTCACCCAGCTCGACATGCACCACGTCGAGGAGCTCGGGCTGCTCAAGATGGACTTCCTGGGCCTGCGCAACCTCTCGGTGATCGAGGACACCGTGCGGATGCTCCGCGAGCAGGGGGTGGACCTCGACATCGACCACGTCCCGCTGGACGACGACGCGACGTACGAGATGCTCCGGGACGGCGACACGACCGGGGTGTTCCAGCTCGAGAGCCCCGGGATGCGGTCGCTGATCCGGGACCTGGCCCCGGACCGGTTCGAGGACCTCATGGCACTCGTGGCGCTGTACCGCCCGGGGCCGCTCGGCGAGGGCATGCACGTCGAGTACACCGAGCGCAAGCACGGCCGGAAGCCGGTCACGTACCCGCACCCCGACCTGGAGGAGATCCTGGCGGGGACCTACGGCGTGATCGTGTACCAGGAGCAGGTCATGCAGATCGCCGTGCGGATGGCCGGCTACTCGATGGGGGAGGCCGACGACCTCCGCTCGGCCATGGGCAAGAAGATCCGCGAGAAGCTGGCCAAGCACCAGGAGAAGTTCATCGCCGGCTGCCGCGAGCGCGGGTACGAGCAGCGGCTCGCCGAGCACATCTTCGACCTCATCACGCCGTTCGCCGACTACGGGTTCAACGCCTCGCACGCCTGCGGGTACGCGTTCATCGCGTACCAGACCGCCTACCTGAAGGCCCACCACCCGGTGGAGTACATGGCCGCCCTGCTCACGAGCGTGAAGGACGACAAGGACAAGAAGCCCTTCTACCTGAACGCCTGCCGGCTGATGGGCATCCGCGTGCTGCCACCAGACGTGAACGAGTCGGACCTCGACTTCACGCCGGCGGGGGAGGAGATCCGGTACGGCCTGTCCGCGGTGCGGAACGTGGGCGCCGGCGCGGTGGGCCAGATCATCGAGGCCCGCCGGACCAAGGGGCGGTTCACCTCGTTCAGCGACTTCTGCAAGAAGGCTGACCCCGGGATCCTGCACAAGAAGGTGCTCGAGAGCCTGGTGCTGTCCGGGGCGTTCGACGCGCTGGGCTACCGGCGGCGGGCGCTGTTCGAGGCGTACGAGAAGGTGGCCGGGCCGATCCTGGCCGAGCGGCGGGCCGAGGCCGCCGGGCAGTTCTCGCTGTTCGGCGGCGGGGACGGGGCGACGCACGAGATCGACGAGTCCGTGCTCCACGGCGAGGAGTTCGAGAAGGAGGAGCTGCTCCGGCACGAGAAGGGGGTGCTCGGGCAGTACGTCACCGACCACCCGCTGCTGGCGGTCCGGGACCGGCTGGCCGCCCAGACCGATCTCGAGATCTCGGAGGTGGCCTCGCTGGGGGACGGCGACGTGGTGACGGTCGGGGGGATCATCACCGCGGTGGCCCGGCGGTTCAGCCGAAAGGGGGAGCCCTACGTCCTCTTCCGGCTGGAGGACCTGGCCGGCGGCGTGCAGGTGGTGGGGTTCCCGTCGGTGTACGAGGCGGCCCAGGACCTGGTGGCGCCGGACCGGATCGTGCTGGTCAAGGGACGGGTCGACCTCCGGGGCCGGGAGCTCCAGCTCGTGGCCTCGGAGATCAGGGAGCTGTCGGGGGAGCCGGTTCGGGACGGCGGCAAGCCTCCGCCGCCGCCCGCCGCGGCCCAGCCCCTGGTCCTCGAGGTCCCGACCGAGGAGTGCACCAACGGCTTCATCGCCCGCCTCAAGGAGTGCCTGGCGGCCCATCCCGGCGAGGTCCCGGTCGTGCTGCGGCTGGTCTCGGCGGCCGGGGCCAAGACGTTGCGGCTCTCCGAAGGGTACCGCGTGGACGGCTCGCTCGGGCTCCAGTCCGAGCTCCGCGGCGTCCTCGGCCCGGCGGGGCTCGTCCAGCCGCAGCCCGCGACGACCTGATCGCCTGCCGCGCCGTCGGCATGTCAGCGCTGGCCACCACAATGAGCCGACATGCGACCGGCTTGGCAGTTCGAGTTGGTGCTGTGGCTCACGGAAGCGGGGCTTTCAGGGAAGCGCCTGTCCCGGATGCTGGGCATCCCCCTCGCTACTGTCCAGGAGTGGCGCCGCCGCATCGTGTCGGGTGCCCCACGGCCGGGAAGTAAGGGGGGGCGAACAACGGCTCGGATTGCCCCCGCTGCGCTGGCGTAGCGCTCGACGAGAAGGCCTACGCATATCTCTTGGGGTCTCTACCTCGGTGACGGCCACATCATTCGCGTGAAGCGGAAACCGGGGCTGTACTTGCTGACCATCGCCACGGCCGACCGCTACCCAGGCATCCGGAAGGAGTGCGAGTCTGCCATCCGCGCGATGCGGCCCACCCGCCAGATCGGCGTCTCACATCGGCCGCAACAGAGATGCGCGGCCACTTAGCGTCTTGGAAGCACTGGCCGTGTCTGTTTCCACAGCACGGGCCGGGAAGGAAGCACGAGCGCAAGATCGAGCTCGCTACCTGGCAAGCGGAGATCGTGGCGCATCATCCCGAGAAGTTGTTGCGAGGATTGATCCACTCCGGTGGCTGGCGCGGGATAAACCCAGTAGCGAACGGCTATCCGCGGTATCTCTTCACCAACGTATCCGAGGACATCCGAGCCATCTTCCTGTCGTGCCTGCGATTCATACGGCGTTCGGTGGCGCCGATCGCGATGGCACACGGTCTCGGTCGCTCGGCGGGAGGCGGTCGCCAAGCTGGACCGGGTCATCGGCCCGAAGCGCTGAGTCGCGTAGACTAAGTACAGCCGGGGTGCATGGAATCTGGTAGACAGGATGGATTCAAAATCCATTGGGCGAAAGCCCGTGCGGGTTCGAATCCCGCCCCCGGCACTTCCGCTCGGCCTCGTATAGAAAGGCCCCGTGTCGAAGCGGCCTCTCCTCCTGGCGATCGTCGGCCTGCTCGGCCTGGGGGCGGCCGTGGCGGTCTCCACGGCCCTCACGGTGGCCGGCGACGGCACAGACCCCCGGTGTCCGGACGAGGCCTACGGCTGCGCCACCTTCCGCCCCGGCGAGGCCGTCCGCGTGGGGCTCCTCGTCACGCGGGCCGGCGCGGACGACGCGACGGCCGTGGCGGCCCGGCGCGGCGCCCGGCTGGCCATCGAGGCCCACGGCCCCCGCCTGGCGGGCCGCCCCCTCGACCTCCTCGTGCAGACGCCCGAGTGCTCGGCCCGCGGGGCCGCCCGGGGGGCGCGCGAGCTGGCCTCCGACCCGCCCTTCGAGCCACCCGTGCTGGCCGTGGTCGGGATGACGTGCCGCGCCGCCCTCCAGCCCGCGGTGCAGATCCTCAGCGACTCGGGGGTGGCCTACGTGACGGCGACGCCCGGGGACGTCGCGTTCACCGACCCGCCCCGCTCGTTCCTGGCCCGTCCGCCGGTGGGAGAGCCCGACCGCCGCTTCCGGCGGCTCTACCGGGCTCGCTACGG
>DASZZY010000022.1:0-14496 GCA_036260395.1 Actinomycetota bacterium
GATCAAGGACCTCGCACCGCGGGACATGATCTCCCGGGCCATCTACCAGGAGATCAAGGAGGGGCGGGGGGCCGAGGGGAAGGACTACGTGTACCTCGACGTCCGGCACCTAGATCCCGACGTCGTCGAGAAGAAGCTCCCCGACGTGACGGAGTTCGCCCGGATCTACCTCGGCGTGGAGCCGCTGGAGGAGCCGGTCCCGATCCAGCCCACCGCTCACTACGGGATGGGCGGCATCCCCACCGACGTCGACGGCCGCGTGGTGGTCGGCGAGGCCGAGGAGCCGGTCCCCGGGCTGTACGCCGCGGGCGAGTGCGCGTGCGTCTCGGTCCACGGCGGGAACCGGCTGGGGACCAACTCGCTGCTCGACATCGTGGTGTTCGGACGCCGGGGCGGGCTCGACATGGCCCGCTACGCCAGGGAGACCGACCTCCCGCCGCTCCCCGACCGCCCGGAGGCCGACGCCGCGGCCGGGCTGCGTCGCCTGCTGGAGGCCTCGGGCGGCGACAACTTCGCCGACATCCGCGACGAGATGCAGGAGCACATGTTCGACCTGGCGGGCGTGGTCCGCGTCGAGGAGGGCCTGCGCAAGGTCCAGGAGCTCCTCGGGGGGCTGCGCGAGCGGTACGGGCGGGCCGTCGTCCAGGACAAGGGCCGGGTGTACAACACCGACCTCATGGAGGCCTGGGAGCTCGGCGCCCTGCTGGACTGCGCCGATACCCTCGTGGCCGCGGCGCTGGCACGGGACGAGAGCCGGGGGGGGCACTACCGCGAGGACCATCCGCTGCGCGACGACGACCACTGGCTGCGCCACTCGCTGGCGTACCGGGAGGCCGACGGGTCGGTCCGGCTGGAGTACAAGCCGGTGAAGATGGGGCCGTACGTCCCGATGGAGCGGAAGTACTGATGGCCGACGAGCAGCGCGACGCGGCGAGGGCCGAGGTGCAGGCCGGGGCCGACGCCCGCGAGACGACGCCCCGGGAGTACGAGGCCGGCCCCCGGGAGGCCGACGGCGCCGTGACCGGGAAGATTCCGCTCCAGGTCCGGATCCGACGCTACAACCCGGAGATCAGCCCGGACCCATGGTGGGACGAGTTCACCGTGGAGATGGAGCCCTCCGACCGGGTCCTCGATGCGCTCCACGAGGTCAAGTGGCGACACGACGGGACGCTGGCGCTGCGGCGCTCGTGCGCACACGGGATCTGCGGGTCCGACGCCATGCTGATCAACGGCCACAACCGGCTGGCGTGCAAGGTCCTCGTGAAGGACGTGGCGCCGAAGGTCACCGTGGAGCCCATCCGCGGCTTCCAGCCTCTCAAGGACCTGATCGTCGACATGGACGCGTTCTTCGAGGGCTACAAGAAGGTGCTCCCCTACCTCATCAACGACCAGGACCCCGGGCCGCGGGAGCGGCCGCAGTCGCCGGAAGAGCGCGAGCGCTACGACGACACGACGAAGTGCATCCTCTGCGCAGCGTGCACGACCTCATGCCCGATCTTCTGGGGCGACGAAGGCTACATCGGCCCGGCGGCGATCGTGAACGCCCACCGGTTCATCTTCGACTCGCGCGACGAGGGCGCCCGCCCGCGCCTGCAGATCCTCGGCGAGAAGAGCGGGGTGTTCCGGTGCCGGACGACCTTCAACTGCACCGAGGCGTGCCCGCGGGGGATCAAGGTCACCAAGGCCATCCAGGAAGTGAAGCGGGCCATCATGTTCGACCGCCTGTCCTGAACGGGTTTCGTTCCTCGCCGACCAGGGAATTTGTCACTCTGTCAGCAGAGGAAGGGAGGCGCTCATGCCTCAGAAGGCGTGGAGCGGCAAGCGGGAACGGCAGTACGAGAAGATCAAGTCGAGCGCGAAGAAGCGCGGGGCCGGCACCAAGCGGGCCAAGGAGATCGCGGCCCGGACCGTGAACAAGGAGCGGGCCCGGTCGGGCGAGTCGCGGCAGCGGTCGAGGACCTCGACCCGGGGCCCGTCCTCCGGCCAGCGCGGCGGGCGCAGGTCCGGGACGAACCGGCCCAAGGGCCGCACGAAGGAGCAGCTCTACAACGACGCGAAGCGCCTGGGGATCAGCGGCCGATCGAGCATGAACAAGTCGCAGCTCCAGCGCGCCGTGAGTCGCAAGAAGGCCTCCTGAGCCGCGGCCTCGGCGCCTTCCGCTCCCTCGGGGCCGTCGAAGCTGCCTGCTAGCCTGTCAGCGTGCCCCACCGCGTCACGCTGATCCCGGGAGACGGCATCGGCCCGGAGGTCGCGGACGCCGCCAGGACCGTCGTCGAGGCCACCGGCGTTGGCGTCGCCTGGGACGTCCAGGACGCCGGGGCGACGGTCATCGACGCCGAGGGCACCCCGCTCCCCGACCGCGTGCTGGACTCGATCCGTCAGACCGGGGTGGCGATCAAGGGCCCGATCACCACGCCGGTCGGGACGGGGTTCCGGAGCGTCAACGTGGCGCTCCGGCAAGAGCTCGACCTGTTCGCGGCGGTCCGGCCGTCCCGGCACCTCCCGGGGGTCGAGACGCGTCACCCCGGCGTGGACCTCGTGGTGGTCCGCGAGAACACCGAGGACCTCTACCAGGGCATCGAGTTCGAGCGGGGATCCGATGCCACCGCGGGCCTCCGTCGACGGTTGAGTGATCTCGCCGGCTATCGGATCCCCGACGACGCCGGCGTGACCGTCAAGCCGATCTCGGTCTCGGGCACCCGGCGGATCGTCCGGTTCGGGCTGGAGTACGCGTTACGCCACGGCCGCAAGAAGGTCACCGTCGGGCACAAGGCCAACATCATGAAGTTCTCGGACGGCGTATTCCTCCAGACGGCGCTGGGAATCGCGGCGGCCGAGTACCCCGAGGTCATCGACGTGGAAGCCATCCAGGTCGACGAGCTGGCCATGTGGCTCGCGTGGCACCCCGAGGACCTCGATGTCCTCCTGCTTCCGAACCTGTACGGCGACATCATCTCCGACCTGTGCGCCGGGCTGGTCGGCGGGCTCGGCCTGGCCCCGGGGGCCAACATCGGGAACCGGTACGCCGTCTTCGAGCCGGTCCACGGCAGCGCGCCGGACATCGCGGGGAAGGGCATCGCCAACCCGGTAGCCATGATCCTCACCGCGGCGCTTATGCTCCGCCACCTCGGGGAGGACGACGGGGGCGCGGCGGTCGAATCCGCCGTGGCGGCGGTCCTCGAGGAGGGCCGGGTGGTGACGCCGGACATGGGCGGCTCGGCGAGCACCGCGGACGTGGCGGCAGCGGTGGCGGCCCGGCTCGCCTGAGCGGCTATCCGCCGCCGAGCCCGCCGCTAAGGCCGCTGGGCGGCACTCGGGCCAACCGCCGCCGGCAGGGCGCGACACCGCCTCCTGCGGGTCGGACGTCAGAGCTTCGCCAGGTCCGCGCAGCGGGTTCGGATGCCCTCGGCGGCCTCGCGTAGAGCCGCGAGCGTCGACTCGTCCAGCTCCAGCTCGACGACCTCCTCGACGCCGCCTCGTCCCAGCCGGGCGGGGAGGCCCACGAACACGTCGGAGATCCCGTACTGCCCCGACGCCCAGACGCACGCCGGCACGACGGCCTTCGTGTCGCCGACGATGGCGTCGACCATCTCCGCGACCGCCGCCGATGGCGCGTAGTAGGCGCTCCCCTTCTTCAGGTACGAGACGATCTCGGCCCCGGCGTCGCGCGTGCGTTGGTACAGGCGCTCGAGCGTGGCCTCGTCCACCAGGTCCCGGAGAGGCTTGCCGTCGACGGTGGCCCGAGCGGGCAGCGGCACCATCGACTCTCCGTGGGACCCGAGCGTCATGGCCTCGACGCCCGTCGGCGAGACGTTCAGCTCCTCGGCGATGAAGAACCGCAGCCGGGCGGAGTCGAGCGTCCCGGCCATGCCCATGACCTTCTCCCTCGGGAAGCCGGTGACCTCGCCGGCCAGGAAAGTCATCTCGTCGAGCGGGTTGCTGACGACGACGATCACCGCCTCGGGCGAGGTGTCCCTGACCTTGGTGGCCACGTCGCGGAGGATGCCCGCGTTCTTCTCCAGCAGGTCCATGCGGCTCATCCCCGGCTGTCGCGGGAGGCCGGCGGTGATCACGACGACGTCCGAGCCCGCCGTGTCGCCGTAGTCGTTCGTCCCCCGCACCGCCGGCTCGAACCCCTCGATCGTGGCCGATTGGTTCATGTCGAGCGCCAGGCCCTGGGGGAGCCCCTCGACGATGTCGACCATCACGACCTCGTCGGCCAGGCCCTTCTGGGCCACGCGCATGGCCGTCGTGGCCCCGACGAACCCGCTTCCGACGACGGTGACCTTCATCACACACCCCCGTCCAGCCTGCGGATCACCGCGTCGGCCACCTCCGAGGTGCCCACCGCGGTGGGATCGTCCCGGCGGGGCTTCATGTCGTAGGTGACGTCCTTCCCCTCGGCGATGACCGCGGCCAGCGCTCGCTCCAACCGGTCCGCGGCGTCGCGCTCCTCGAGGTGCCGGAGCATGAGCATCCCGGAGAACATCATGGCCATCGGGTTGACCTTGTTCATGCCCCGGTACTTCGGTGCGCTGCCGTGGGTGGCCTCGAACACCGCGGCCTGGTCGCCGATGTTCCCGCCGGGAGCGACCCCCAGCCCGCCGATAAGCCCGGCGCAGAGGTCGGAGACGATGTCCCCGTACAGGTTGGGAAGGACCAGCACGTCGTACTCCTCGGGCCGGGCCACCAGCTGCATGGCCAGGTTGTCGACGATCCGGTCCTCGAACTCGACGTCCGGGTACTCCTCGGCGACCTCGCGGGCGGTGGCCAGGAACAGCCCGTCGGAGAACTTCATGATGTTCGCCTTGTGCACCGCGGTGACCTTCTTGCGCCCCTCCCGGCGGGCGTACTCGAAGGCCCATCGCACGATCCTCTTGGTCCCGGTCACGGAGATCGGCTTGATCGAGATGCCGGAGTCCTCGCGGATCTGCTGGCCGGCCAGGTCCGCGATGAAGTCGATGAGCTGCTTGGCCTCGGGGGTGCCCTGCTCGAACTCCACCCCGGCGTACAGGTCCTCGTGGTTCTCGCGGCAGATCACCACGTCGACGTTCTCGTACCGCGAACGCACGCCCGGATAGGACTTGCAGGGACGGAGGCAGCAGAACAGGTCGAGCTCCTTGCGGAGGGCCACGTTGACGCTGCGGAACCCCGTGCCAACCGGCGTCGTGATCGGCCCCTTGATCGCCACGCCGTTCGTCCGGATCGAGTCGAGGACGTGCTCGGGCAGGGGGGTCCCGTACCGGTCCATGACGTCTGCGCCGGCCTCCTGGTGGTCCCACTCGAACGCCACGCCCGTCGCCTCCAGGACGCGGCGCGTGGCGTCCGAGAGCTCGGGCCCCACGCCGTCACCGGGGATGAACGTCACACGGTGCGCCACGGCTCGCTCCTTCCGGGTCGGTGCCTCCGCATCATAGCGACCGGTGCTCCGCGGCCCGTCGGGCTATCCCTCGTCCTCGGGCTCGGTGGTCGGCGACGCCGACGGGGACGGGGATGGCGAGGGAGACGGGGAGGGCGACGGCTCCTCCTCCTCCTCCGCCGCCGGGCCGTCGGGTTCCGGCACGGCCGGCTCCTCGCTCCGGCGCTCGTCGGGCTTCGCCGGTCCCTGGGCGGGCCGGTCGGACCCACCCTCGCCGGAGGCGGGCTCGGTCCCGGCCACCGAGGACGGGCGGGGCGCCGGGCGGGTAGCCTCGACCTCCCGAGGCACCGGGTCCTGGCCCACGCCCCGGGGAAGCGCGATGGCCAGCGAGAGCCAGAGCGCGATCCCCGCCGCCACGGCGGCGGCGACCGTCCGCCAGCGGGGGCGCCCCGGGTGACGCGCCAGCGACTCCGGCGCCACGTCGGTGGGCGCGTCCACCGCCGGCACCGGAAGCCCCGCGGCGATCGCCTGCAGGTCCGAGCGGAAGGCCTCGGCCGACGGGTAGCGCTCGGCGGGGTCCTTGGCCAGAGCCCGGAGGACGACGGCGTCGAGATCGTCCGAGACGTCGGCGTTGACGGCCGAGGGCGGGCGCGGCGCCTCCTCGACGTGCCGGTAGACCACGGCCAGCGCCGAGTCGCCCACGAACGGCGGCCGGCCCGTCAGGAGCTCGTACAGGAGGGCGCCGAGCGAGTAGATGTCCGAGCGATGGTCCACCGGGCGGCCGAGGGCCTGCTCCGGAGAGACGTACGCGGCCGTCCCGAGCACGGCCGACGTGTGCGTCGACGCGTCCCCCGAGGCCGCGCGAGCGATCCCGAAGTCCGTCATCTTGACGTCGCCGCCGGGGGTGAGGATCACGTTCGACGGCTTGACGTCCCGGTGGATGATGCCGGCGTCGTGGGCCGCCGCCAGCGCCGCCGCCAGGCGGGCGGCCAGCCGCGCCGCCTCCTCGGGCGGGAGAGCGCCGCCCTCGTCCAGGACCGCCGACAGCGTCCGGCCCTCGACGTGCTCCATCACCAGGTAGGGCCAGCCGCCCTCCGATCCCGAGTCGAAGACCGTCACGACCGAGGGATGGTTCAGCCGGGCGGCGGACAGCGCCTCGCGGCGGAATCGCGCCACGGCGGCCTCGTCCTCGGCCAGGTGGGGCGCCAGCACCTTGACCGCCACCGTCCGCTCCAGGACCAGATCGCGGGCCCGGAAGACCTTGCCCATGCCCCCTTGCCCGAGGAGGCCCTCGAGTCGGTAGCGTCCGGCCAACACGCGCGGAGTGGTCACCACCGAGCTTTACCCGCGCGCCGGGCCCCCTACCCGCGTCGCGGTTCGGGTCCCGAAGGCTCCCTGGTAGACTCGACCGGGAGCAGGCGAGGAGGCCACGTGACGGACAAGGGGCTCGCCGACGTCGTCGCCGCCGAGACCGCGGTCTCGGACATCGATGGGAAGCTCGGCAAGCTGTTCTACGCCGGCTACGACATCCACGACCTGGCCAGGTACTCGACGTTCGAGGAGACCGTCTACCTGATCCACCACCGCCGGCTCCCCAACCGGGAGCAGCTCGAGGAGCTCTCCGAGCGACTGGTGGAGGAGCGCGAGCTCGACGAGTTCACCCAGCGGCTCATGCCCACGCTGTCGGAGGCCACCTCCCCCATGTCGATGCTGCGGACCTCGGTCTCCGCCGCCTCGGCCTACGATCCGGACGGCTGGGACCAGTCGCCAGAGGCCAACGAGCGCAAGGCCATGCGGCTCGTGGCCCGCTTCCCGACGATGATCGCCACCTACCACCGCGCCCGTTCCGGGCAGGAGGTCGTCCCGCCGAACCCCAAGCTCCCCCACGCGGCGAGCTTCCTGGCGATGCTGCTGGGCGAGGAACCCGACGAGGAGGCGGCCCGGGCCTTCGACATCTGCCTGGTCCTGCACGCCGACCACACGATGAACGCCTCCACGTTCGTGGCCCGGGTCGTGGCGTCCACGCTGGCCGACATGCACTCCGCGGTCACCGCCGCCATCGCCGCCCTCAAGGGCCCGCTCCACGGTGGGGCGAACGAGGCCGTGATGAAGATGCTCGAGGAGATCGGGGACGTGGAGGGCGCCGAGGGCTACATCAAGGAGAAGCTGGGGCGGAAGCAGAAGATCATGGGCTTCGGCCACCGCGTCTACAAGACCGAGGATCCGCGGGCCACCCACCTCCGCCGGCTGTCGCGGGAGCTGGGGCAGCGGGCCGGGGACACGCGGTGGTACGAGATCTCCGAGCGCATCGAGAAGGTCGTGATGGAGGAGAAGGGCCTGTATCCGAACGTCGACTTCTACGCGGCCAGCGTGTACCGCTCGCTCGGCATCCCCACCGATCTGTTCACGACGGTGTTCGCCGCCAGCCGGGTGGCCGGGTGGACGGCGCACGTGCGCGAGCAGCTCGCCGACAACCGGCTGATCCGGCCCGAGTCGGAATACATCGGCCCGCAGGCTCAGGCCTACGTGCCCATCGAGGAGCGGACGTGAGGATCTCCGCGATCATGACGCAGGCCGCGGTCACCGATCGCCCGGACGACAGCCTGGAGGCCGCGGCCCGCAAGATGTGGGAGCAGCAGACCGGCTCGCTGCTCGTCATCGAGGGCAACGACCTCCTGGGAATCGTCACCGAGCGCGACGTGCTCAAGGCCGTGGCCACCGGGACGCCGCTCGACACCCCGATCTCCGAGGTGATGTCCAAGGACCTCATCACGGTGGAGCCGGGCACCTCGCTGCGCGAGGCGGCCCGGATCATGACCGACAAGTGGATCCGCCACCTCCCGGTCCTCGAGGGCGGGCGCCTGGTCGGGATCGTGTCCCAGCGGGACCTCTCCGGCGTGCTGGCCGGGGCACTCAACGAGCCCGAGGACCTCCGCCGGCTGATCGAGTCGAGCGGGCTGGTCCGCGAGCGCCGGCTGAAGCGGATCGAGGCCGGCGACCTGGACTAACCCGGGCGGGCCAGCCCCCCGTCAGGTCGTCCCCGGGGCGGGCTGGTCATGCCTCACGACCGCCGGCGTCTCCGGCGTTGCCGGCGCCGCCTCCGGGACCTCGTCCCAGATGCGGACGTGATGCGTCTCGCGGAGGGTGGCCAGACCAACGACGAACGTCATCACCGCGATGGCGATCGGATAGAACAGCCCCTGGTAGTCGACGGAGGCCTCGCCCGCCCCGAACGCCGCGACCAGCGAGGTCGCGATCAGCGGCACGCCGCCCCCGAACCACCCGTTCCCGAAGTGGTACGGGATCGACAGTGACGTGTACCGGACGCGCGCCGGGAACAGCTCGACGAGGTAAGCGGCGATCGGCCCGTACACCATCGTCACGTAGAGCATCTGGATGAACACGAGCCCGACCAGTCCCGCGAAGTTGCCCCTCACCGCCGTCAGCCCGAGGTACAGGGGGTAGTACGTGACCGCTGCCAGCAGACACCCGCCCAGGATGATCGGCTTGCGTCCGATCCTGTCGGAGAGCGCACCGAAGACCCAGAAGAACGGAACCCCGAGCAGCAGCGCGATCCCGACGATCAGGCTCGACCTCTGGACCGACAGCCCCAGCTCCGTCTGCAGGAAGACCAGCGCGTAGAACTGGCCCGTGTACCACACGACCGCCTGCCCGGCCGTGGCGCCGAGCAGGACGAGCAGCATCCGCTTCCCCCCTCCGAGCTGGAAGGCGTCCTTGATCGGCGAGACGGAGTGCTTCTTGGCCTCCTTGATCCTGGTGTACAGGGGCGTCTCCCGCAGGCTCAGCCGGATGTAGATGGCCAGCGCGATGAGGACGCCCGACAGGAGGAAGGGGATCCGCCACCCCCATGCCTCGAACGTCGCCGTGCCGAGCACCGTCTCGGTTCCCACGACCATGAGAAGGGCGAGCACCAGGCCGAGCGTGGCGGTCATCTGGATCCACGACGTGTGCCGGCCCCGCTGGTCGTCGGGCGCGTGCTCCGCGACGTAGATCGCCGCGCCGCCGTACTCGCCGCCGAGCGCCAGGCCCTGGGCGACCCGGAGGAGGAACAGGAGGATCGCGCTCAGCCACCCGGCGGTCTCGAACGTGGGCAGCAGACCGATCAGGAAGGTGGATACGCCCATCACGGAGATCGTCACGAGGAACGTCACCTTGCGCCCCACGAGGTCGCCGATGCGGCCGAAGAAGAAGGCCCCGAACGGACGGACCAGGAACCCCACGTAGACGAGCGCGAAGATCCCCAAGATCCCCAGGACGGGGTTCTCCGTCTCGGGGAAGAACTTCGTGCTGAGGAGCGCGAAGAGACTGGCGAAGATGTAGAAGTCGTACCACTCGATCGTGGTGCCGGCGGACGACGCCGCGATCACCCTGCTCAGCTTGTAGTCGTAGACCTCGAGCCCCGACCTGGCCTTCGCCGTCGCCATGGCTCCTCCTCGTCGCCACGCCGCTCGCGGCGCGCCGGGACGCGGAGGTCTCAGGGTGCCGCTGCGGCCCTGCCCGAAACCGGTATGCTTCTTCCCCTCACGCGGGGCCAGGCAAACCTGGCAAAGAGCCACGCCGCGCCGGCGGAACGGGCCCCGCCTCCGGCCCTCGGGCCCCACGTCGCCTCTCTCCGCGCGCGGCACGCTGGCGTGTGCGCTTGCCACGGTCCAACATGGGGAAATACACGGTCGGCTCCGATCGATGGGTGGTGAGGTCAGTGGCTGAGGGACAAGTGGAACGGACCATCGAAGCCTTGCTCGAGGAGCGCCGCACCTTCGAGCCGCCTCCCGACTTCCGCCGGCGAGCGAACGCCAGCGATCCATCCGTCTACGAGGAGGCCGCCGCCGATCCGGAAGCGTGGTGGGCCTCGCAGGCCGAGCGGCTCCATTGGTTCCAGCGCTGGGAACGCGTGTCCGAGGGAGGCTTCCCCCATCACAAGTGGTTCCTGGGCGGCAAGCTCAACGCGTCCTCCAACTGCCTCGACCGCCACCTCCGCGACGCCGGCGACCGGGTCGCGTACCACTGGGTCGGAGAGCCCGGGGACACGCGCACCATCTCCTACCGCGATCTGCACGAGGAGGTGTGCCGGCTGGCGAACGTCCTCAAGGATCTCGGGGTCCGCAAGGGCGACCGCGTGGCGATCTACCTGCCGATGATCGCGGAGCTGCCGGCCGCCATGCTGGCCTGCGCACGGATCGGGGCCCCCCACTCCGTGGTGTTCGGTGGATTCTCCTCCGACTCGCTTCGGGACCGCATCAACGACGCCGAGTGCAAGGTCCTGATCACCGCCGACGGCGGCTACCGGCGCGGGGAGATCGTCCCTCTGAAGGCCAATGCGGACCGGGCGCTCCAGGAGACGCCCTCGATCGAGCACGTCCTGGTCGTCCGGCGGACGCAGGAAGACGTGGACATGGTCGAGGGCAGGGACCTGGAGTACCACGACCTAGTGACCGCCGCATCCCCGGAGTGCGACCCCGAGGTTATGGACGCCGAGGACATCCTCTACCTGCTGTACACCTCCGGGACGACAGGGAAGCCGAAGGGGATCGTCCACACCACCGGTGGCTACCTGACCGGGGTGTCGTCCACCCACCACCTGATCTTCGACATCAAGCCGGAGGACGTGTACTGGTGTGCGGCCGACATCGGATGGGTCACCGGGCACAGCTACATCGTGTACGGGCCGCTGTCGAACGGCTGCACCTCGGTCCTGTACGAGGGGGCGCCGGATCACCCGGACAAGGATCGGTGGTGGACGATCGTCGAGGAGTACGGGGTCACGATCCTGTACACCGCCCCCACCGCGATCCGGACGTTCATGAAGTGGGGCACGGACTACCCCGGCAAGCACGACCTGTCGTCCTTGCGTCTTCTCGGCACGGTCGGCGAGCCGATCAACCCCGAAGCGTGGATCTGGTACCAGGAGTACATCGGCGGCGGCAAGGTGCCGGTCGTCGACACCTGGTGGCAGACCGAGACCGGCGCCATCATGATCACCCCGCTGCCGGGCATCACCACCCTCAAGCCGGGGTCCGCCACGAAGCCGTTCCCGGGGGTCTTCGCCGACGTGGTCGACGACAAGGGCCAGCCGGTGGGGCGAGGGGGCGGCTACCTGGTCCTCACTCGCCCGACCCCGTCGATGTTCCGGACGATCTGGGGCGACGAGCAGCGATACCTCGACACCTACTTCTCCCGTTTCGGCGAGGACATCTACTTCCCCGGCGACGGTGCCAAGCTCGACGAGGACGACGACTTCTGGCTCCTGGGTCGGGTGGACGACGTGATGAACATCCACGGCCACCGCATCTCGACATACGAGGTCGAGTCCGCCCTGGTCGATCACCGGGCCGTGGCGGAGGCCGCGGTGGTCGGGCGCAAGGACCCCAAGGAGGGCGAGTCGATCGTCGCGTTCGTCACGCCGAAGGCCGGCAACGAAGGCGACGACGATCTGATGCGGGAGCTCCGCGGGCACGTGGCCGAGGTGATCGGCAAGCTCGCCAGACCGCAGTCGATCATCTTCACCGATGACCTCCCGAAGACGCGATCGGGCAAGATCATGCGGCGCCTGCTGCGCGACGTGGCGGAGGAGCGCGAGCTGGGCGACGTCACGACGCTGCTGAACGCACCGATCCTCGACGAGATCCGCGAGAAGGCGGAGGCTCTCCGGAAGGCCGGAACCGACCAGTAGGCGGGATCGCGGCGGGCTAGGTCTGGCCCGCCGGAGGGAGCCTCAGGCCGGCGGCCGGTCGGGCCGGGGCAGCAAGCCAGCGTCCTCGATGACCCGGCGGACGGCCTCCTCCCTGCCCAGCCCCATGACGTGGATGCCGGCGATCCCCTCGATCCGCCGCAGCGCGCCGACGACCTCGACGGTCAGCCGAACCCCCTCCCGTTCGGCGTCGGGTCCCGCGGCATCGAGCCGCCGGACGACCGCATCGGGCACGGCCACCCCGGGGAGGTGCTCGGCCATGTACCTGGCCGCCGCCGCCGAGCGGGGGGGCGCCACGCCGACGAGGACGAACATCCGCTCGAAGATGCCCCGGGGCCGGATCTTCTCCGCCCACTCCGCGATGCCGTCGACATCGTAGGCGATCTGGGTCTGGACGAAATCGGCCCCGGCGTCCGCCTTCTCCTCCAGCCGCCCGGAGTCGTAGTCCGGCGCCAGCGGCACGTCGGCCACCCCGACGAAGTAGCGGGGGGCCACGCCGATGGGCCGGCCCGACAGCAGCTCCCCGCGATCGCGCATGCCGACGGCCAGCCGGATGAGCTCCAGGACCGACAGGTCCTCCACCTGCGCAGCCTGGGGATGGTCCCCGACGACGACCGGATCGCCCGTCAGGCACAGCAGGTTGCGGGCGCCGAGCGCCCACCCCCCGAGCAGGTCCCCGGTGAGCGCCAGCCGGTTCCGGTCCCGGGTCGTCACCTGGAGCACCGGCTCCAGCCCCTCGCCGGCCACCAGCGCCGCTCCGGCCACCGCCGCCATGTGGGCGGACGACGTCGGGTTGTCGGTCACGTTGACGGCGTCGGCGTAGCCGCGCAGGGCCCGGGCCTGCTCGATCACGGGTGACGGATCGGCGTCGTGCGGCGGGACCACCTCGGCCGTCACGGCGAAGTTCCCGTCGCGGAGCAGCCGTTCCAGGCGGCTCCCCGGCGTCATCGAGCGGCGGCCACAGCCTCCGCCGCCGTCACGGTGTTGACCAGGAGCATGGCGACGGTCAGGGGGCCGACCCCGCCGGGCACCGGGGTGATCCATCCGGCAACCTCCGCGACCTCGTCGAACGCCACGTCGCCCACGAGCCCGGCGTCGGTGCGGTTCACGGCCACGTCGATCACCGCCGCCCCCGGCTTGACCATGTCGGCGGTCACGGTCCCGGGGCGGCCGGCCGCCGCCACCAGGATGTCGGCCCGGCGCGTGTGCGAGGCCACGTCCCGGGTGGCGGTATGGCACAGCGTGACGGTGGCGTTCCCTCGGGGCGACTTCTGGGCCAGCATGATCGAGAGCGGCATCCCGACCAGCGGGCCGCGGCCGACCACCACCACCTCCCGGCCCTCGGTGGGGATGCCGGTCCGGGCCAGCATCTCGACGATTCCATAGGGCGTGGCCGGGAGGAACGTGGCCTCTCCGCGGACCAGCCGTCCGACGCTCGCCGGCGTGAGGGCGTCCACGTCCTTGTCCGGGGAGATGGCCTCGTGGACGGCCAGCACCGAGATCTGGCTCGGGAGGGGCAGCTGCACGAGGATGCCGTGCACGCCGGGGTCCTCGTTGAGCGCCCGGATCAGGGCGAGCAGGTCGTCCTCCGGCGCGTCACCGGGGAGCTCGTGGCGCTCGGAGTGGATCCCGACCTCGGCGCAGGCCTTCTGCTTGGCCCCCACGTAGATCCGCGACGCCTCGTCGTCGCCGACCAGCACAGCGGCCAGGCCCGGGGTGACGCCGCGGCTGGCCAGGGCCCGGACCCGATCGGCCACCTCGCCACGGATCTCCGCGGCCATGGCCTTGCCGTCGATCACCCGCGCGGTCACGGCCGTCATCCTAGCGGCCGGGGGTGCGAGGAGCCCTCAGACCAGAATCTGGTCCAGGAACCGCTTCGAGCGCTCCTCCTTCGGGTGGCTGAAGAACTGTTCGGGCGTCCCCTCCTCGACCAGCAGCCCGTCGTCGAAGAACAGCACTCGGTCGGCGGCGTGCTTGGCGAACCCGATCTCGTGGGTGATGCAGACCATGGTCATGCCCGAACCGGCCAGCTCCTCCATGACGTCCAGGACCTCCTTGATCATCTCCGGGTCGAGCGCGGAGGTCGGCTCGTCGAACAGCATGATCTTCGGCTCCATGGCCAGGGCCCGGGCGATCGCCACCCGCTGCTGCTGGCCGCCGGACAGCTGGCCGGGGTACTTTTGGGCCTGCTCGGGGATCCCGACGCGCTGCAGCAGCTGCATGGCCTTCTCCTCGGCTTTCCTCTTCGGCCACCGTCGCACGTTCCGCGGGGCGAGCGTGATGTTCTGGAGCACCGTGAGGTGCGGGAACAGGTTGAACGACTGGAACACGATGCCGATCTCCGAACGGACGCGCTCGATGTTCCGGATATCGTCCGTCAGCTCGATGCCGTCCACCACGATTCGGCCGTCGTCGTGTCGCTCCAGCC
>DASZZY010000023.1:0-2503 GCA_036260395.1 Actinomycetota bacterium
TCATCGCCAAGTGGTTCCCGAAGGCCCATCCCGTCACGATGAACGCGGTCGGGATGGCGTTCGGCAGCGCGCTGCTGATCGCGCTGTCATTGCTCCGAGGCGAGCGGTGGATCGTTCCGCAGGGGGCCGCCACCTGGGCCGTCCAGATCTACCTGATCACGATCGGCTCGGTCGGCCTGTTCGTCCTATACCTCTTCGTCCTCAAGCGGTGGACCGCCTCCCGCACGGCCTTCGCGTTCGTGCTGTTCCCGGTGGTGGCGGCCACGCTGGGGGCCTGGCTCCTGGCCGACCCGCTGACGCTCTCGCTGGCGATTGGAGCCGTCGTCGTGCTGGCCGGCGTGTACGTCGGCGCGCTGCACGGGGCGATGGCGGGGGAGCCGGCCAAGGAGACCCGGGTCACTGCGGAGGGCTGAACGGCAGCGTCAGGCGACCGGCTCGCGCGGCTGGCGCCGGACGAGGAACAACAAGGCCAGCAGGATCGCCAGGATCACCAGGCCCCCGCTGATGTAGAGGGTCCCGACGTCGTCCTCGATCTCGGCGGTGTAGCCCTGCCACAGGACGCGCAGGTGGCCGTTCGGCAGGCCGGGGACGCGGCCGCCCTCCGGCCCCACGTCCAGCTCCAGCCGGGCCCCGCCCGGCAGGCCGGACTCCGCCGTCATCACGTGGACCGGCACGCCGGTGGCGATGGTGCGCCCGTTCCGTTGGACGGTGGCCAGACCGAACGCCGCGAGCTCGGACCGGATCGTCGGGAGCTCGGAGGTCCCGATCCCGCTGTCGCCGTGGTGCTCGACGTCCAGGCCCACCCCCCACCAGGTGGTGAAGGCGCCGGCGGGATGTGCGACGATCGCCCGTCGCGCCAGGACCGTGAAGCTCCGTCCCCGCACCTGGACCTGGGCCAGGAGGTTCAGGGTGTCGTGCGGCGGCAGCGGTGTGACGCGGGCGCCCATGTCCTCGGCCTGGATGCGCAGGGTGGCCCGGGCCTGCGCGAACGAGTCGCTGTACCAGGGGCCCGTCTCGACCTCGGCCGGGCCGGTTGCCCTCAACGTGGCGTCCTCGCCGTCCTGGCCCAGCGTGGCGTCGGTGGCGCCCGTCAGGAGCAGGACCGCCACCATGCCCGCCAGCGCGGCCGCCGCGGGACGGGCCACCGGCCGGCGGCCGAGCCGGACCGCCGCCAGGGCCAGGATGCCGACCATCGTGACCACGTAGATCGGGAGGCTGATGACCCACAGCTGCCGGTAGTCGAGCCACTCCACGGTCGCCGGCGGCGGGTCCGTGGTGAACACCCGGACCGGCAGGTCGGGGAGGCCCACCGGCCCCAGGAAGTGCGAGTACGTGGCCCACGCGAACGCCAGCGTCACCCCTCCCACCACCGCGGAGGTCAGGTCGCGGCCGGCCCAGGCCCACCACCACATCAGGAACGGGATCGTGAGCAGGAGCCGGACCAGGAACCACGTCACGCCGGGGAAGCTCCCCAGCGCCAGGCTGCTCAGCCCGCCGGTGACGACGACGATCGCCACGCCCAGCGCCAGCGCGGCGGTGCCGACGGCGGCGGAGCTCTCGTCCTCGTCAATCGGGCGGGCGGCCCGCCGGCGCCACAGCCACAGCGCCAGCAGGTACCCGATGTAGATCACGCCGAAGTGGATCGGGACGCCCGTCACCCAGGTGTGCTCGAAGTCCAGCCACTCCGGTGACGACGGCAGCCCGACCGGCGACAGCGACCAGTAGTAGACCGTGAGGACGAGCGTGTGAACGGCAGTGATCGCCGCACCCCGCCCCAGCCCGAGCCCGAACCACGCCGTGCCCAGCCCGAAGATCGTGGCGATCAGGAACGTCTTGGTGATCCAGTAGGTCCAGTAGGGGTCGTTCTCCCACGTCAGCCCGTGGCCCAACGCGGCGTCGGAGAAGATGGCCAGGACGGCCACGATGGCGGTGAACCGGGCGACGTCGCGGGCGGGGAGGCGGCCTTCCTCGGTGCCTGGCTCGCGCATGGCGGCTCCAACGTACCCTCGTCACACCGGGACAAACCAGGCACGTGTGCCGGCCAGCGAGGCGGGTAAGAGGACGCCCGTGACGAACCGGTACCTCGGCATCTACCTCAACGACCACCTCGCGGGGGCCGTGGGGGGCGCGGAGCTCGCCCGCCGGGTGATCTCGGCGGAGAAGGAGGGGGCTGGCGCCGAGTTCATGGTGGTGTTCCTCCAGGACATCGAGGAGGACCGCCGCGAGCTCGAGGCGCTCATGGACCGGCTGGGGATCGTCCGGAACCCGATCAAGACTCGGGCGGCGTGGGCCGCCGAGAAGGTCGGCCGGCTGAAGCTCAACGGCCGGCTCCTCCGGCGCTCGCCACTCAGCCTGCTCGAGGAGCTCGAGGTCCTCCAACTCGGCGTCGAGGGCAAGCTGGCCATGTGGCGGGCGCTCCGCGAGCTGCAGGTCCGGGACGACCGGTTCCGGGACCTCGACCTCCAGCGGCTGATCGACCGGGCCACCAAGCAGCGCGACGAGC
>DASZZY010000024.1:0-16386 GCA_036260395.1 Actinomycetota bacterium
ATCTGGCGGGCGTTCATGGCCAGGGTGCCGGGGTCGGGGGCGTTCCAGGACCCCGATGCCGCGCCGTCCGTCACGACTGGACCGCCGGCACCCTCCTCCGGCCCTGCGCCGAGCGACCGACCGCCCGAGGCGCCCCCCGAAGCGCCGCCCGAGGAGCCGCCGCCGGAGGAGCCGCCTCCGGAGGAGGACGACGACGGCGGAATCATCCCCGACCTGCCCTTCCCGGGGTAGGCCGCCCTCCGGCTGCCGGGTATCCTTCGCGCCGTGGCCGATCGAGACAACCTGCCGCGGTGGCGCGGCCGTCGGGGTCGGTACGAGGCCTGGTTCCTCACGATGTCGGCGCCCGACGGCGGGAGCGGCTACTGGATCCGCTACGGGGTCAGGTCCCCGGTGGCCGGGCCGGTCGAGCCGAGGCTGTGGTTCGCGCGGTTCCGTCGCGGCGAGCCGGGGGCGACGTTCGGTGTGAACGCGCCCGCCGATGGCATCCGGTCCGCGACGGACCGGTTCGAGTTGCACCTGGGTGACGCGGCCCTCCGGCCCGGGCGCGCCACGGGGTCGGTCGCGGGGGGCGGGCACCGCGCGGCCTGGGAGCTTGCGTTCGACGCCGGGGAGTCCGCCTTCCGTCTCCTCCCCGGGTTCCTGTACCGGGACGGCGTCGTCCCGACGCGGCCGCTGACCCCCGGCCCCGGCCCCCGGTACCGAGGCACGATCGAGGTCGACGGGGACGTCGTGCGGATCGACGGCTTCCCCGGCCACCAGGGGCACGTCGAGGGCACCCGCCACGGCGAGCGGTGGGCGTGGGCCGCCTGCTCGTCGTTCGACGAGGAGGGCGTGGCGTTCCAGGCCCTGTGTGCCCAGGGACGCCGGGGCCCGGTGACCACGCCGCACCTCTCGTTCGCCGCGCTCCGGTGGGGCGGCCGGTGGCTGCGCTTCCGCGGGGCGTCGCGGACCCGCCCGTGGTCGCTGGGGCGGTGGCGGTTTCGCCTGGCCGGTGACGGCCATCGGCTCGAGGGGGACGTCACCGCGTCCCGACGCGACCTGGTGCAGGCGCGCTACCTCGATCCCGACGACGCCCCGCGCTGGTGCCACCACTCGGGCGTGGCGTCGTGCCGGCTGGTGCTGTGGGAGCGTGCCGCGGGGGGTTGGCGGCAGGCGGCGCGGCTGGAGTCTGACGGGACGACGCAGGCGGAGTGGGCCGGCCGCACGCCGGCCCCCGGGGTGGAGCTCCGGCACGTGGAGGTGGCGTGAGCTCCGTCCCGGATCTCCTGGCGGCGTCCGCCCGCGAGCGCGGCGAACACCCGGCGCTGATCTTCCGCGACCGCCGCATCTCCTACGCGGAGCTCGACCGGCGGGTCGACGCCGTGGCGGCGGGGCTCCACCGCCTGGGCGTCCGCAGGGGCGACCGCGTGGCGCTCCTGCTCGGGAACCTCCCTGCCTTCGTCGAGGCGATGTACGGGGCGATGCGCGTGGGGGCGGCCGTGGCGCCGCTCAACGTGATGTTCACGCCCGAGGAGCTGGGGTTCATCGTGGCCGACGCCGAGGCCCGTGTCGTGGTCGCGGAGCCGGCCCACCTCCCCACGGTGCTCGCGGTGCGCGACCGGGTGGGGTCGCTGGAGCACACGCTGGTGACCGGCGACGGGCCCGCCCCGCGGGGCACGGCGTCGTTCGAGGGGCTCGTCGCCGCCGGGGGTCGGCCCCCGGACGAGTCGGTCGGGGAGGACGACCTGGCGCTGCTGGCGTACACCGCCGGCACCACGGCCCGTCCCAAGGGGGCGATGCTCACCCACGGCAACCTCCTGGCGAACCTCGAGCAGATCTCCGCCGTGCCGGCGCTGAAGGAGGCCGCCTCGGACGTCGTCCTCCTCGTCCTGCCGCTCTTCCACATCTACGCGTTGAACGTCGTGCTGAGCGTGACGCTTCGGGAGGGAGCCACGGCCGTGCTCGTGGAGCGCTTCGACCCGCTCGAGACGCTGGAGCTCATCGAGCGCCACCGCGTCACGGTGGTGCCCGGCGCCCCGCCCATGTTCACCGCCTGGCTGGCGGCCGCGCAGGAGCGCGACGCCGACCTGTCCTCGGTCCGCCTGGCGGTCTCCGGCGCCGCCCCGCTCCCCGGGGAGGTGCTCGAGGCCTTCCGCCGGCGGTTCGGCGTCACGATCTGGGAGGGCTACGGGCTCACGGAGACGGCCCCCGCGGTGACCACGAACGCCCTGGGGGAGGTGGCGAAGGGCGACTCCATCGGGCTCCCGCTTCCGGGGGTGGAGGTGCGCCTGGTCGACGAGGACGGGGAGGATGTCGCGGAGGGCGACCCCGGCGAGATCGTGGTCCGGGGCCCGAACGTGTTCCGCGGTTACCGGAACCGTCCGGAGGAGACGGAGGTGGCGTTCCGCGAGGGATGGCTCCGCACCGGCGACGTCGCGGTCCGTGACGAGGACGGCTACCTGTTCATCGTGGACCGGAAGAAGGACCTCGTCATCGTCTCGGGGTTCAACGTGTTCCCGAAGGAGGTGGAGGACGCCATCGTTACCCACCCGGCGGTGGCCGACTGCGCGGTGATCGGCGTGCCGGACGAGCGCACCGGCGAGGCCGTCAAGGCCCTGGTCCAGCTGCGTCCGGGACAGCGGGCCACCGAGGAGGACATCCTCGAGCACTGCCGGGGGACGCTGGCGCGGTTCAAGTGGCCGCGCCACGTGGAGTTCGTGGACCAGCTCCCGCGCCACGTCACCGGGAAGGTCCTCCGGCGGGCGCTGCGGCAGGACGGGCCGTGATCGCCCTCCCGATCGTCGCCGCCGTCGTGTCGCTGGCGTTCGGCGTCCACCTGCTGGCCCGGGCGGTCCGGCGGCGGACCGCGTTCGAGGCGGTGTGGGGGGTGGCCATGCTGATGTTCGCCGCGGCCTCGGCGGCACTGTCCCTGGGCGTCCTCGACTCCTGGTCGGCCGCGGAGTTCCGGACGTACTGGCTGTTCGGGGCGGTGCTGAACGTCCCGTACCTCGGCCTCGGCGAGGTGTACCTGCTGGCCCGCCGGCCGTGGATCGGCCACCTGGCGCTGGCCGTGGTGCTGGCTGGGTCCGCCTGGGCCGTGTTGGTCGTCTCGGGGGCCGACCTCGACCGCGACGTGCTCGGGGAGCGGGAGTTCTTCGCCGGACGCGAGGTCCTCGGGGAGGGCAGCCCCGCGCGGACTCTCGCGTTCGTCTACTCCTACACGGGCACCGCCGCGCTGGTCGGGGGCATCCTGTGGTCGGCGCTCGGCCTCCGCGGGCGGCCGGAGCTGCGGGGCCGCTTCTACGGCGTGCTGCTGATCGCGCTGGGGGCGCTGGTCGTGGCGGGCGGCTCGGCGTTCGCGGCCGCCGGCAGCTTCGCGGGATTCTCCGCCACCCTGGCCGCCGGCGTGGCGGTGATGTACTGGGGGTTCCTGGTGGCCACCCGCCGGCCGCGTCCGGGCTAGCCGGCGTCGACCGTCGCGCTCATCAGCGGCGAGGCCGCGGGCGAGGGCCGGCCGCCCTCGGGCTCGACGGTCACCATGACGACGTCCCACCGCTCGAGCTGCGTCCGCACCGGCATCATCGCCACCCCCCGCTGCGGCTCCAGGCTCCCTGGGCTCCACGCCCGCCCCCCGCCCAGGAACCACACCGTGTAGACGCCGTCGACGTCGGGGAGCTCGGTGGCGATGAGGTACAGCCGGCCCTCGTCGGGGTCGTGCACCAGCGTCACGCGGGCGCCGCCAGCCCCCTCGAGCGGGACGGCGTCGGCCTCCGGGTGGGCGAACGTCGAGAACGCCTCGGCCATCATCCCCTGGCGGTCCTCGGCGTCGGCCAGGCGGCCGGTCAGCGCCACGTTCCAGGCCGTCAGGCCCGCGGCGGCCACCACGACGGCCGCGGCCGCCCCCCAACCCGCCCGGCGCCACCCCGCTCGGCCCCGCGCTCCGACGCCCCGGCCCAGGCGGGCCGTGACCGTGTCGGGCGGCTCGACGGGCCGCGCCACGAGCCCCAGGTCGCCGGCCACGGCCCGGTACCCCTCGAGCGCCTCCCGGCACCGCGGGCACTCCGGGACGTGCTCCTCCAACGCCCGCTCGGCCAGCTCGGCGTCGTCACCCTCCAGCCCGCCGAGGACGTGAGCCGCCAGGAGCTCCTCGACCCGATCGTGATCCCACGTCATCCCAGCACGTCCCTCAGCTTCCGCATCGCGGCCCACACCCGGCTCTTCACCGTGCCGATCGGCACGCCGGTCTCCCGGGCGATCCGGGCCTGGGTCCATCCTCGGAAGTACATCAGCTCGAGCGCCTCGCGCTGCTCCGGCGGAAGGTCGGCGATGGCCGACCGGACCTCCCTCCTCCGGTCGGCGAGGTCGACCTGCTCGACGACCGTATCCATCACATCTTCGCCGGGGGGCGGCGCCGGGTTCGCCCGCCGCTCGCGCTCGCGCAGCCGCTCCTCGCGGCGGACCGCGTCGACGGCCCGGTGGTGGACCAGCGAGAGCAGGAACGTCCGGAACGCCCCGCGGCTGGCGTCGAAGGCCTCGGGCGCGTTCCACACGGCCAGGAACGCGTCGTGGAGGACCTCCTGGGCGATGAACGGCTGCCGCGCCACGCGAAGCGCGATCCCGTACGCCGCGGCGGCGTAGCGCTCGTAGAGCTCGTGGAAGGCCTCCCTGTCCCGGGCGCCGACCCGGCGGACGAGCTCGTGGTCCGTTTCCGCCACGGCGCCAGTATGCCGCCCCGGAGGCTGGGGTTCCTCCCGCCCCGGGCCGCCGGTATGCTGCCGCCCATGGCCGATGGCCGCGGCCAGCCGCAGCTCGGCGCCTGGGAGGGCGCGGTGTTCACCGACTACATCGGGGTCCGCCACGTCCTCGGTCGGACGGCGGACGCCTACGGGATCTGGCCGCTGGCGGGAGGGACCGCCCTCCGCCGGTTCCCGCTGACGCACGACGGCTGGGCCGACGCATGGCGGGCATACCAGGACCTCGAGGCCCCGGTGGCCCCGGTCCCGCCCTCCACCTGGCGGCGAGGGCACCCCATCCGCCTGGGGCCGATGCGCGCCGGGCAGGTGATCGGCGGAGCGTTCCGCCTGTACCGGATGTACTTCTCGACGCTGCTGGGCGTGGTGGCGCCGGCGATGCTCGGGTTCTACGCGATCGTCGTGTACGCGAACTGGGTCACCGCTCGGACGGTGTCGATCCAGGGGTTCCGGGTCGTCGAGGTGCCCGAATGGGTGAACGTCGTGACGAACATCCTCTACGCGGCGGTCACCCAGTTCGTTACGGCGGCCGCGGCCAAGACCGCCGTGGACGCGTTCCGCGGCCGGGAGACCACGCTGGGCACCGCGTACCGTTTCGCGTTCCCGCTGATCTTCCCGGTGGGGTGGGTGTTCATCTTGCTGATCGTGGTGCTGCTCCTCCCCCTGCTGCCGGGGATCCTCCTCACGGTGGGGGCCGCCGGGGCCGGGGACGCGGGGCTCGCCGCGGCGGGCGCGCTCGCGATGCTCGTCGGCGTGGTGGTCGCGCTGTTCCTGGCGATCCGCCTGATCTTCTCCTCGCTGGCCGTGGTCCTGGAGGGCCACCGCGGGGGACGGGCGCTCCGGCGGTCGTGGCGGCTGTCGAGGGGCGTCGCGTGGCGGATCTTCGGCGTGCTGATCCTGTCGTTCCTGATCATCCTCGGGGTGCAGCTGGTCGTGCTGATCCCGCTCCTCGTCCCGATCGTCTCGGGCGCCACCGAGATCACCCGCGCCAACCTGGCGGTCATCAACGCCGCCAACGGCCTGGTGGCCACGCTCCTCACGCCCTTCTTCAGCGTCGTCACGATCCTGCTCTACGCCGACGCCCGGCTCCGCAAGGAGGAGCCCGACCCCGAGCGCCTGTGGGCCGCGGTGCCCTAGGGATGGCCCGGGTCACGATGTACTCGCGCCGGCGCTGCGGGCTCTGCGACGAGGCCCGGTCGGTGGTCCTCGACGCCCGGCACGACGCCTCGTTCGAGTTCGAGGAGATCTTCATCGACGAGGACCCGGCCCTGGAGGAGGCCTACGGGCTCCGCGTGCCGGTCGTGGCCGTGGACGGCCGCGAGGAGTTCGAGATCGCCGTGGACGGGGCGGCGCTCCGCCGCCTCGTCGCCCGCTGACCGGGCGCTTGCGCGATTGAGAACGGCCGGCCGCCGGCGCTACAATGGCGTCCCGTGAGCACGACTCCCCAACCGGGCCCGTGACGGGGCGAGCCATCCCCGAGGCCACCGTCGGGCGCCTGCCCGTCTACCTCCGCGCGCTGGTGGACATGGCCGAGCGGGGCGCCCAGACCGTCTCCTCCGAGGGCCTGGCCGAGGCGGCCGGCGTCAACTCCGCCAAGGTCCGCAAGGACCTCTCGTACCTCGGCTCCTACGGCACCAGGGGCGTGGGTTACGACGTCGCGTACCTGATCCACCAGGTCCGCCGGGTCCTGGGGCTCACCCAGGACTGGGCGGTGATGATCGCCGGCGTGGGGAACCTCGGCCACGCCCTGGCGAACTACCGGGGGTTCGCCGAGCGCGGGTTCCGGATCGTGGCCCTCGTCGACGCCGACCGCGGCAAGGTGGGCGAGGTCGCGGGCGGGATCCGCGTCGAGCACGTGAACCGGATCCCCGAGCTGGTCCGCCGGCACGACGTCGCGATCGGCGTCATCTGCACGCCCGCCCACGCGGCCCAGGAGGTCGCGGACGCCATGGTCGAGGCCGGGATCCGGTCGATCCTCAACTTCGCGCCGGCGGTCATCACGGTGCCGCCGGGGGTGTCGCTGCGGAAGGTCGACCTGGCCATCGAGCTCCAGATCCTCGGGTTCTACGAGCAGCGCAAGGCGGTCCTGGCCGACGTCCGCGGCGGCCGGGGCCGGGCGCTGGCCCAGGTGGGCCCCGAGCTGGAGTCGGTGCCCTAGGGGCGTCCGGGTGCCGGTCCTCGCCCTCGGCGTGTCCTACCGCCACGCTCCGGTGGCGCTCCTCGAGCGCCTGGCGTTCGCCGAGGAGGACTACCCGAAGGCCTACCAGCGGCTCACGCAGCTCGACGGTGTCGAGGAGGCCGTGCTGCTGTCGACGTGCAACCGCGTGGAGGTCTACGCGGAGGTTCCTCGGTACCACCAGGGGTTCCAGGACCTGAAGCGGTTCCTCTCCGAATCGCGGGAGGTGCCGCCCGACGACTTCGCCGAGCCGCTCTACTCGCACTACGAGGACCACGCCGCCGAGCACCTGCTGTCGGTGGCCGCCGGGATCGACTCCATGGTCCTCGGCGAGCCGCAGATCCTGTCCCAGGTCCGGGCGGCGTTCCGGCGCGCCGAGGCCGAGGGCGCGGCCGGGCCGGCTCTCGGTGCGCTGTTCCGCCAGGCCGTGCGGGCCGGCCGGCGGGCCCGGACCGAGACCGCGATCGGGGCCAGCCCGGCGGCGTTCGTGGATGCCGGCGCGGTGCTGGCCGCCGAGCACCTGGGTGGCCTCGAGGGGCGGTCGGCCGTCATCGTTGGGGCCGGGAAGATGGGCGCCCTGGCCATCCGCTCGCTCCGAGCCCGGGGGGTACGGGACGTCCTCGTCGTGGGGAGGACCTCGGCGCGGGCCGAGCGGCTGGCGGCCCGGACGGGCGCCCGGCACGGGGCGCTGGACGAGCTCGACCGGGCGCTTCGCGGCGCCGACCTCGTCGTGTCCTCCACCGCGGCGCCGGGGACCGTCATCTCCCGCGGTGCGGTCCAGCGCGCGGTGGCCGGGCGGGACCGGGGCATGTTCCTCCTGGACCTCGCCGTGCCGCGCGACGTCGAGCCGGGGGCCGGCGAGGTGCCCGGGGTCCGGGTGGCCGACATCGACGCGCTGCGCGACGTGGTCGCCGACGCCCGGCGCGAGGCCGAGGACGCCGTGGCCCGGGTCCGGGAGATCGTCGGCGAGGAGACCGCCCGGTACGCGGCCCAGAGGCGGGCGGCACGGCTGGCGCCCCTGATCGAGGCCCTCCACGCCCGCGGCGAGGAGGTCCGCGGCACGGAGCTTCGGCGGGCGGCGTCGCGCCTGGCCGGCCTCTCCGAGCGGGAGCGCGAGGCCGTCGACGCCGTGACCCGGGCCATCGTCCGCAAGCTCCTGCATCACCCGGTGGTGCGCCTCAAGGAGCTGGCGGGCCGGGGGCCCGGCGACCCGGTGGCCCAGGCCCTGGCCGACCTGTTCGACCTCTCGGTTCCCGAGGACTGACCGGGCGTGCTCCGGATCGGCACCAGGGGGTCCCGCCTCGCCCTGGCCCAGGCCCGGGAGGTGGCCGGCCTCCTCGAGGAGAGCGGCCACCCGACCGAGGTCGTGACGATCGTGACCGCCGGCGACAGGGGTGCCTCGCCGAAGCACTCCCCGGCCGGCGTGAAGGGGCTGTTCGTCGGGGAGATCACCGACGCGCTCGCCCGGGGCGACGTGGACCTCGCCGTGCACTCGGCCAAGGACCTCCCGGCGGAGGACCCGCCCGGCGTGGTGGTCGCCGCGGTCCCCGAGCGGAACCTCCCGTACGACGTGCTCGTGAGCCGGGGCCCCGACGTGCCGGCGGGGAGCCGGGTCGGGACCTCGAGCCTCCGGCGGCAGGCCCAGCTCCGGAGGATCCGCCCCGACCTCGACGTCACCGATGTCCGCGGCAACGTCGACACCCGGCTGCGCCGGATGGAGGAGGGACGGTTCGACGGCTTGGTCCTGGCCGGCGCCGGGCTGGCCCGGCTCGGGATCCAGCCCGTCCACGCACCGCCGCTCCCTGTCGACGACATGGTGCCGGCCCCGGGGCAGGGAGCGCTCGCGGTCCAGGCCGTGGCCGGCTCGGCGCCCGCGGAGGCGGCGGCGGCCATCGACCACCCGGCGTCCCGGGTCGCCTTCGAGGCCGAGCGGGCGCTGGTGCGGCTGCTGGGCGGGGGCTGCCGGCTCCCGCTGGGGGCCTACGCGGAGCGCCGGAGGGGGGGCGTGCGCCTCCTCGGCGTGGTGATCCGCCCCGACGGCTCGGACCTGCTGTGGTCCCAGGTCCAGGCCGGCTCGCCGGAGGAGGCGGCCGGGGAGGCCGCCGAGGTCCTGCTCGCGGCGGGGGCGGCCGGCATCCTCGAGGAGGTGCGCGAGTGAGCGGCTCGCTGGCCGACAGGACCGTGCTCGTGACCCGGCCCCGGCCCCAGGCGGAGGAGCTCTCGGCGCTCCTGCGCCGCCGGGGGGCTCGCGTCGTGGAGGCCCCCACGATCCGGCTGGAACCGCCACCCCCCGGCGGGCCGCTGGACGGCGCCGTGGCGGACGCGGCGGCCGGGGGCTTCGCCTGGGTGGTGTTCACCAGCGCCGCCGGGGTGGCGGCCTGGGCCGAGCGTGCCGCCGCCGTCGGTGCCGACGGGCCCCGGGCCCGCGTGGCCGCGGTGGGGTCGGGGACCGCGGAGGCCCTCCGCCGGACCGGGATCTCGGCCGATCTGGTCCCCGAGCGCTTCACGACCGAGGCCCTGGCCGCGGCGTTCCCCGAGGGGACCGGCCGGGTGCTGCTGCCCCGCGCCGACCTGGCCGCCGCGGACCTCGAGGACGGCATCCGGCGCCGCGGCTGGGATCCGGTCCGGGTCGACGCCTACCGGACGGCGTTCGAGCAGGCGCTCCCCGGGGAGGCCCGCCGCGCGCTCGACGAGGGCCGCGTCGACGCCGTAACGTTCACCTCGGCCTCCACGGTGGAGGGGTTCCGCCGGCTGGCCGGGGCGGTGCGCGGCCCTGCCGTCGTGTGCATCGGGCCCGTGACGGCCCAGGCCGCCAGGGAGGCCGGGTTCGAGGTCGACGCGATGGCCGACCCCCACACCGTCGAGGGGTTGGTCGAGGCGGTGGCCCGGGCCCTGGAGGGCCGCCCGGGCCCGGGAGGCGACTGATGGTCAGGGTCCTGTCCGGCATCCAGCCGACCGGCGACATCCACATCGGCAACTACATCGGCGCCATCCGCCACTGGGTCCTCGACCAGGCCGAGCACGACTCGTTCTTCCCGATCGTCGACCTCCACGCGATCACCGTGCCCCAGGAGGCCGAGGCGCTGCGGGGCAAGACGCTCGACGTGGCCGCGATCCTGATCGCCGCCGGGATCGATCCCCACCAGGCCACGCTGTTCGTCCAGTCCCAGGTCCACGAGCACGCCGAGCTGGCGTGGGTCCTCGGGTGCTTCACGATGTTCGGCGAGCTCCGGCGGATGACCCAGTTCAAGGAGAAGGCCGCCCGGCAGCAGGAGGCCGCCGTGAGCGTCGGCCTGTTCACCTACCCGGTCCTCCAGGCCGCCGACATCCTGCTCTACCAGGCGGACCGGGTCCCCGTGGGCGAGGACCAGCGCCAGCATCTCGAGCTGACCCGGGACGTGGCCCGGCGGTTCAACCAGCGGTACGGGGACACCTTCGTGCTGCCGGAGGCGGCCGTGCCGCCCGTGGGCGCCCGGGTGATGGACCTCCAGAACCCCCAGGCGAAGATGTCGAAGTCGGCGGAGTCGCCGCTGGGCACGATCCGCGTCACCGACCCCCCGGAGGAGATCCGCCGGAAGGTGAAGGTGGCCGTCACCGACTCCGGCCGCGACATCGTGGCCTCGCCGGACAAGCCCGCGATCACGAACCTCCTCACGATCTATTCGGTGGCCGCCGGCACGCCGGTGGCGGAGCTCGAGCGGCGCCTCGAGGGGAAGGGCTACGCGGACCTCAAGTCTCAGCTGGCCGAAGCGCTCATCGAGTTCCTGGCTCCGTTCCAGCGCCGGTACCGCGAGCTGACGGCGGATCCGGCCGAGCTCTCCCGCCTCCTGGAGCTGGGGGCCCAGAAGGCCCAGGCCGTGGCCCGGAAGACGCTCGACGACGTGCACGAGCGCGTCGGGTTTCAGCCCCGCGGCGGCTGACCCCGGTTCGCTTGATTTGACTTCCCCCAGAGGCGTCCGCATGCTGTGCCGGTTCGCCGACCGGAGAGGGGGTTCGGATGCGGGCCCGGCACGTCGTCCTGGGGGCGCTCGCCGTCCTGGCCGTGGCGTGTTCGGCCTTCGACCCGCTCGAGCGGGACGCCCGGGAGGCCGGCATCCGCATCAAGGTCGAGCGCTGCGAGCAGGACGAGGTCAGCGAGGTGGTGAGTGCCACCTTCACCGTCCGCAGCGAGGAGGACTACGACGTCGTCCTGGTCAACGGCCGCCTCAAGGACGCCACCGGCCTGGTGGTGGCCACGTCCTCCACGTCGGTGTCCAACGTGCGGCCGGACGAGCCGGTCCAGGGCGTCATGTCGCTGTCACCGCAGGGCAGCTACGAGCGGCCGCTGGATTGTGAGATCACGCTGGAGTTTGCCCAGCGGCCGGTGTTCGAGTAGCCCGGCCGGCGTGTCGGCTACCATGGGCGGGATGGCGTTCCCGCGTCACCGAGGGCGCAGGCTGCGGCGCACGGAGGCGATCCGCTCGCTGGTCCGGGAGACCGAGTTGTCCGCCGGCCACCTGGCCACGCCGCTGTTCGTCAAGGAGGGCATCGGCGAGCCGGCGCCGATCGCGTCGATGCCGGGCCACCGCCAGCACACGCTCGAGTCGCTCGTCAAGGAGGCCCGCGAGGTGTTCGAGCGCGGGGTGCGGGCCTTCGTGCTGTTCGGGGTCCCCGCGCGGAAGGACGCCGACGGGACCGAGGCGTGGAGCGAGCGGGGGATCGCCCAGGAGGGCATCCGGGCCCTGAAGGGCGAGCTCGGCCCCGACGCCGTGGTCATCGCCGACCTGTGCCTCGACGAGTACACCGACCATGGGCACTGCGGCGTGCTGACCGCCGACGGCGAGGTGGACAACGACCGCACGCTGGAGGCCTACCGGCGGATCGCGGTGGCCCAGGCCGCCGCGGGGGCGGACGTCGTGGCCCCGTCCGGGATGATGGACGGGCAGGTGGCGGCCATCCGCGACGCCCTCGACGAGGCCGGCCACCAGGGCACGGCGATCCTGGCGTACGCGGCCAAGTATGCCTCGGCGCTGTACGGGCCGTTCCGCGACGCCGCGGAGTGCGCCCCGCGGTTCGGCGACCGGACCTCCTACCAGATGGACCCCGCGAACGCCGACGAGGCCCTCCGGGAGATCCGGACGGACATCGAGGAGGGTGCCGACATGGTCATGGTCAAGCCGGCGCTGCCGTACCTCGACGTGATCCGGCGGGCCAAGGCGGAGACGGGCCACCCGGTGGCCGCGTACAACGTCTCGGGCGAGTACGCGATGGTCAAGGCCGCCGCGGAGCGCGGCTGGATCGACGGCCGGGCCGCGGCCCTCGAGGTCCTGACCTCGATCCGCCGGGCGGGCGCTGACCTCATCCTCACGTACCACGCCCGCGAGGCGGCCGACTGGCTGGCCTGACGGGTCACCGCCCGGCCAGGCCCCGCACCAGCGCCAGCAGCTCGTCGTGCCTGGCCTCCACCGCCTTCAGCCGGCGGAGGCTCTCCTCGTTCACCGCGTAGTCGTGCTCCGCCTGGTCCCGGTCCCGCGCCGCCTGGCGGTTCTGGCTCATCATCACGACCGGACCCGTGTACGCGGCCTGGAAGGACAGGACCAGGTTCAGCAGGATGAACGGGTAGGGGTCGAACGGCTCGCCTCGCAGCCACCCGGCGATGAGGAGCGTGTTCGCCACGATCCACAGCGCCAGGAGCGCCGACTGGACGATGATGAACGGCCACGAGCCCACCCCGGCCGTCACGCCGTCGGCCACCCGCTCGCCGACGGTCCGCCCGTCGCCCACGTGGCGGATGTTCACCGGGGCGCGCTGGGCCCGCTGGTCCGTGGGGAACCGGAGACGCATCCCGACCTCCTCTGCTCGGCTGGCCGCGAGGATAGCGGCTCGGCGAGCCTCCACCGCCTGATCCCTGCGGCGGCCCCGCTCGCCGACGGTCCCGGACCTGCGGGAGGATAGCGGCATGTCGCGGTCCGGAGAGCTGTTCGAGCGGGCCCGGGCGGTGATCCCGGGCGGCGTCAGCTCACCGGTCCGGGCGTTCGGCGCGGTGGGGGGCACGCCGCGGTTCGCGGCCCGCGGGCAGGGCGCCTGGCTGGTCGACGCCGACGGGGAGCGCTCCGTCGACTACGTCCAGTCGTGGGGCGCGCTGCTCTTCGGGCACGCCCGCGGGGAGATCGTCGAGGCCGCCGCCCAGGCCGCCGCCCGCGGCACGTCGTTCGGCGCCCCCACCGAGGCGGAGGTCGAGCTGGCCGAGGCCATCGTCGCCGCGGTGCCGTCCGTGGAGATGGTCCGGCTCGTGAGCTCGGGGACGGAGGCCGCGATGAGCGCGGTCCGGCTGGCGCGGGGGTTCACCGGCCGCGAGCGCCTGGTGAAGTTCGCGGGGTGCTACCACGGCCACGCCGACCCGCTCCTGGCCCAGGCCGGGTCCGGCGTGGCCACCTTCGGGATCCCGGGGACGCCCGGGGTCACCAGCGGCGCGGCCCGGGACACCATCGTCGTTCCGTACAACGACCGCGACGCGGTCGGGGCCGTCTTCGAGGAGGCCGGCGCGGAGGTGGCGTGCGTGATCGTCGAGCCGGTGGCCGCCAACATGGGCGTGGTCCCGCCGGCGCCCGGCTTCCTGGAGGCGCTCCGCGAGCTGGCCGACCGCCACGGCGCGCTGCTGATCCTCGACGAGGTCATCACCGGATTCCGGCTGGGCGCCGGCGGCGCCCAGGAGCGGTTCGGCGTCGTCCCGGACCTCACGGTGCTCGGCAAGGTGATGGGCGGAGGGTTCCCGTGCGCGGCGTTCGGCGGCCGGGCGGACGTCATGTCGCGGCTGGCGCCCGCCGGCCCCGTGTACCAGGCGGGGACGCTGTCGGGGAACCCGGTGGCGGTGGCGGCCGGCCTGGCGGCCCTCCGGCTGATCGATCGCGAGCCGCCGTACCGAGCGCTGGAGGCCGCCGCCGAGCGGCTCTGCGCCGGCGTGGGGGAGGCATTGGCGGACTCCGGCATCCCCCACACGATCAACCGGGTGGGGTCGTTGTTCTCGGTGTTCTTCGGCGATGGGCCGGTGACGAGCTACGACGACGCGCGGGCGGCCGATCACGAGGCCTACGCGCGGTTCTTCCGCGGGATGCTCGAGCGAGGGGTGTCGCTGCCGCCCTCCGGCTACGAGGCCTGGTTCCTCGGCGCGGCGCACGGCGACGAGGAGATCGAGCGGACCGTGGCCGCGGCGAAGCAGGCGGCCGGGGCGATCAGCGGGCGATCGTGAACAGCAGCGCCAGGAAGACGGCCACGACCATCACCGTGAACAGGATGAAGGAGAGGCCTCCCTCCTCGATCGCCGCCACCACCGGAACCACGTCCAACGCGTCCTCCTAGGCCGGGCCCCGCCACGGGGGCTGGTCGCCGCCGGTCAGCACGTCCTTGCGCCGCCGCTCCGCGCGGTCGAGGAACGGCAGGTGGATGGCCAGCCCGATGATCCCCAGCCCCAGGGCCAGGTACGAGGGCAGCGGCTCGTTCCCCTCGTCGCGGAGGCCGACGACCTCCACCTCCAGCCCGCCGGTCCGGGAGAAGGCGGTCGCCGCCGCCAGCGTCGTCTCCTCGACCTCCGTGAACCGGATGTTCGTGACCTGGAAGTCCTCGGGCGTGATCTCGCCGGCCACCCCCCGCTGCCGGAGCTCGGCCGCCGCCTCCTCGGCCAGGAACTCCTGGAACGCGAGCGTCACCGGCTCGACCTCGCCGGTCTCCGCCGGCCCGGGCGGCTGCCACGGCGGCCCGGGGTAGCGGTTGATCACCGGGTAGTTGGGGGAGCGGACATCGACCGCCGAGCCCACCGCCACCCAGGTCGGCAGGTCGCCCTTCGGGCCGAGGTACGGGGGGGTCCCGATCCCCAGGAACGGATCCCGGGCCCCGAACGCCCACAGCATCGCCAGCAGGACCCAGAACCCGAAGAACCCGGTGGCCGCGATCAGGTAGCCCATCCGCAGCCCGAAGATGGCGGCCAGCAGCAGGTACACGCTGCCGGCGAACAGCACGATCGAGGCGATGAACGCCGCCATCCCCTCGACGAAGACGCGGTCCATCAGGAGCCCTCCGGGCTGGCCTCGCCGGCCGGGGTGGCCTCATCCCCCGCGGGGGTGGCCTCGTCCCCGGCGGGCGTGCCGTCCTCCCCGGTGGGCGTGGGTTCCTCCTCGGCCTCCCCCTCCACCGGGGGGTTGAGGCAGAGGTTCTCCTCGGAGCTCACGTCGGGGTTCCGGATGTTGAGCTCGACGATGTAGTTGATGAGGTCCTGGATCTGCTGGTCGTTCATGGCGCCGGCGAACCGGACGCTCCACGACGGCATGGCGGTGCCCTCGCGGCCCTGCATGATCGTCTCCCGGATCTGCCCCGGCCCCTCGATCGTGAGCCGGGTGCACACGTTGTTGAGGGGGGGCGGCTCGACGAAGACCCCCGGCCCGTCGGGCGGCGTGAACCTGATCTGCTGCCCACCCCGTCCCTCGGAGCCGTGGCACTGCTCGCACCCGAATCCCGTGGGGTTCTCCTCCGTGGTCACCTGGAACCACAGCTCGCCGCGGTGGACCGACTTCTCGATGAGGTCGACGGCGTCGGCCCGGTTCTGGGCTGGCTCGTTGAGGAAGACCACCGCCACGGCCACCGCGAACACCAGCGTGAAGGCCACCCCCCACCCCATGACCCGCTCGAGGTGCGGGCGCTCCAGCACCTCGTCCGCGGGCCCGGGCTTCATGCCGGGAGGGATATCCGGCCCCGTGGGGGGGCGACGCCGCATGGCCACGGCCACGAAGCCACCGACGAACGCCAGCCCCACCAGGATGCCGGCCACCAGGGCGATCGTGGTGACCGTGGACAGCGCCAGCACGCCGCTCATTCAGCCCCGATGTTGATGCAGAACGGCCCTTCGGCGCCCTGACCCGTGGTGTCGACGCCCCGCGGCGGCCCCTCGACGACCAGGCTGGTGTCGACCTGGACCGTCCCGTTCTGCACGGTGACCGCGAACCGGTCCATGCCCCGGGGCGCCGGACCATCCTTGTACTCGCCGGCCCGGTTGTACTTCGACCCGTGGCACGGGCACTCGAACCACTGGCTCTGCTCGCAGAACGGCACCCGGCACCCCAAGTGCACGCACTTCTGGTACAGGGCCATGAGCCCCTCGCCGACCAGCCCCTCGTAGACCCCCTGGGGGTCGTCGCCGGCGTAGTTCACCAGGTAGAAGCGGCCGGCGCCGAAGTAGAACGGCGCGCGGGCGCCGTCGATCTGGTTCTTGATGTCGGCCGGGGTGAGCCCGAGGTCGATCACCGACCCGAATCCGCCCCGCAGGTTCGGCCACAGGAACGCCAGGCTGGCGGCGCCGAACTGGGCGCTGAACAGCCCCACCGACGCCAGGAGCGAGCGCCGGAAGAACTCCCGGCGGGAGACCGGCTGCGGCTTCCGGGCCGGCCCGGGCGCTGCTGGCGCGGGTCGAGGCGCCGCCCCCTCGGCCGCGGCCCGGAACGTGGCCGCGGC
>DASZZY010000025.1:0-7111 GCA_036260395.1 Actinomycetota bacterium
CTCCGGAGGCCGGGCCTCCGGCGCCGCGGCCGCCGAGGCCGCGGCCGAGCCCGCCACGCGGGCCGCCCCACCGAAGGAGAAGAAACCGTCCCGGGCCGCTCCGACGCGGACGGCCCGCACCGGCCGGCGGCCGACCCAGGATCGCCGGCGGCGACCGGTGGCCGTCGAGCGGCGGACCGAGAAGACCATGCTCATCAGCGAGCACCACGGCCGCCTCCAGATCGTCGTCCTCGAGGGGCGTGACCTCGTCGAGCACTACGTGAGCCGCACGGGCGCCACCTCGATGGCCGGGAACATCTACCTCGGCCGGGTGCAGAACGTGCTCCCCGGGATGGAGGCCGCGTTCGTGGACGTGGGCCGCGGGCGGAACGCGGTCCTGTACGCCGGCGAGGTCTCCTACGACGAGGAGGTCGACGCGTCGGAGCGCCGGATCGAGGCCGTGCTGAAGCCCGGGCAGTCGGTGATGGTCCAGGTCACCAAGGACCCCATGAAGGGCAAGGGGGCCCGGCTGACGGCCCAGATCAGCCTGCCCGGCCGGTACCTGGTGTACGTGCCCGACGGCGGCGCGTCGGGGATCAGCCGCCGGCTGTCAGATGCGGACCGCGAGCGCCTCCGGAAGATCATCAAGCGGATCCGGCCGTCCGAGGCGGGCGTCATCGTCCGGACGGCCGCCGAGAGCGCCTCGGAGGAGGAGCTGGAGGCCGACCTCGAGCGGCTGAAGCGGATGTGGGATTCCATCAAGCGGAAGTCCCGGCGCAGCCGGGCGCCGAAGCTTCTCTACGAGGAGCCCGAGCTGGTGGAGCGGGTCGTCCGCGACGTCTTCTCCCCGGCCGAGTTCAAGGCGATCGTCACGGATTCCCGGGACGTCTACGAAGGGGTCACCGCCTACCTCCGCGACGTGGATCCCGACGTCCTCGATCGGGTGAGGCTCCACGACGACGAGCTGGCGCTGTTCGAGGCGTTCCACGTGGCCGAGCAGATCCACAAGGCGTTGGAGCGCAAGGTGTGGCTTCCGTCCGGCGGCTACGTGGTGATGGACCGGACCGAGGCCATGACGGTCATCGACGTCAACACCGGGAAGGCCGTGGGCAAGACGAACCTGGAGCAGACCGTGACGGCCACCAACCTCGAGGCCGCCAGGGAGATCCCCCGCCAGCTCCGTCTCCGTGACATCGGGGGGATCATCGTCATCGACTTCATCGACATGATGTTCCAGTCCAACCGCGACAAGGTCATCCAGACGCTCCGCGAGGAGCTGGCCCACGACAAGACCAAGTCGCAGGTCTTCGACATCACGCCGCTCGGCCTCCTGGAGATGACCCGGAAGAAGGTCTCGGCGGGGCTGCTGGAGGCCTTCTCCGAGCCCTGCCCGACCTGCGAGGGCCGGGGTATCTTGCTCACCCACGAGACCTGAGGAGATCGGATGTACGCGGTGATCAGGGTTGGCGGGAAGCAGGAGCGGGTGAAGGCCGGCGACGTGATCGAGGTCGAGTTCATGCACGTCGACCCGGGCTCGGCCGTCGAGTTCCAGCCGGTGGTGGTGATGGACGACGAGGGCCGGGCGCACCACGGGAAGGACCTCCAGCGGGCCAAGGTGGTGGCCAAGCTCCTGGGCGACAAGAAGGGCGACAAGGTCAAGGTCTTCAAGTACCGGCCCAAGAGCGGGTACCGTCGGACGCAGGGCCACCGGCAGATGCTGACGCTGTTGGAGATCGAGGAGGTGGCGCTCGACGCGGAGCGGGTGGCCCGGAAGCCCGAGCCCGCGGCAGAGGCCGCCGAGGAGGCCGCGGCGAAGAAGCCCGCCGCGAAGAAGCCCACCGCCAAGAAGCCCACCGCGAAGAAGCCGGCAGCCAAGAAGCCGGCAGCCAAGAAGCCGGCGGCCAAGAAGCCGGCGGCCAAGCCCGCCGGGGAACGGGCGGCCAAGAGATCCGCAGCGGCCGGGAAGGCCACGTCCGAGCCCAGCTCGGGGGGTGCCGGCGAGGCGGCGGCGCCCGAGGAGCCGGCCGCCGACGACGGCGCGTAGGGCGGCCTCTGCTACCCTGGTTCCGTCATGGCACACAAGAAGGGCGCGGCGGCATCCCGCAACGGGCGTGACAGCGAGTCGAAGCGGCTCGGCGTGAAGGCCTTCGGTGGCCAGCCGGTCAAGGCCGGCTCGATCATCGTCCGCCAGCGGGGCACGAAGATCCACCCCGGCATGGGGGTGCGCCGGGGAGGGGACGACACCCTGTTCGCCCTCCAGCCCGGGACCGTTCGTTTCCACTCGTCGAACGGGCGGAAGCTGGTCTCGGTCGACCCTTCCTAGCGGTCCGGCCCGGCCTTCCCGCGGCGCTCCTCTCCCAACCAGCGTAGACTGGTCGCATGATCATCCCCGTCTACCGCACCGAGGGCGGGCTCATCCTGCGGGTGATCGAAGCGGCGGACGGAGGACTGAAGGTCGAGAGGCTGGCCGACGGCGAATGGGTCGCGGGCCGTATCGGCATGGCGGGTCTCAGGCTGTCGCCCACCACGAAGAAGCTCAGCCCGCAGCAAGCCGCGCTCCTTCCCGACTGAGGCCCGAGCCGCCCGAACCTATACTCGCCGGGGTCGCCCATGGCGTTCGTCGACGAGGCCGTCATCTTCGTCCAGGGGGGCCGCGGCGGCGACGGCGCGGCCTCGTTCCACCGCGAGAAGTACCGGCCCAAGGGAGGGCCGGACGGCGGGGACGGCGGACGGGGCGGCGACGTGGTGCTGGAGGTCTCGCGCGACGTCTTCGACCTGTCCGCCGTGGCCCGCAACCCCCACTACCGGGCCGACGCCGGCGGGCGCGGGCAGGGGGACCGCCGACACGGCCGCGACGGCGCCGACCTGGTGATCCCCGTTCCGGACGGGACCGTGGCGTCGGAGGAGCGGGGGCTGGTCGCCGACCTGGTGGGGGGCGGCGCCCGGGCGGTCGTGGCCCGCGGCGGCCGCGGCGGTCGTGGGAACGCCGCGCTGGCCTCCCCCCGCAACCGCGCCCCCCGGACCGCGGAGCGGGGCGAGGATGGCGAGGAGCACGAGATCCGGCTCGAGCTGCGGCTGGTGGCGGACGTGGGGCTGGTCGGGCTGCCGAACGCCGGCAAGTCGACGCTGCTGTCCCGGCTCTCCGCGGCCCGGCCCAAGGTGGCCGATTACCCGTTCACGACCCTGGCCCCGAACCTGGGCGTGGCCGAGGACGGCGAGCGCCGGTTCCTCGTCGCCGACGTCCCCGGCCTGGTCGAGGACGCCCACCGCGGCAAGGGCCTCGGCGACCGGTTCCTGCGGCACGTCTCGAGGTGCCGGGTCCTGTCCTTCGTCGTGGATCTGGCCTCCGAGGATCCCGTCGCGGACCTGGCCACCGTCCGCCGGGAGGTCGAGGCCTACGATCCCGAGCTGGCGTCCCGGCCCTGGATGGTGGTGGCCACCAAGGCGGACCTCGTCGATCCCGACGAGGCGGCGCGGCGCGCCGCGGCGCTGGAAGACGTCGAGGACACCGTCGTGGTCTCCGGGGCCACCGGCGAGGGGATCCCGGACCTGGCCCGGCGGCTCGCCGAGCTGGAGGCCTCGGCGCCGCTGGTGGCCCGGGAGGCTCGCGTCGTGCTTCGGCCGGGACGCGAGCCGTTCACGGTCCGCCAGGCCGGCGAGCGGTTCGAGGTCCGGGGCCCCGCCGTCGAGCGCTGGGTCTCCGAGACCGACCTCGACGATCCCCGGCAGGTGGCCCGTCTCCAGGACCGGCTCAAGCGGGCGGGCGTCGAGCGGCGCCTGGCCGAGGTGGGGGCCCGGCGGGGCGACGAGGTAACGATCGCCGGCCGGGCGTTCCGGTTCCTCCCGGAGGACGACGGATGACCCGCCCGCTCGCCGAGGTCCGGCGGCTGGTGGTGAAGGTGGGGTCCTCGAGCCTGGTCGACGACGCCGGCGTGGCCTCGCGGCCCCGGCTGGCGAAGGTCGTCCGCGACGTGGCCGGCGTGCTCGAGCGGCGCTCCTGCGTGCTGGTCTCCTCCGGGGCCATCGCCTCGGGGCTGGAGTCCCTGGGGCTGTCCCGCCGGCCTCGCGACATGCCGTCGCTCCAGGCGGCGGCGGCCGTCGGCCAGGGCCGGCTCATGGCCGAGTACGCGCGCCTGTTCGCCCGGCGGGGGGTCGTCGCGGCGCAGGTGCTGCTGACCCAGGACGATTTCGTCCGGCGCCGCCACTACGTGAACGCCCGCAACACCCTGGAGCGCCTGCTGCGAGCGGGGGCGGTGCCCGTGGTCAACGAGAACGACACCGTGGCCACCGCCGAGATCACGTTCGGGGACAACGACCGGCTGGCCGCACTGGTGGCCGCCATGATCGGGGCCGACCTGTTGATCCTGCTCTCCGACGTCGACGGCATCTACACGAGCGACCCGCGCCGGGGCCGGGCCCGCCTGCTGGCCGAGGTGACCGACCCGCTCGCCGTCCGGGCCACCGGGCCGGGGACCGGGGCGGCCAAGGGAGGGATGGCCAGCAAGCTCGAGGCCGCGGGGGTGGCCACGGCGGCGGGCGTGGGGGTCGTGGTGGCCGGCGCCTCTCGCCGCGACGTCGTGGCCCGCATCCTGACCGGCGACCCGGTGGGGACCTGGCTCCCGCCCCGCGGCTCCCGCCGCGGTGCCCGGAAGACCTGGCTGGCGTTCGCCACCGGGGTTCGGGGAAGGATCCTGGTGGACGCAGGCGCGGAGCGCGCGCTCCGGGAACACGGACGCAGCCTCCTGGCCGCCGGCGTCACCGCGGTCGAGGGGGAGTTCGCGGCCGGCGACCCCGTGGAGATCGCCGGCCCTTCCGGCGCCGCGTTCGCGCGGGGCATCGCGAACTACTCCAGCGACCATCTGCCGGCGCTGGCCGGGCGCTCCAGCGGGGACCTCGCCTCCGCGCCCGGGGGCCCGTACGATGGGGAGGTCGTCCACCGGGACGAGCTGGTGGTGATCGGATGAGCGAGCTGGAACGGCTGGCGGGGCCGGCCCGAGCGGCCGCAGGGGTCCTGGCCCGGACGCCGTCGGGGCGGAAGCGCGACGCCCTGGTGGCGATGGCCGAGGCGCTGGAGGCCAGGGTGGGGGAGATCCTCCCGCCGAACGCCGAGGACGTACGCGCCGCCGGGTCGGACGGGGCCTCGGCCGCCGTCGTGGACCGGCTGCGCCTGGACGAGGAGCGCGTCCACGGCATGGCCGACGGCCTCCGCCAGGTGGCCGCCCTCAAGGACCCGGTCGGCGAGGTCATCGAGGGGTGGACCCTCCCGAACGGTCTCCGCGTCGAGAAGGTCCGCGTCCCCCTCGGGGTCGTGGGGGTGATCTACGAGGGGCGCCCGAACGTGACGGCGGATGCGGGGGGGCTCGCCGTCCGGGCTGGGAACGCCGTGCTGCTCCGCGGCTCCCGGGTCGCCGAGCGCTCCAACGCCGTCCTGGTCCGGATCCTCCAGGAGGCCGGCGAGGCGGTCGGCCTCCCTCCGGGCACGATCCAGGCCGTCCCCCCCACCCGGGAGAGCGCGGCCGAGATGATGCGGGCCCGCGGGCTGATCGACCTCCTGATCCCCCGGGGCGGGAACGACCTCATCCAGACGGTCGTCCGCGAGTCGCAGGTCCCGGTCATCGAGACCGGCGTCGGGAACTGCCACGTGTACGTGGACGCCGACGCGGACCTGGAGAAGGCCCTCCGGATCCTGGTGAACGCCAAGGTCCAGCGGCCGGGCGTGTGCAACGCCGCCGAGAGCTTCCTGGTCCACCGCGCCGTCGCGGACCGCTTCCTCCCGAAGGCGCTGGCCGCGCTCGGCGAGCATGGCGTCGAGATCTACGGCGACGAGGAGGTCCGGCGTCACGGCGACGGCGTGCGGGCCGCCGGCGAGGAGGAGTACCGGGCGGAGTTCCTGGACCTCAAGATCGCCGGCCGGGTGGTGGACTCGCTCGACGACGCGGTCGACCACATCAACACCTACGGCTCGAAGCACACCGAGGCCATCGTCACAGAGGATTACGATGCGGCTCGGCGCTTCGTCGACGCCATCGACGCCGCCGCCGTCATGGTCAACGCCTCCACCCGGTTCACCGACGGCGGCGAGTTCGGGATGGGGGCGGAGATCGGGATCTCCACCCAGAAGCTCCACGCCCGCGGGCCGATGGCCCTGCCCGAGCTCACGACGTACAAGTTCGTGGTGTACGGGAGCGGCCAGGTCCGCGAATAGCGCGCCGCCCGCCGGCGAAATCCACGGAATCCCGGGTCGCGCGACCTACAATCCCCCCATGGGTCCCCGCAAGCTGGGGGTCATGGGGGGAACCTTCGATCCCATCCACTACGGGCACCTCGTCACCGCCGAGGAGGCCCTGTGGCAGTTCGGCCTCGACCAGGTGCTCTTCGTGCCCACCGGCCAGCCATGGATGAAGGAGGACCGCGACGTGAGCCCGCCCGAGGACCGGTACCTGATGACGGTCATCGCGTCCTCCAGCAACCCGAACTTCGCCGTCTCCCGAGTGGAGATCGACCGGGGCGGCCCGACCTACACCGTCGACACCCTCCGCACCCTCCAGGAGGGCTACGGGGAGAAGACCGAGCTGTTCTTCATCACCGGCGCCGACGCGATGCTGGAGATCTTCCACTGGAAGGACGCCGACGAGGCCCTCGACCTGGCGCACTTCATCGCCGCCACGCGGCCGGGCTACGACATCGCGCGGTTCGAGGCCGAGGCCCCCGACCGCCACCCGCGCGTCTCGGTGATGAGCGTCCCGGCCCTGGCGATCTCCTCCACGGACATCCGGGGTCGGATCCGCGAGGGCCGCCCGATCCGGTACCTGGTGCCCGAGGGGGTCAAGACCTACATCGAGAAGGCGGGGCTCTACGCGTGAGGACCAGGGACGACCTGTGGGACTGGGTGTGGGAGGAGGGGTGGGCGGACCCCGAGCTGGACGCCGATTTCGATGCCGCGGCCCGCCAGGAGCTCGAGGACTTCGAGGTCGACCTGTGGGAGGAGCCGGCCACGGCGGCTCCCGATGCGCCGGCCGGCGTGCTTGCCCCTCCGCCGGTCCGGGAGGCGGCGTCCGAGCCGATGGCGCCCCCGGCCGGGGCCGCTCCGCTCCCTCAGCCGGCCGTGCGCCCCGCGCCGGCGCCCCCGGTT
>DASZZY010000026.1:0-8015 GCA_036260395.1 Actinomycetota bacterium
CCGCGCTCGAGCGCGGCGCGCGCCAGGACGAGCAGCGCGCGGCACGCCGCGTCGCGGAGGCCGGCCCGCTCCGCGGCGTTGAGCGCGCGAGCGGCCGAGGACGCCGCACCCTCGGGATCGCCGCGCGCCATCGCGAGGCGAGCGCGGAGGGCCTCCAGGCGGATCGCCGCCGTCTCGTCGGCGCCGGCCAGCGCGGCGGCGCGCTGGACGTGGGGCTCCGCGGCCTCGGGGTCGCCGGCGTCCGCGATCCCCTGGGCGATCCGAAGGTGGACCGATGCCTGCCGGGCCGGGCTCCCCATCGAGAACGGATGCTGGGCAGCGGTCTCCAGGACCTCGGCCCCCACCTCGCGCAACCGGTCGACCTTCCCGGCAAGCGACAGGATCTCGGCCAGCAGGAGATCGGCCCCCATCTCCGACCACGGGTCGCCCTCGCCGAGCGACCGGGCCCGCTCCGCGGTGATCTCCGCGGTGGCCAGCGCGGCCCGGGCCAGCGCCCGGCGCCCGGCCTCCAGGAGCAGGCGGAAGGCGCCATCGCGGTCGCCTCCGCGCTCCCGGAGGTCCGCGGCGAGCTCGCAGAGCTCGCCCGGGAGCCCCGGCCGAGTGGCCTGGATCACGTCCGCGGCGCGCAGCGCCAGCTCGCGCCGCTCCGGCGGGAGCAGCTCGGCGAGGATCGACTCGCGGAGCAGCGCGTGGCGGAACTCGAACGTCTCATCGTCGCCGGCCGAGACGAGCTGGGCATCGACAGCGGCCCGGAGCGCTCCGAGCACGTCCCGTGGGTCGAGGCCGGCGATCTCCGGGAGGAGCGTCCAGTCGAAGCCCCGGCCCAGCACGGCGGCGGCCTGGACGGTCCGCCGGGCCTCCGCCGGGACCCGCGCCAGCCGCGAGCGGACCAGCTCCCGGTACGAGACGGGCACGGCCCGCTCGAGCCGCTCGGAGACCGGGCCGCCGTCGCGGGCCAGTGCGGCCGACAGCAGCTCCTCCACGAGGAACGGCACGCCCTCCGCGCGGCGCTCGAGCACCTCCCGCCCCACCGCCGTGAGCTCGGCCTCCGGGGCGCATGCGGCGACCATCTCGGCGACCTCGGCCGGGGGCAAGCGGCGGAGCGCGATCGCCGCGGCCGCCCGGCGACCCGCAAGGGCATCCACGAGCGTGCCGGCGGACGACGGCTCGTCGGACCGAACGGTGCCCAGGCACAGCGCGGCCTCGGAGGCCAGGTTGTCCGCGAGGTACTCCACTACCGACAGCGTGTCGGCATCCGCCCAGTGGAGGTCCTCGAGGACGAGCAGCAGCCCCCGGTGGCCGGCCAGGCTCCGGAGCAGCCTGACGACGGCCTCCAGCAGCACTAGCGGGGACGCCTGCTGGTGCGAGGCGCCGGCGCCGTCGGCCACCAGCTGCCCGAGCGCCGGCCGGTACGGCGCCAGCGCGGGGTCGTCGTGCGTCCGGTCCCGCAGGCCGGAATGGAGCGCCTCGGCCAACGGCCGGAACGGCACCGGGGCGCCGCCCTGGACGGCGCGCCCGCGGAGGACAACCATCCCGGCCGCGGTGGCGCGCGCGCCGGCCTCGCGAGCCAGCCGCGACTTCCCGATGCCGGCCTCGCCCACCAGGAACGCCACGCCCCCCGCCCCATCGCGTGCCCGGGAGAGCTCGCCGTCGAGCACGGCCAGTTCCTCGTCCCGTCCAACGACCACGGGGCAGACGACTGGCCGCACGCCCGGATTATGGGCGGAGCCGTCCAAACGCGCCGGGGCCCGGCATGCGTCCTGAGGCGCCGACTGAACGGCCGCCCGGCCTTGACATCCCGGCCTCCGGATGAAGGATTCGGTCGGACGGCCGGGAGGTAGGCGTGCGCGTTCGGTACGGCCCGCTCCAGCGGGCGATGATCGTGGTGGCCAACAACCTGGCGCAGGGCCTGGTGATCGGCTCGCTGCTGGCGGCCGGCCTCCTGGTCGTGTGCGGCGTGCTGTTCTTCGCGTTCGAGGCCGGCGCCAACCGCGAGGTCGACCACATCGGCGACGGCTTCCTGTGGGTCACCCGGACCCTCCTGCAACAGGAGCCGCCGTTCGAGCCCGCCACGTGGGTCGGGACGGTGCTCTACTACGTCGTGGTCATCACGGGCGTGGGGATCATCGCCATGGTGACGGGCGCCATCGCCTCGAAGATCGTCGAGGTCGTGATGAGGAAGGATGCGGGGATGGGACGGGCGGCGTACAGCGGCCACATCGTGATCTGCGGGTGGAGCCCGCAGGGCGACGAGATCGTCCGCGAGCTCCACGCGCCCGACGTCAAGGACCCGCGCCCGGTGGCCATCGTGGCCCGGCTGGCGTCGAACCCGGTCGAGGACGATTTGGTCACGTTCATCCGTGGGACGCCGAACGACGCCCAGGCGCTGCGCCGGGCGGGCATCGAGCGGGCCGAGACGGCGATCATCCTGGCCGACAGCTCGAACCCCTCCGCCGGGCCCGACGAGCGCGACGCGATGACGCTGCTCACGACGCTCGCCGTGGAGTCGCTGAACGCCGACGTCCACACCTGCGTCGAGGTCATCCGCTCGGAGAACGTGGCCCATTTCCAGCGGGCCAAGGCGGACGAGCTCGTCGTGAGCGCCGAGCTGACCGGCAACCTCCTGGCGGCCTCGGCCATCACCCACGGGATGAGCCAGGTCATCGAGGAGCTGACGGGCCACCACGGCTCGGAGTTCTACCGGGTGGACGCCCCGCCGGCGCTTCGCGGGGTGCGGTTCGCCGATGCGCTCGAGCGGGTGAAGGTCCGGGCGGACGCCCTGCTGATCGGGATCGCCTCCGACGGCCTCCGCGTCGACCTGAACCCGCCCGCCGACCGGGTCATCGGCAAGGACGACCACCTGCTGGTGATCGCCGCCCGCGACCCCTCGCCGCGCCTCGAGGGCTGGACCGGCTAGGCCGGCGCGTACGTCCAGTCCGGGCGCTTGCGGACGTACGCCTCGTCGTAGATGAAGCGCCCGGCGCTCTCGTCCCAGTCGACGATCTTCGGCACGACCAGGCCGCGGGGGGACGGGCACTCGCGGCCGCGGTGCCCCCGGAACTCCTCCGGGAACGTGAGGAACAGGCTCTGCATCAGCAGGCTGGTGCCTGTGGGCAGCGCGCACTTCTGCCCGTCGGTGGAGGAGCGGGCCCGGGCCAGGGCCACGTCGAGGTCGGCGGCCGCCTCCCCTCGCTGGGTGGCCTCCAGGAAGCGGAGGACGTCGCCCGAGTTCAGCTTGCACGGCGGGCACTGGCCGCAGGACTCCACGTGGAGGAACCGGCAGAACACCATCGCGGCCTCCACGATGCACGCCGTCCGGTCGTACACCGCGAAGCCACCGGCGCCCAGGGCCGAGCCGACGGCGGCCATGGTCTCGAACGCCAGCGGCGTCTCGAGCTGCTCCGGCAAGAGCACGGTGCTGGAGGCCCCCGGGAAGATGGCCTTGACGTCGTCCCTGGTCCCGCCGGCGATCTCGAGCAGCCGGCGGAGCGGCGTGCCCATCTCGGCCTCGTACACGCCCTCGCGCCCCACGTCGCCGGCCACCGTGAACAGCATCGTGCCGGGCGAGCCCTCGGTCCCTCGCTGCCGCAGCCAGTCCGGCCCCTCGGCCAGGACGTGCGAGACGTTGGCTAGCGTCTCGACGTTGTTCACCGCCGTGGGGTTCTCGTCGGGCGGCCGGGCGAACAGCCCCAGGTAGTACGGGCGGGCCACGCGGGGCAGCGGGTCGCGCTCCTCGATGACCTCGAGCAGGCCGGTCTCCTCTCCCAGCAGGTAGTGGTCCGGCCCGGCCACCAGCTCGACGGGGACCGGCAGCGCGCCGGCGGCGCTCATCTCGCCGATGGCCCGGACCAGGATCTCGCCCTCGGTGGCGAACGTGTCTTTGATCCCGACGTAGGCCCGCTCGGCGCCGACCGCGTGGGCGGCGATCCCCAGGCCGTCCAGCATGCGGTAGGGGTTGCGGCGGATGAGGATGCGGTCCTTAAACGTCGCCGGCTCCCCCTCGGCCGCGTTGCACACGACGTACCGCGGCCCGGTCCCCGTGCCCCTGACCGCCAGCCACTTGCGGCCCGTGGGGAACCCCGCACCGCCCCGGCCCCGCAGGCCGGACAGCGAGACCTCCTCGATGACCTGCTCGGGGGGCAGCCCGAGGGCCCGCTCCAGCCCCCGGCCGCCGCCGGCGCCGAGGTACTCGTCGAACGAGGAGGCCTCGTGATCCAGAAGGCCCATGGATCCCATCCTCTCCCATCCGCGCCGCGGGAAACCGACCGCCGCTGTCGCGGTCACCTGCGGGCGGGGTCGGCGTGCGGGCAGGCCCCGACGAGCTCAGCCGGAGTCGCCGCCGCCCGAGCCGCCGGAGCCGGGGCCGGAGCTGTCGCCGTCCTCGCCGTCGTCGTCGTCCTCGTCCCCGTCGTCGTCCCCGTCGTCGTCGTCCTCGGGCTCGCGGGCCTCGTCCTCGGGCTCCTCGACCGGGTCGTCGGCGGGCGGCGGCTCCGCCGGGGCCGCGAGCAGGCCGAGCGCGGACTCCACGTCGTCGGCGGCCGCCAGGATCTCCTCGGCCCGCGCCCGGTCGAGCTCCCCCGCCTCGAGCCAGTGCCCCACCGCCCCCCTGAGCTCCTCCAGCTGGCCGGAGGCCGCGGCGGGGTCCATGGCCTCCGCCGAGGCCCTGACGGCGGCCACGTGGGCTCGGAGGTCCTGGGCGGCGGCGGAAGAGAGGTCGCCGGGGGAGGCGCACGACGCCAGCGCCACGGCCGTGGCCAGCGGGACGACGGCTCGTCTCACGGCCGCACCGCCTCCTCGAGCCGCTCCAGCGAGTCCTCGAGCGCCGGCGGGAGGTTCGAGGTCCGCTCGGCCGGGCGATCGGGGCGACCGCCCGGCGCGGCGTCGCGCAGCAGGGCCCCCACGACCAGAACGACCGCCACGACGGCGACCAGCACGGTCAGCGCCGACAGGAGGCGCGACCGCCGCCGGCGCGGCTGGGGCCCCTCGCTTGGCGGCGGCACGGCCGTGGGAGCCGTCCCGGCCCCGGCGGTCGGAGCCACCGGGCCGGCCGGAGCGCGGGAGCCGAGCGCGGCGGCCATCTGCGCCGCGGAGGAGAACCGACGGTCGGGGTCCAGGGCCATCGCTCCCTCCACGACCTCCGCCAGCGCCGGATCGACGTCCGGCCGCAGGTCCCGGACCGATGGCCGGTCCCCCCGGCGGATGGCGTCGGCCGCCGCCCAGGGGTCGTCCACATCGAACGGCGCCCGGCCCGTCAGCGCCTCGAAGAGCACCGCGCCCACGGAGTAGAGGTCGCTGCGCGGGGTGGCCGGCTCACCGGCGAGGCGCTCGGGCGCCATGTACGCCACGGTCCCGACGATCTCGCCGCTCTGCGTGGCGGCGGCGTCCGCCGTCTTGGCGATGCCGAAGTCCGCGACCTTGGCCGTGCCGTCGTCCGCCAGCAGGACGTTCCCGGGCTTGACGTCGCGATGGACGATGCCCGCCGCGTGCGCGGCCGCCAGGGCGGCCAGGACGTCCCGGCCCACGGCCCGGACCCGGTCCTCGGGCAGCGGCCCGTCCCGCCCCACCTCGTGCGCCAGCGTGCGGCCCGGCAGCAGCTCCATGACGAGGTACGGGACGGCGTCGTCGGCGCCGCTGTCGTAGACCTGGACCACGTTCCGGTGGGCCAGGCGGGCCGCGGCCCGGGCCTCGCCCCGGAACCTCGCCAGGACGGAGCCGTCGGCCAACAGATCGCGGCGCAGGAACTTGACGGCGACCCGACGCCCGAGCCGGACGTCGCGGGCCGACCACACGCGTCCCATCCCGCCGTCGGCGATCGGGTGCTCCAACTGATACCGCCCCCCGACGAGGGGGGCCGTGGCGCTCTCCATCCCTGCTCCAGGCCTTTCCCCGGAGCGGACGCCGGTAACGTTAGGAAAGCCTCATGCGGCCCGAGCCGTCAGGAGAACACGCGGCTCAGCCGCCGCCGGAGGGCGTCGGTCTCCTCGGCGACGGCGTTGAGGTCGCCGACGAGCGCGTTGAACTCCGTCACGCTGCTGCCCGCGGCCTCCATGGCCCGGGCGATCTCCAGCAGGCGGCGGTTGAGGGCCACCAGCCGCTCGGTGGCGCTCATCGTCATCCGCCCGAGACGGAGGGCGTCTCGGGCTTCCGACCGGGCGTCCCTGGCCAGATCCCTGGCGTCGTCCAGGTCCTCCCGGGCGTCCTCGAGGTCCGCCCGCGCATCGGTCAGCGCCTCCCGGGCGACGCCGACGCGCTCCAGCGCCCGATCGTGGGACCGCACGCCGAGCACGGCCACCCCGGCCCCGGCGACGAGCAGGGACACCCCGAAGGTGGTCACGATCCTGCTCCCCGTCGAAGGCGCCGCGCCCCGGGGCGCCATCAGGCCTCCAGCGCCCTCTCGAGGATGCGGAGGGCCCTCCTCACCCCAGCGAGCGTGCGGCCCTGCCGCCGGACGGCGTCCGCCACATCCTCGATGGCGGGGGCCGCCTCTTGCTCGATGATCGCCGCGCTCCCCGAGAGGTTTCCGACGTTGTACGCCTCGACGGACCGGTTGAACGCGTCGACCATCGCGTTGTAGCGGCGGAGGACCGCGCCGGTCGAGCGCAGGATGGCGATCACCCCGTCGCCCACCGCGGTGTCGGCATCGCGGAGCCGGTCGGCCTCCGCGGCGCGCTCGCGGAACCGGACCTCCACCGCGGCGACGTCCGCGCTCACCGCCTCGCTCCGCGCGGTGACGGCCGCGGCCCGGTCGCGAAGCTCGGCGGCGGTCGCCAGCCGGAACGACCCGAAGCCCGCCCCCGCCAGGCCCGTCACGGCCAGGACGACGCCGAGGACGACCGGCCACCGGCGCCACCCCCGGGGACCTCCGGTCCGCCGCTGGGGCGGCGGCCGTCCGCCGAGCGCGGGCACCGTCTCCGCCCGCCGCCTAGAGGTACCTGGCGATGGCCATGAGCAGCACCGCCACCGTCAGCAGCGCGATGTTGATCCGGCCGACGCTCTTCAGCCTGGTGTCCAGCCGCTGCAGCTCGGCGGCCTGGGCTGGGTTCGGCGGGCCGCCCGAGGCCTGGATCTCGCCTGCCAGCGCCCCCATCCGCTCGACGTTCGGACGGATGACGACCAGCCCGAGCACGAACGCGCCGATCGCCGATAGCGCCCCGATCGTGAACCCGATCCCGGGCCCCGACTTCAGCCACGCCTGGTCGAGGCCGCCGGAGACCTGCCAGTAGAGCAGGAGGCCGGCTACGACCGTGACGCCCGCGGCGGAGACGATCACGGCCGGCAGCTTCCGCTTCTGGGTCATGTGGCCCATGAACGGGCCGGCCTGGGGCCCGAGCGCCTTGGCCGTTGGCTCCACGAACAAGAAGAAGAACACCGAGGCGCCGACCCAGAACACCCCGGCCAGGATGTGGAAGATCCGAAGCACGATCAGGTACGCGTCCACCGTCTCCCTCCCATGGTCGCCCGGGGCCGAGCGAACCATAGGGGGCCGCGGGTCCGGCGGTCAATGACGTGATGTGGCCGCCCCGCGCCCGTATGCTGACGGGCGATGTCTGGGGAGCCGTCGCTGGCGCGGCGCGCCTCCGCCGCGCTGGCGGTGGGTGCGATCCTGTTGTCGGGGTGCGTGGCCCCGGCCCAGACCCGTGAGGCGGTGCCGGGCCCTCCGTCCCCCTCCCCGTCCCCGGCGCCGGTCCCCGACCTGGAGGTCAAGCTGCAGCGCGTCCAGGGATTCGCCGCGGGGCGGACCGCCCGGCCGCGCCACCTCCGAGGCCCCGCCCGCGGCGTGCGCGGCACGATGGACCGGCTGTACACCGCGGCGTTCCTCGATCCCGCGGCCTGGGGGGCCGGGGAATACCCCGGGGTCCTCCGGGAGTTCGCTCCCGGGGCCCGGCGCCAGGCTGCCCGCGACCTGCGGCACCTCACGCTCGGCCGGGCGGCGTCTGCGGCGTCCGCCGTCACGCCGGGCCGAGCCCGTCTCCGCGTCGAGGTGCTCCTGGATCGGCGGCGGCGCCCGGTCGCGG
>DASZZY010000027.1:0-4692 GCA_036260395.1 Actinomycetota bacterium
AGGACGTCGGAGTCGAACGCCTGGGCGAACGCCCCGAGCCCCTCGCTCCACGCCCGCTCCTCGATGGCCCGCCGGATGTCCTCGCGGGCCTTGGTCCAGGCGTCGACGCGGTCCTCGGCACCGATCCGAGGCGCCAGCGCGCTCTGGCGTCCACGACGGTCATCGCGCCGCTCGACGACTCGAACCGCGTCTCGAGCACCATGGTCCCGTCGCGGTACCGCCGGGTCACCGACGCCTCCCCGGCCGGCCGGAGCGACCAGTGGCCCCCGTCCACGTCGAGGAGGCGCCCGAACACCGACGGTGAGTCGAACCGCGGGAAGCACAGCCAGTCCACCGAGCCGTGCTTGCTCACCAGGACGGCGGAATGGCAGTCGGACAGTAGGGCGTAGTCGCCGATCGGCGTGCGGGTCACGCCAGGTCCGACACGACCTCGGCCAGCTCCTTGCGGATGCCGACCACGAATGGGGTCTCCACCTTCACGAACCGCCGGGAGGCCGAGTCGCGGAGCCGGCGGATGCAGTCCACGAGGCGCGGAAGCTCGTCGGCCTCGAACGCCAGGATCCACTCCCAATCGCCGAGGCCGAACGCGCTGGTGGTGTTGGGAAGCACGTCCGGGAACTCCCGCCCCATCTCGCCGTGCTCGGCCAGGAGGCGGGCCCGCTCCTCGGCGGGCTGGAGGTACCACTCCACGCTCCGGACGAACGGGTACACGCACAGGTACCGGCGCGGCCGCTCGCCGCGGAGGAACGCCGGGACGTGCTGGGGGTTGAACTCCGGCGGGCGGTGCACGCCGACGAACGAATGCGTGAGCTCCAGGGCCGCGCCCAGCTCCGTCCGGCGCATCTCGACCAGCAAGTCCTGGACGTCGTCGGCCGAGGAAGCCACCAGCCACAGCAGCAGGTCGGCGTCGGGACGGAACCCCGAGGCGGTGTAGATGGCCCGCGCGGTGATCCGGTCGGCCCGGTCCTTGAGGAGGACCTCCCACTCAGAGGCCGCCGCCACGGGGTCCACGGCCGCGTCCTCGCGGCGGCGGAACACCGGGTACGCCGCAAACACCGGCTGCGCCACCTCGGGGGGCTCGCTCACTCCTCCATCATCCCCGTTCCGTGGCCCCGACGTGGTCGCGGACGACCTCGGCCAGCGCCCGGATGAACGCCGGGTCGGCGTTCATCGACTCGGTCCGCTCCAGCCGGATGCCGGCCCGCCCCGCCACCCCCCGGGCCTCGATGTCGATGTCGTAGAGGATCTCCAGGTGGTCGGCGGTGAACCCGCACGGGCACACCACCACCGCGGCGTGGCCGTCGGCGGCGGCCTTCTCGACGACCTCCTCGAGCGGCGGCCCCAACCACGGCTCGGGGGTTCGCCCCGCGCTCTGCCACGCGGTGCCGAACCGCTCCAGTCCCAGGCGGCCGGCCACGGCCTCCGCGGTGGCCCGCAGCTGCCCGGGGTAGGGGTCGCCCTCGTCGGCGATCCGGGCCGGGAGGCTGTGGGCCGTGAGCAGCACCAGATCGCTCCGCCGCTCGTCCTCCGTGAGCCGCTCCCGCGCCTGGCGGACCCGCTCGGCCAGCACGTCGAGGAACGCCGGGTGGTCGTGCCACGACTGGATGAACGTGAACCGGGGGCCCTCGGCCTCCGCGGCCCGGCGCGCCCGGTCGATGTACCCGCCGATCGACATCCGCGAGTAGTGGGGGGCCAGGACCAGCCCGACCCCGCGCGACACGCCGTCGCGGCGCATCTCGGCCACGGCGTCGGCCACGAACGGCGGCGAGTGCTTGGCGCCGATGTACGCGTGGACCCGCGGGCCGTCGCCGGCGTTGAGCTCGTTCTCCAGGGCCTCCGCCTGCTGCTGGGTGATGCGGGCCAGAGGGAACGTGTTGCCGATCGCCGCGTACCGCCGGCGCAGGTCCTCGAGGGCCTCCGGGGACGGCCGCCGCCCGCCGCGGATGTCCGTGTAGTAGCGCTCGACATCGTCCGGGCCCGATGGGGTCCCGTAGTGCATCACCAGCAGGCCGATCGGCTCAGCCACCGCCCGCCTCCGTCCGCTCGTGGACCAGGGCCACCAGGCGCTCGAGGTGCTCGGGCGGCGTCTGGGGGAGGACGCCGTGCCCCAGGTTGAAGACGTGGCCGGGGCGGCCGCCCGCGCGCCGGAGCACGTCGAGGGCCTTCCGCTCGACGGCCTCCCACGGGCCCAGGCAGGCCGCGGGGTCGAGGTTCCCCTGGACGGCGGCGTCGGGGCCGATCCGCTCCCACGCGCGATCCAGCGGCACCCGCCAGTCGACGCCGACCACGTCGGCCCCGGCCGATCGCATCAGGTCCAGCAGCTCGCCGGTCCCGGTGCCGAAGTGGATCAGCGGGACGCCGGCGCCGGCCAGCCCCTCGAAGATCCGGCGGGACCAGGGCAGCACGACCCGCTCGTAGTCATCGCGATCGAGCGCCCCAGCCCAGGAGTCGAACAGCTGGACAGCCTGGACGCCGGCCTCGACCTGGGCCCGGAGGTAGTCGAGCATCAGCGACGAGAGCGCCTCCATCAGCCGCTCCCAGGTCCGGGGCTCCCCGTGCATCAGCGCCTTCGTCCGGGCGTGGTCGCGCGAGGGCCGTCCCTCGATCAGGTAGCTGGCGATCGTGAACGGCGCGCCGGCGAACCCGATCAGCGGGACCTCGAGCTCCTTCCGGAGGATGCGGATCGTCTCCAGCGTGAACGGGATGTCGTCCTCGGGCTCGAGCGGCCGGAGCCGCGCCACGTCGACGTCCGAGCGGAACGGCTCGGCCAGTGTGGGGCCCTGGTCGCGCACGATCCGGACGTCGATCCCGACCGCGGCGACGGGCACCATGATGTCGGAGAACAGGATCGCGGCGTCGACGCCCAGGCGCCGGACCGGCTGGAGCGCCACCTCGGCGGCGGCCTGGGGGTCGCGGGTAAGCGTGAGGACGTCGGTGTCGCCGCGGAGGGAGCGGTACTCGGGCAGGTAGCGGCCCGCTTGGCGCATGAACCACACCGGCGTGCGGTCCACGGGCTCCCGGCGGCAGGCCCGGAGGAACCGGTCGGCGCGCGACGACCCGGAGGCGCTCACCCGGCCAGTGTACCGACGGGCTCCGTTCAGGACGCCGGCGGCGTGGCAGGCTCGTCGGCCGGGGGCTCCGCGGGCGCTGCGGCCCGCGGCGGGGTGGCCCCGGCCGGCGTCCGCCCGATCTTCACCCGCACCGGGCGCGACCACCCCCAGTGGCGCCCGGAGAGGACCCGCCGGCGCCGGGCCCGGAACGCGTAGGTCCCCGGCCTTCCGCCCGGCAGGTCCGCCATGCCGAACTCCACGCTGCCGTCCCGGCGGTCGGACCGCCAGGGGGCGAACCGCCGCTCCCCGGGCGGGCGCACGACGACGTCGTAGACGTGGCCGTCCGGCGCGCCGTCCGGCGCCCACCGCAGCGTGAATACCGTGTCGGCGCCGCCGGCGGGGGGCTCGGCGGCCACCCAGGCGTCGCGGGCCGCGCGGAGCAGCCGGAGGACCAGGCCGGCCGCCGCCCCCAGCAGCCCGAACGCCACGCCGATCGCCAGCGGCCCGGCCCCGGCCAGCACCAGGACGGCCAGCAGCGCGCCGAGCGCCCCCGCTACGGCCAGCACGTCGGCCACCGCGCCGGCCCGCCGCCCGAAGCGCTCCAGCCCGTCCGAGCGGGCCCACGCGGCCAGCCGGCCGGGCGCCGCGGCCAGCCAGGCCACCGCGCCCCGCCAGGTGAGGTCCCGCAGGCTCCACCCGAGGAGCGCGCCGAGCGCCAGGGCCGCCACGGCCATGATGCCGGCGGACCACTGGAGCACGGCCCCCACGGCGATGAGGACGCCGAGCCCGATGATCCCCACCACCTGCCCGGCCAGCCGGCTGTCGCGGGGGAGCCACGACAGCGCGCCCGCGCGCACCAGTCCCAGCAGCATCGATCCCAGCACCGCGACGATCACGGCGAACACCGGGGCGGCGTCGGCGAGCCGGGCCCGGGCCGGGTCGGACAGCGCCACGGCCTCCAGCACGATCCATGGCGACAGCGCGAGCAGCACCGTGGCGGCCATCAGGCCGAAGACCCACCACGGCCCGGCCCGCGCCGTGGCCAGCGCCAGCCCGGCCAGGAGCACGCCGATCCCCGCCCACACCAGCCAGGCCGACGTCCCCTCGTCGAGGATGGCGAACGCCACGACGGCGCCGCCGGCGGCCAGCAGCGTCAGCATCACCGCCAGCGCCGTGCGCCGCTTGCTCATCGCGCTCTTCGCCAGCACGTAGAGCCCGAGCACCAGGCCGCGCAGCGCCGACAGCACCATGCGCATCCCGCCGAGGCCGGACCGCTTCCCCTGGGCCGCCGAGACCGTCACGGCCGCCGCGGTGCTGGCCGTGGCGGTGAACAGGTCGGACCCCACCTCCTCCGAGATCCGCTCCCTCCCGACGTCGGCCTGGAGGAACAGCCGGACGGCGTCCTGCGGATCCATCGCCGGGCGCCCGTTCGCCGCCGCGGCGGCCTCCGCGGCCTCGATGTCCCGGGCCACCGCCCGGGCGCCCGGCAGGTCGGCTCCTCCCACATCGCGGTCGGCCTCGATCGCGTCCGCCAGATGCTTCAGCTCCCCGGTCAGCACCTCGAGCTGGATCCGCCGGGCCACCGCCGCCGCGGCCTCGGGCAGGCTCGCTGGGACGTCCTCGGGGTCGGGCGCGTCCAGGG
>DASZZY010000028.1:0-11595 GCA_036260395.1 Actinomycetota bacterium
GTGAAGCAGGTCGAGACGCTGAACGTCGGCGACCCGATGGACCCCGAGACCGAGGTGGGGCCGCTGATCGACCGTGGCGCCCTGGAGAAGGTGGAGTCGATGGTGAACGACGCCGTCGCCGCGGGGGCGGAGGTCCTGGTCGGCGGCGAGCGCCGCGACCCGTTCTACGCGCCGACGGTCCTCGGCGGCGTCCGGCCGGAGATGGAGGTGTGCCGGGAGGAGATCTTCGGGCCGGTGACCACCGTGGCGCGGTACCAGACGTTCGACGAGGCCGTCGACCAGGTCAACGGCACGGCGTTCGGCCTCCACGCCGGAGTGTTCACCTCGACGATCGACCTGGCGTTCCAGGCGCACCGCGACATCGTGGCCGGCGGCGTGATCGTCAACGACGTGTCGGCGTTCCGGGCGGACCAGATGCCGTACGGGGGCTCCAAGGAGTCCGGCTACGGTCGCGAAGGGCTGCGGTACGCGATCGAGGAGATGACCGAGCCCCGCATCCTGGTCCTGTCCCACGTCCCGCTCTAGGATCGGCCGGCCGCCGGGACCCAGGGGACGCGTGGACACCGAGCCGATCGCAGCGTTCTTCGACCGCGAGGCCGAGCCGTGCTGCGCGAGCGCCGATCCCGGCGACGGCGTGGCGGGGGTCTCCTCCGTCCTGCTCGAGCGGCTGGAGCGGGCGGGCATCGAGGGCCGGACCGTCCTCGACCTGGGGTGCGGCACGGGGGGACTGGCGCTGGAGGCCCTCCGACGGGGAGCGGACCGGACCACCGGCATCGACCTCTCCGCGGCCAGCATCGAGGTCGCCCGGCGGCGAGCCGCCCAGGCCGGCCTCGCCGGGCGGGCACGGTTCGAGGTCGGCGATGCGGCCGCCGGCCGCGCCGAGGCGCACGACGCGGTGGTCCTCGACAAGTCGATCTGCTGCTACCCGAACGCCGAGCGCTTCGTCCGGGCCTCGGCGCCGCTGGCGCGGTCGCTGTACGCGTTCTCGGTGCCGGAGTCGCGGGGCCCGAGGGGCCTCCTCTCGCGGGTGGCGCTCTTCTTCGACAACGCCTGGCGCGCGCTGCGCCGCGACCCGTTCCGCGGTTTCGTCCACGACGTCCGGCGGATCGAGGCGCTGCTGCGGGAGCAGGGGTTCCGCCCGGTGGGGCGCGAGCGCCACTGGATCTGGCACGTGGGCGTCTATGCCCGGGAGCCGCTCAGGCAGCCAGCGTCTGGCGGAGCCCCGTGATCAGGTCCCGCGGCGCGTACCCCAGCTCGCGGCGGGCCTTCTCGTCGGACGCCCAGTAGGTCACGCCCTCCGCGGCTCGGATCAGCTCGCGCAGGTTCGGGCCGGTCCCCATGACCTTCCCGACCAGCGGCCCGATCGGGATGGCCGCCTTGACCAGGGCCGGGGGCACCGTCACACGGGGCGGCCGCCGGCCCGCCAGCTCCGCGATGGTGTCGATGAGGCGGCCCAGGCTGCTGCGCTCGCCTCCCAGGACGTACGCCTGGCCGAGGCGCCCCTGGTCATGGACGAGAACGATCCCGTCGGCGCAGTCATCGACGTGCAGGAAGACGAAGCCGGTCTCGGGGAACGCCTTGAACCTGAGCTTGCCGGTCCTGACGAGGTCGATCAGCGTGCCGAGATCGGAGTGGTCGCCGGGCCCGTAGACGCCGCCGGGCTGGGCGATCACCACCGGGGCCCCGCGCGCGATGCGCTCCTCGGCCACGAGGTGGGCCCGGTACTTCGTCTCGTCGTAGTAGGACAGGAACCCGTCGGCCTCGTCCCGCCGGTACGTCTCGTCCACGACCCGGCCCCGGGTGTTCCCGAAGACGTTCACCGTCGAGACGTACACGATGCGCCGCACCCCGGCCTCGATGGCCGCGTCGAGGACCCGCTCGGTCCCCAGCACGTTCGCCTCGTGCATCGTCGGGCGGTCCGACGCCGGGATGCCGGCCCGGTAGGCGCCAGCGATGTGGAAGGCGGCGTCGGCGCCGCGAAGGCCCTCGAGGATCGTGCCGGCCTCGCGCAGCGACCCCTCCACGAGCTCGCACCCCAGGTCGCGGAGCGCGGCCGCCCTGGCCGGCGAGCGCACCAGCGCGATGACGTCGTCCCCCCGCCGGCGGAGCTTCCGGGCCACGACGCCGCCGATGAACCCCGTGGCGCCCGTGAGGAAAGCTCGCATCCGCGCCAGTGTAGTGACGCGGCGGCGCGGGGTTCGCCATCCGCGCTCCGCCGACGAGGGTTGGACGGGACCGCGCCACAAGCCCCCGCTCAAGCCCGGGATGATCGGTGCCGATGCCTCGAGTGGTACGTTCCCGACCATGACGGACATCGACCGCCGACCCCGCGGCCCCGACCTCCGGCGCCTGCGCGCCGCCGCCCGCCATGTCCGTCGCCGGTGGAACCGTGGATTCGGTCGCGGCTCCCACACCGCCGCGTCCGCGGCCGTCGCCCGCGCGACCCTCCCCGACGATGACGTCCTGCGGGCCCTCGACGCGCGGACCGGCCAGCAGGCCGCGGTGGCGGAGCTCGGCCAGCTGGCGCTGTCCGGCGCCGACGTGCCGATGCTCGAGCGCGAGGCGGCCCGGCTCGTGGCCCAGGGGCTGGCCGCCGAGTTCGGGACCGTCATCGAGTCGGTGGACGGACGGCTCATCGTCCGGGCCGCCACGGGCTGGGGCCGGGGCGTCGAGGGCGCGGAGGTCCCCGCCACCTCCCAGGCCGGCTACACGCTGGTCTGCGAGGACACCGTGCTGGTCGAGGACACGGACACCGAGGACCGGTTCCCGCTGAGCGCCATCCAGGCCCGGCACGGCGTTCGCAGCAGCGTGAGCGCGGCGATCCCCGGCCGGGGCGGCGCGTTCGGGGTCCTGGCCGCGCACCACACGCAGCCCAGGACCTTCACGCCCGACGACCTGCACTTCCTGCGCTCGATGGCCAACACGCTGGGCGCCGCGGTCCGGCACCGCCGCGCCGAGGAGCAGCTCCGGGAGGCCGAGGGGCGGTACCGGACGCTCGTGGAGCGCATCCCGGCCGTCACGTACACCGCGGGGTTCGGGCGCCTCGGCGACTGGCACTACGTCAGCCCCCAGATGGAGCGGCTCCTCGGGTACCGGGCGGACGAATGGGTCGCCGACCCAGAGCTGTGGTTCCGCCGGCTGCACCCCGACGACCGCGACCGGGTCCTCGAGGAGGAGGAGGCCGACCGCCGCTCGCCGCCCGCCGGCCCGGTGACCACGGAGTACCGGATGCTGAGCCGCGACGGTCGGGTCGTGTGGATCCGGGACGAGGCGGTCGTGGTCCGGGACACCGACGGGCGCCCCGTCCACTACCAGGGCGTGATGTACGACGTCTCCGAGCGGAAGCACGCCGAACAGGCGCTCCGGGCGGCCTACGAGCGCGAGCGGCAGGCGGCCGAGCGCCTTCGCTCGCTCGACGAGATGAAGAACGCCTTCCTCACGGCCGTCTCCCACGAGCTGCGGACGCCGTTGGCGTCGATCCTCGGGTTCGCCCTGACGCTCGAGCAGCAGCACGAGAGCCTGTCGGCGGACCAGCGGAAGGACATGGTCGACCGCCTGGCCGCCAACGCCCGAAAGCTCGACCGGTTCCTCTCGGACCTGCTGGACGTGGACCGACTGGCCCGCGGCATCATCGAGCCGCGGCGGGTGCGGGTGGACGTGGCGAGCCTGGTCCGCGAGGTCGCCGCGGAGACCGATCTGGGCCGGCGGCCCGTCACCGTCGATGCCGAGCGCGCGGTGGTCGAGATCGACGGTCCCAAGGTCGAGCGGATCGTGGAGAACCTGCTGATCAACGTGGCGCGACACACGCCCGACGGGACCCCGGTGACCGTGCGCGTCCGCGACACGGGCGACGGCGCCGTCATCGCCGTCGACGACCGGGGGCCCGGCGTGCCCGACGAGCTGAAGGGCCGTATCTTCGAGCCGTTCGAGCGCGGGCCGCAGGTGTCGCCGCACACCCCCGGCAGCGGCATCGGGCTGTCGCTCGTGGGGCGGTTCGCGGAGCTCCACGGCGGTCGGGCCTGGGTGGAGGACGTCCCCGGCGGAGGGGCGTCGTTCCGCGTGCTCCTCCCGCGGCTGGCCGCCGCCGACGCCGCGGTCTCCTAGCCCGGGCCGCGCACGTCGAGGCCGCGCTCCCGCAGCAGCGCCGAGAGGGTGGCGGCGTCGCGCACCGCGGCCCCCTGCGGGTCGTTGTTGAAGAACACGTACGTCTCGACGTCCCGGTGATCGGCCAGCCGATCCGCGAAACGGCGGAGCTTGGCCCGCGGGTACCCGGGGCCGGTCCGGCGCCCCTGGTGGAACCGGAGGTACGACCACCCGCCGGTGATGACGTGGGGGATCCGGGACCCCGGGCGGTCGGGGATGACCAGCGCGCAGCCGTGGCGGTCGAGCACCGCGTGGGTCTCGCCGGTGTCCCAGGAGGGGTGCCGGAACTCGAACGCCGCGCGCATGGAGGGCGGCAGCACGCGGATGAACGACTCCAGCCGGTCCAGGTCCGCCTGGAGGGTGGGCGGCAGCTGGAACAGCACCGGCCCGAGCTTGCGGCCCAGCCGGCGGCACCGTCCCCACATGAGTCGGACCGCGTCGCGGGCGTCGCCGAGCCGGCGGATATGGGTGATGAACCGGCTGGCCTTGATCACGAACGTGAAGCCGTCCGCCGATCCCTGCCGCCACCGCACGAAGGTCTCCTCCTTGGGCAGCATGTAGAAGGTGTTGTTGACCTCGACGACCGGGAACCGCTCGGAGAAGAACCGCAGCCACTCGCGCTGGGAGAGGCCCTGGGGATAGAAGCGTCCGCGCCAGTCCCGGTACTGCCAGCCGCTGGTCCCGACGTGGATCACGCTTGGATTCTGCCCGGCCCGACGGCCGCCGAACCGGCCACACGGCGGCGGCCGTGGGAGGATGGAGGCGTGATCCTCCTCATCGTGATCATCCTCATCGCCGCCGCGGTGACCGGTAGCCTCGGCGGGGTGCTGGAGATCGCGGCCGGCGTGGCGGTGGGGTTGTTCCTGTTCGTGGTCGGCGTGGGGCTGGCCGGCTACTACTTCATGCGCTCGCGCCTGCGGCGGGCCCGGCGCGAGTGGGAGCGATCGTCGCGCCCGCCGGACCGCTACGGGCGGCTCTGACGCAGCGCCTCGTCGAGGAAGCCCCCCACGGCCTCCGCGACCTCGCGCTCCCGGCGTCCGAAGAAGTGGTCGGCGCCGGCGAGGATCCGGACCTCCGCCCGGGGCAGGCGCTCTCCCAGCGAGCGGATCGCCGCCCCACGGCAGAAGCGATCCTCGGAGCCGGCGAGGAGCAGGACGGGGACGTCGAGGCCCTGCAGCTCCCACGGCGGCGGCGGGGGCGGCACCGCGACGCCGCTCCCCCCCAGCGGCGGGGCGATCATCGCCACGGCGCCCAGCCGGTGGTCGCCGGTCGCGTGCCGGAGGGCCACGGAGGCGCCGAACGACCACCCCACGAGCGCGGTGGGGCCGGCGGCCTCGTCCCGGACGCGGTCGACCGCCGCCGCCACGTCGAGGACCTCGGCCTCGCCGCCACCGAACGACCCCTCCGACCCCATGGTCCCCCGGAAGTTGAAGCCCAGCACGGCGAGCCCCCGCCGGGCGGCCAGGTCGTTTCGGATGGCCCACAGCAGCGGATGGTCCTTGCTCCCGCCGTGGCGGGGGTGGGGGTGGCAGAGCACGGCGGTGCCGCGCGGGGGACCATCGGGACGGCGGAGCTCGCCCTCCAGCGACAGGCCGTCCGCGGTGGTGAACCGGACCTCGGCCAGCACCGGGCCGGCCGCCGGCGGGGGGCCCTGGGACATCGGTGTGCGACGATGACACGGCGCGATGGCCGACGACAACCGCCTCCCGCTCGCCGTGGCCCTGAACGGCTACGGGCTGGCGGCCGGCGAGCCGGACGGCGTCCGGCAGGAGGTGCTCGCCTGGCGCGACGTCGTCGACGTCGTGGAGACCGCCGAGGAGACCGGGTACCGGGCGGTGTTCGTCCCGGAGATCGCGGCCCGAGAGGCCTTCTCGACGCTGGCCGGGTTCGCCGCCGCCACGTCGGAGATCGCGCTGGCCACGGGCGTCATCCGCATCGACCGACGCGACCTCCACACCACCGCGCTGGCCGCGGCCACGGTGGCCGACCTGTCCGGGGGGCGGTTCACCCTGGGCCTGGGGTCCGGTCGGCCGATCGAGTCCACGCGACGGTTCGTGGCCGACGTGCGCGAGGCCCTTCGTGGTGGCGACGTCATCGCTGAGGAGCCGGCCGGAGGGCGGGTGGTGATCGCGGGGCTCGACCATCCGGCCCCCGACGTTCCGCTGTACCTGGCGGCGCTCGGCCCTCGCATGACCGAGCTGGCCGGCGAGGTCGCGGACGGCGTGCTCCTCAACTGGTGCACCCCAGAGCGGGTGGCCCGGGCCCGCGCGGAGGTGGGCGCCGGCGCGGAGCGCGCGGCCCGCGATCCCGGTGACGTGGCCGTGGCGGTCTACGTCCGGGCCTGCCTCGGGCACGACGAGCCGACGGCGCTCGCGGCCCTCCGCGAGGCCGCGGCCCGGTACGCGGCCATGCCGAAGTACCGCCGGCAGTTCGAGGCCATGGGCCTGGGCGAGCCCGCGGCCGCGGCGGCAGGCGCCCTGGCGGCGGGCCGGCTCGCGGACGCCCCGGAGGCCCTGGCGCGCGCGGTGTGCGTGTGGGGCGGCCGAGACGAGGCGCTGGCTCGGCTGGCGGCGTACCGCGACGCGGGCGCGGACCTCGTGGTGGTGTACCCGGTCCCCGCCCTCGAGGCGGTCTCGTCGATCACGGGCACGATCCTGGCGGCGGCGCCCGACCCGGCGGTGGAGCGGTAGCGCATCGACCGCCCCGTCGGGGGTAAACTCACATAAGCACGGTTGGCACCGTGGAATTGGGAAGAATGCTTCGTCGCCGGCAGGCGGCCGGGGAAGGAGAGAGCGGATGACCTACACGATCACCGAGCCCTGCATCGACGTGAAGGACCGGGCCTGCGTCGACGAGTGCCCCGTGGACTGCATCTACGAGGGTGGGCGGATGCTCTACATCCAGCCGGACGAGTGCGTCGACTGCGCGGCGTGCGAGCCGGTGTGTCCGGTCACGGCCATCTTCGCCGAGGACGACGTGCCGGACGAGTGGAAGGAGTTCACGCCGATCAACGCCGAGTTCTTCAGCGAGGAGATCGCCGGCTACGTCTCGCCGGGAGGCGCGGCGCAGGTCGGGCCCGTCGACAAGGATCACCCGAAGGTCGCGGCCTGGCAGAGCGTCGGCTAGCGGCCCATCGGCTGGGTGCCGGAGCGGCGGCGCCGCGGAGGTGACCGCGTGAAGGCCAGGCGGGTCAACGAGCATACGTTCGTGGTCGTCCTCGAGCCCGGCGAGGAGGTCGTGGCGGGGCTGACCGGGTTCGCCGCGGAGCAGGGCGTCACGGCGGCCCGGGTGTCGGGGATCGGCGCGCTCTCGGAGGTCACGTTCGGGTTCTACGAGCGGGACCGCAAGGACTACGACCGGATGACGCTCGCCGAGCAGGTGGAGCTGCTGTCGCTGCTCGGCAACCTCACGGTCACCGACGAGGGGCCGCGCCTTCACGCCCACGTGGTCGTCAGCCGCACCGACGGCACGGCCCTCGGCGGGCACCTGTTCCACGCGTCGGTGTGGCCGACGCTGGAGGCCTTCGTCGTGTCCTCCCCCGTGGAGCTCCGGCGGCGGATGAACGACGAGGTGGGCCTGCCGCTGATCGAGCCCTAGGCTCGCCGCTCGGCCCGCTCGAGCAGGCGCCGGGCGTCCTCGCGAAACGAGCCGAACGGCGCGACGTCTAGGTAGGCGCGGAAGGCTTCGGCGGCTGGACCCGGGCGGTCCAGCCCTTGGAGCAGGATCACGCCCCGGTAGAACAGCGCCAGGGGGAACCGCGGCTCGAGCTCCAGCGCCCGATCCACGGCCCGGAGCCCGTCCGCCGGCCGGCCGGCCCGGAACAGCACGAACCCCAGCTGCGCGTGGGCCTCCGCGTTCCGGGGGTCGATCTGCAGGGCCGCCACGTACTGCTCGACGGCCCCCCGCACGTTGCCGGCGGCCAGGTACCGCTCGCCGAGATCCAGCCGGGCGGCCAGGTCGTTGGGATGCTCGCGGACCCGCTCCTCGAACGCCGCCAGCGGGTTGCCCCCCACCGTCCCGGTGACCGGCTGTCCCGGGGACCGCTGGCTCACGGCGCTCCACAGGAGCGGCGCGGCCCCGGCGATCACGGCGGCCAGGATCAGGATCCCCGCGGCGCCGGAGCGCCCCCGGCCGCCCCGCGGCTCCGCCTCCGCGGCGGCCGGCGCCCGCAGCTCGCGCATCGTCGCCGCCGCGTGGCCGTCCCCGTCGCGAGCCTCGAGCGCGCGGAGGACCGCGACCGCCCTGGCCTCGGCCTCCGCCCGCAGTGCCCGGTACCCCGCCTCGGTGAGCGAGCCCGCCCGGCGGTCCTCGTCGAGGTCGCGGAGCGACCGCAGGAGGGCGTCGCGTTCCTCCTCCAGGGGATCGGGGAATCGCTCCGGCGCCCCCGCCACGCCGGCCCGGAACGGACGCAGGACGCCGGCGGCCGCCACCGCGGCCAGGACCGCTCCGGCCAGGAGGACCACCGCCGTCACTCGGCCTCCTCCCGGACCCTGGCCAGCTCCCGCTCGAGCAGGCGTCGGTCGCCGTCGGCCAGGGGCGGCGGGCTCGCTGCCGCCCGACCGGCTCCGGCCCAGCGGCGGACGGTGAGGACCACCAGGGCCGCGCCCGCCACGAACAGCACCGCAGGGATCACCCACGCCAGGAGGTTCACTCCCCGGGGCGGGGGCGCCTGGAGGATCCACTCGCCGTAGGCGGCCACGAACCCGGCCCGGATCTCATCGGGCGAGCGTCCCGCCCGCAGCCGGCGCTCGATCGTCTCGCGCATCTGCCGGGCGAGGGGCGCGGGCGAGTCGGCGACGGACAGGTTCTGGCACACCGGGCACCGGAGCGTCTCGGCGACAGCGTGGACGCGGTGGTCCATGGTTCGAGGCGGCTCGGGCCCGCGGAGCGCCGCCACGGCGAGGGCCGCCGCTGCCGCCAGGGCGGCGGCGGCCAGGACCGCGGTCCCCATCCTCCGGCCGGCGGGCGCCCTCACGCGCCGGGCTCCTCCAGCAGCTCGAGGATCCGGTCCTCGAGGACGTCGTACGAGATCGCGCCGACGTGCTTGAACGCCACGGTGCCGTCCGGCGCGATGAAGTACGTCTCCGGGATCCCGTACACGCCGTAGGCGATCGCCGTGCGGCCGCCGGGGTCGCGGGCCAGCGGCCAGCCGCCGCCGAGCTCCTCGACGTACCGGCGGGCGGCCTCGGGGGTGTCCTGGTAGAGGACCCCGACGACCACGACGCCCCGGTCGCGGAAGCGCTCCCACGCCCTGGCGAGGTCCGGGTGCTCCTGGCGGCACGGGGCGCACCAGGATGCCCAGAAGTTGAGCACGACCACCTGGCCGCGCAGGTCCGAGAGCCCCACGGTCCCGCCGCCCTCCAGCGCCGGCAGCTCGAACGGCGGCGCCGGCCGGCCGATCAGGGGTGAGCGGATCGCCGTCGGGTCGCGGGTGAGGCCGAACGCCAGCAGCGCCGCGAGCAGGCCGGTGCCCCCGAGGACCGCGCCGAGCAGGAGCCCGCGACGGCGCGGTGGCTCCGGCCCGGCTTCCGGCGCCGCCACCGTCGGGTCCAGCCGGTCCGTCTCCATCACCCCACCCGTTCCATCGCCCGCTCGAGCGGCCGCGGGGTGCGGCCGGGCGCCGGCCGCCGGCCCGGCCACCCGGCCACCAGCCCGCCGAGGACGACGACCGCGCCCCCGACCCACAGCCAGCTGACCCCCGGGTTGCGGAACAGCCGGAACGTGGCGCTGCCTCCCTCGGCGTCGAATCCCAGCACCGAGACGTACAGGTCCGCCAGGACGCCGTACCGCACCGCCGGCGTGCCGATCGGCTCCGACGCCGCGGGGTACAGGTTCAGCGACGGCGTCAGCGTGCCCTCCGCCGCGCCGGCCCTGACGACCGCCACGTCGGCCACCACGACGTTGCGGTGCGGCTCCCGGACCATCCGGGCGCCCTCGTAGCGCAGCCGGTACCCGGCGAACGAGGTGGCCCGGCCCTCCCGCAGCGTGACCTCCGACTGGACGCCGAAGGCCGACGACGCGGTGATGGCCACCGCCGCGAGGACCACGCCCAGGTGCGCCACCAGCCCCCCGTACAGGCGGCGGTTCGCCGACACCGCCGCGCCCAGGGCTCGAAGCGGCCCCATCCGCGAGGCCCGGGCGCGGGCCCGCACGCCGCGGACCAGCTCGCCGCCGTTGGCCACCCCGGCGAACGTCGCGAGCCCGAAGGCCAGGAGGGCCGCCACGTGCCGCATCCCGGCGGCGGCCAGCGCCAGCATCGCGATCGCCCCGGCCGCGGCGGGGACGGTCAGGCGGCGCCGGGCCTCGGCGGGCGACCCTCGGCGCCAGGAGAGGAGCGGCCCGACGCCCATCAGGAACAGCAGGAGCAGCATCAGCGGCGCCGTGGTCCGCTCGAAGTACGGGCCGCCGACCGTGACCTGTCGTCCGGAGGTGGCCTCGACGAGCAGGGGGAAGATCGTCCCCAGGAGGACGACGAGCGTCATCCCCACGAGCACCAGGTTGTTCCCGAGGAAGGCGGCCTCGCGCGACAGCGCCGACTCCAGGCGCCCGCTCGACCGGAGCCGCCAGGCCTGGAGCGCGATGCCTCCGTAGCCCCCGACCAGGACCAGCACCAGGAACCCCAGGTACATGGGGCCCACCAGGGAGTCGGCGAACGCGTGGACGGAGGCCAGGATGCTCCCCCGGGTGAGGAACGTGGCGAACGTCGTCAGCGCGAACGCGCCGACCACCAGCGAGAGGTTCCAGACCTTGAGCATCCCGCGCCGCTCCTGGAGGAACACCGAGTGGAGGAAGGCCGTGGCCACCAGCCACGGCAGGAGCGCCACGTTCTCCACCGGGTCCCAGGCCCAGTACCCGCCCCAACCCAGCACGCCGTACGACCACAGGGCGCCCAGGACCAGGCCGGCGGTCAGGAACGTCCACGCGGCGAGCGTCCAGCGCCGCGTCAGGCGGATCCACCGATCGGAGAGGTTGCCGGTCACCAGCGCGGCGACGGCGAAGGCGAACGGGACCGTCAGCCCGATGAACCCGAGGTACAGCATCGGGGGGTGCGCGGCCATCAGCGGGTGGTTCTGGAGCAGGGGCAGTGGGCCGCGGCCGTCGAGCGGGGCGGTGGCCAGTGCGGCGAACGGGTCCGCGGGCCCCACCACCAGCGCGAGGTAGAACACCGACACGCCGTACAGCGCCGCCATGGCCCACGGGAACGTCTCCGGGTGGCGCCGGCGGAACCGGAAGGCCACGGCCGCGATGTAGCCGGCCAGCACCAGGTTCCACAGCAGCAGCGAGCCCTCGTCGGCCGACCACAGCGACAGCACCTTGAAGAACGTCGGCGTCGCGCGGCTGGAGTTCTCGGCCACGTATCGGATCGAGAAGTCGTTCGCCAGGATCGCGGCCAGCATGGCGCCGTTGGCCGCGGCCACCATGGCCAGCAGCGAGTAGGCGGTCGTCCGGGCG